>DAIEHI010000107.1 GCA_027355725.1 Acidimicrobiaceae bacterium
ATCACGCGCGACGCCCCGCCGTTCCTGGTGATCCAAGGTGGCAACGACACGCTCGTCGACGTGCAGGTCGCTCGGAACTTCGTCGAGAAGTTCCGTCGCGTGGCGCTGTCGCGCATCTACTACGTGGAGCTGCCCTTCACTCAGCATGCCTTTGACGTGACGGCGAGTCCTCGCACGTCAGCAACGACGAGGGCCGCGGTGGCCTTCGCCGAGTCGGTCATCGCCAAGCGACCATCGCTTCGCCCTGATCTGCTGGCGAGTTATCAGTCCCCACCGACCCAGGTGCTGGTGCAGGTCGACGATCAGTGGCTCGATGCCCTCGCCGCCGCGGGCGAACTTGGTTCGTTCATGGTGGTCACGAGCGACAACCCGTACTCGCATCAGGTCCAGGACAACAACGAACGTCGCGAGGAACTCGCTGCTGTGCTCGCGGCCCACGGTGTCACGACGCGCGCGAGTATTGCGCACGATCCCTCGGGCGAGTGGCCCGATGAGTTCGGCTTCGCGCTCTTCGGTTGTGAACCGGACTTCGCGCGCTCGCTCGCTCGAGCGTTCGACCAGTTCGCGTTCTACGCGGTGAGCGATGATGGTGTGCAAGTACACGTCGTCGTCGGGCGCGAGGGCTGATCGTTCGAGTTGTACGTAGTGGCCATTCATCGCGGGACGAGAACTTCAAGTTACGCGGTGCGCCGCGTCGGCGAGTCGCTCGTCGTAGGTTACGAATCCTTCAAGGTCGTCACCGATCTCCATCGCGGTGACCAGGTGCAGCGCGTCACGAGAGCGAAGAGATGGTCGCTTGGGGATGGCACGTCTCGAAAGGCAGCGCACTACTTCGTGCACAGATCGCACCTTTTGAATTTCGAGGGCGACGAGAGACGTTGCAGCCCTACTGGGCCTTAAGGTCGAAAGGTCGGCGGGTGGCCGCTGGCTACGCCAGCGTCACACTGATACGTGGCTCACTGGCTTCGGTGAAGTCAAAGAGCGCCACCGTACCGGCGTCGCGCAGGTCCGACTGACCCGCGCGCACGGCGTCGAGCCACGTCGTTGGTCCTTCGACGACGAGCAGACTCACCTCGGCGCGCTGGGAGACTTTCTGGGTGCTCTTCTCTCGACGAATCGCTTCGAGCACGTCGCCGACGGCCGCGTAGATGTGGCCAGGTTCTCCAGGTGCCGTGGCGGGGAATTCCTCAACGCGCGGCCACGCGGCGAGGTGCACCGAACCGTCGTGCCACCAACGCCACACCTCCTCGCTCACGAAGGGCAGGAACGGCGCGAGCAGGCGCTGGAGCACCGATAAGGAGATCGCGAGCGTGGCGCGCGCCGAGCGTGTCGCGTCGTCACCCTCCTCGCCGTAGGCACGGATCTTCGCGAGTTCCACGTAGTTGTCGCAGAACGACCAGAAGAACGCCTCGGTGCGCTCGAGAGCGCGCGCGTAGTCGTACCCCTCGAAGGCAGTCGTTGTTTCGTTGATGAGCTTTGCGAGCAGCGCCATGACGTCACGGTCCAGCGGCTCGGTGATCTCGCTCGGCTCGGGTGTGGCGCCCCCGAGGCGCCCGAGCACGAACTTAGAAACGTTGAGCACCTTGATGGCGAGTCGACGACCGATCTTCATCTGCGCCTCGTCAATGGCGGTGTCGGTGCCGGGTCGACCCGACGCCGCCCAGTAGCGAAGGGCGTCGGCCCCGTGAGCTTCGAGCAGCGGCATGGGGGTCACGACGTTG
>DAIEHI010000108.1 GCA_027355725.1 Acidimicrobiaceae bacterium
TTTGTCTCGCGTCCTCTGGGCGAGCTTCGCCACTCGCTCCCGGCACTGGCGCTCGACGAGGACGACTTCGTCAGTTGGGCGATTGCGAGCGTGAAGGACCGACCACCGAACTACCAGTCGATCGTCCTCGTGAACGCCGGACGCCAGGAAATGAGTGGCGACATCGCCGAATTGGAGCTCGGTCCGAACCGCTGCGCGGTGGCCTAGTAGTCCCTTCTAAGAAAGGGTGACGTCAGGTTCGACGTTTGGCGCAGGGGGGGGCTGACTCGATCCGATGGGACGTTACCCGCGTCACTCCTGATAACAGAGTTTACCATTGGTGTGAACCCTCCAGTCCCGGGACAGGTTTTGGCTCACGCCCGAACCTCGTGTCAGAAGTGCTTTTCTCTCGATCTATATGCCCTGAAGTCGCCGTTGTCATTCATCGCGACGATGAGCAAACGACCTACTTCAAGTGGTGCTTGGTCGAGAGACCGACGCCGTCGGAGAAACAGAATCCGTCAATCCTTCGTCGGATGCACCGTTACGAACGAGTTGGCTTTCGAAACTGGTGTCGCATGCCGCAGTGGTGGCGAGTGTCGACGCGGCTCATTTAGTGCGTTGCGAGCGAGAATTCAAGTGTCTAACGGCCTTCAATTGGAGGGTTCGCGCCGACACGAAAGACCATCGGATGACTAGAAAACTCGCCTTACAGTTTTATTACGATTTAGAAACTTAGCAGTGAGTTCGAACATGGTCGCACTACCGATGAAATTTTATACCTTTTCATCAGGTATTTCTCTCACGCGTCCAAAAAGAGTCTTCAAACGAGCTCGCGAGCAAAAATAAGTTGGCATATTCGCTCGTCACATGCGCTGTACCTATACTTGCTCTTAAGGAAACGGCCGTGTTCTGTCACGAGGCCCTACCTTGTGAGAAGTCACGCAGTGCCGCTGGATCTAAAATTAAAGGCTTACACACGTCGGCCCTTATGAATGGAGTGAATGAAAAATGAATAGTCCACAACGGATAACGCGACACCTGGTGAAGGCTGTTTCAGCCGGCGCCTTGCTTGTCGCTGCTGCGCTGCCTCTGGCAGTTGCAACGGGGGCAGGGGCAGCAACAACGCCGTCGCTCACCGGGGCAAGCATCACGTTTACGCCGAACAACTTGGCCGGAACCACCGCAGGTATGACTGCGGGACAGACGTCAATCGGTCAAGGTGCATCAGGTACATTTGATCTGACTGGTTTGTCGAACCTCAACTACAATGGAGGAGCTGTTTCACTGGTGGCATCAGGCGCCAGTGCCGTCACGTTCTCCAGTGTCACAGAAGTCTCGGCAACTGAGATTAAGGGCTCATTTAGTGCTCCAGCAGCAGCAACGACCGGTGCCCAGTCGATCACTTTGACGGAGAATGGCAATACGAGTACGGCTTTGGCGTCGGCATTCACAGTAAATGCGGCCCCTACCGTGACGTCACTCAGTCCTAACACGATCGTTTCAGGTCAGACCGAGGGCGTGACCGTCACAGGTACAGGTTTCTCGACGACAGGGACACTTCAGTTCTCAGTCGTTTCGGCGAACGCCGGTACTGCGGGCTTGCCACTTACGGTTGCTAATGTCGCTGGCGTCAGTGCCACATCGTTGACCGCGAACATCACTGCCAACTTTGCATCAGGCGCTGCTGCTGCAGGTACGGCGTACACAGCATATGTGGAGAACCCAGACGGTGGTGTTGGCAACACAACTTCAGCACTGACCGTTACCGCAAGCGGACTCTACAATGTGAGCCCGTCATCGGTAGCCACACCAGCTGCTAACACGACGTCATCCGCAACTGTCGTATTCAACGGTGCGGGACTTGAGCCGGGCGGGACCGCTGGTATTGGTTATGCTCTAGCGGCGGGTACCAACTCGGGTACTACCACCTCGCTGGTCATGGCCGCTGCGGATGCAAATCTCGTGGCAGGTATGCGCGTAACTGGCCCTGGCGTCACGGCCGGAACGTACATTCAATCGAATGCAAGTGGAACATTGACGCTCAGTGCTACCGCTACGGCTGTCACTGGTGACATGTACTTCTTTGCATTCCCCGCTGCTTCGACTTCGGCTGCTGCTGGTACCCCTGGCACATCCGGAAGCGCATATTCACAAGCAACTCAAGTACTTACCTTTGCGTCGGACAATAGTTTCTTGTCAGGCATTGCGGTTGGTGACATGGTGACCGGTACCGGAATCACCAACTCCACCACGGTGACAGCGATCAGTTACTCTGCGCACACTGCGACAATTGCAGCTGGCACACCGACGGGTGCTTTGACTTTCACTGCGCCTGTCTATGACGCTGTTAGCACGATTTCTACTTCAGCTGCAACGGGTGTCGTTACTGTGACCTCGTACGCTGGAAGCAATCTGTACGATGCATGGGTCATGAACCCAGCAACAGGTGCAACTGCGAACGCCCAGTCAGACATTTTGTCGGGCTTTGCGGTTGGTGTTGCCTCTCACTCTGTTCCGACCTTGACTTCAGCTACGACGTCTCCTGCTGGAGCTCTTACGGTTGCTTCCTCAGTAACTACGACAGTTGCTCTTAGTGGGCAAGGGTTTGGTCCATACACGACTGTTGCACTGCACCCAGGTACGAGCACTAGCGGTGGATCAGTCACTGCGAGTTCCTGCAACTCGAACGTGGCGGGTACCGTGCTCACTTGTTACGTGATTGCTGGAAGTGGAACGCTTTCGGGACCGTACAACGCGACGGCAACAAATGCATCAACTTACACAAGTGCCGCTTTGAGTAGCGCAGTGAGCGTCAACGGACCAGTTATTGCCTCACAGACTCCTGCCAGTATCGCGGTAGGTGCATCAGTAGGCACGACAATCACGTTGACAGGCACGGGCCTCTCGGGTGCTACTTCTGCGACAGTCTCCAGCGGATCGGGTATCAACGGCATCTTTGCAGTGCAGAGCGCTACGGCGGCAACGCTTACGCTGACTGCCTCGCCAAACGCGACGGACTACTCAAACTACCTGGCTGGCAACGGACCTACGTTGAGCATTACTCAGTACTTGAGTGGTGGTAACACGGTTACTGCGACATACAGCCTCGTTATCGGCGGCGCTCCAACAGCGGGAACATTGCAGAACAATGCTTCATGGCTGGCGTCACCTACGACGATTAGCTCGTCGGCAGGCAATGGCGTAGGACTTGGTGCAACGAATCTTCCAATTATCATCAACGGTACCGGCTTCGTTTCGGGTGCCTCGATTGGAAGTTTTGTCAACGCCAACAATGTTGCTGACCCGGGCGTGACTGTCTCGAATGTCACCTATGTAAGTTCCACGAAGTTGACGGCTACGTTGAGCGTTGCTGCGAATGACACAAACCTGTCTGACGGCTACACCTTGACCAACCCGAGCGGTGCTTCGGTGCCGGTCTTGGCTTACTCGTCGAACGCACTGTTCCTAGAAGCAGGTCCGACAGTCACGGCAGTTTCGCCAGCGACGGTGACCGGCGGTAGCACGACGGTCTTCACTATCACTGGCTCGAACTTCGCGGCGCAGAACACCATCGTTACTCCTACCGCTAACGGAACTTGTGGTTCGGTCTCGGTGGCCTCTGCATCTTCAATGACCGTGACTTGCACGTTTGGTGCGGCTGGGACGACGGCTTCCAGTTTGGTTGTTCGGAACAATGACGGTGGACAGGCGACGTCGGCTGTGGTCTTGGCCGCTGCTGTGACTCCGCCAACGCCAACGGTTACGAACTTGCACACCACCGGTTCACATGGCGTGGCGCTTGTTGGTAAGACTGTGGTCATCACCATCACGGGTGGTGGCTTCTACGGTCAGCCGAAGTTGACGTCGAACGCTGCTGGCGTGAAGGCTGTTGTGATCAAGGACAACGGCAAGATGCTGACTGTTCGAGTCACCGTCCAAGCTGGCGCTGCACGTGGCTGGCACACCTTCACTATCCGTCTTGCCAATGGCAAGATGGCGAAGGTCAACTACCTCACAAAGTAGGCAGTACATAGCAGTAAGTTTTCTTCGGAAGACCCCCCTCGAAAGAGGGGGGTCTTCCGCTTTTTGCTGCAAGTTCTTTTTGGATTCAGCGTTCACCTAGGGCAACGAAGTGATGAGCGAGATTGGATATCGACGAAGCCTGCATTAGGTCAGTTGCGGATATGGTCTCACGGCTCCAAGGCGTGCGTTATCAACCAGAAGTTGACGTGACAAGTTGTCATGAAATGTTTGACTTACATCGGCCTGCGATTCGTGCAGCGTGCAGAGACTTATTTGGAATTGGTCGGTGCCCACTCTGATCCATTGGGACCGTCGTTGATCTCGAGATCAGCGCTCGTAAGTACATCTCTGAGGCGATCAGCGATGTCGTAGTGACCCTGCTCGCGAGCGATGCTGCGCACGTTGAGAACACCTTCGATCAAGGAGGTCGGGTCAAGATAGTTGTCGCGAGCACCTGATGCGACTTCAATGAGGCGAATCAGAGTGTCGTAGGAGGCGGGGGCAAATTCACGAAAACTCTCTGCGAGTGTAGATAGTTCGCTTGATTCAATTGATGAAATCGGTTGGGGTAGCGGGCGAACAAATGCATTGGCGCCACGGAGTTGAGCCAAATCGATGGTCTCAGCATTAGTGAGGACCCTTTCTTCGTTGGTGCGCCAATAGGCGTTCCCTCGACCCTTGACGGTGAGTGTGTCCGATTCGAGTTCGATGATGAGCGCCGTGTGCTCGTCTATACCCAGCGTCGCAACTCCGTCTGGGAGAAGCCCTTCAAGGTAGTGAAGACGCCGTTCTCCGAGATAGCAGAATCTCGTATCGTAGTTGCCTCCCTCGTTGTTGTCGAAGTGGGGAATGACGGCGCAGTTGAGTCCGATGGCGCCGAGTACGTCGAGTCCGGGAATCCAGTGGGGCTTAGTGCCGACTTTGTATATCTCATAGATCGGCGCGGTGGATGCACCAAGAGTGAGTGCTGCCGCTGAAGAAAAACAGAGAGTACCGTCATTGTCGAGCACGCGAAGCAGATCATCGGTGAAGTTGAGTGGCATCCATTGCGCAAGTGCATACGAAGGGCTGCCAGGGCCAGCGAAGACGTAGTCCGCTCCTCTGACTCTCGCGCTGAACCTAGATCGCTCTAGCTCGTTAGCCTCCTCATAGGAGGCGAAGTGAAGGGTCTCCATTTTGACATTGAGAGAGGTGGCGAAGTATTCCTCGAGCTTCTTGCTCATTTGAGGAACGTTCTCCTGGAACCCGTAGGTAGTGTCAAGGATCACCGAATTGCCGCGTTCTCGTCGCGCGAAAATCTCTCGGTGAATCTTGGTCATACCAGGCGCGGTTTCACCGGAACCGAGCAGTGCGATCACGCCTTTGGCCATGAGGTTCAGCGTACCGTGACGGTGTGACCCCTCCACCGGTCCACTGACTAAGTTGGACGTATGAGCAGCGTCGTCATCCAGTTCAGAGAGCGCGCCAAGGGCAATGTGACGGCGCCAATGGTGCTCTGGGCACTTGCTATGACGGTGATCCTGTTCGTTGAGGTGGTGACACCGTCCTCGGGCGTCATAACGAGCGGTTTCGTAGTGTCCGCGATATTGGGGATTTACTTAGGTTGGTCGCGGCGCGTGGCTGCGGTCATCATCGCGCCATTCGTCAGTTGGCTGTTCGCGTGGTTCCCTCTGGAGATCGCGTGCATGATCCATTTTGGAATCCTGAAGGGATTCCTCATCGGCGTCCTGACGATCACGTTCGGGTGGGTCGGCATTGGCTTCGTGGAGGCCCTGTGGATCGGGATGGTGGCGATGGTCGTGCGTTGGATCCGCGGTGGACCGCGAAGCCCCGATGTGGTGATCATCGACCCCGAGAGAGATCGTGGTTGATCGCGCTGGGCTCGACGACGGATCGGCGTCACACCCTTTCGATGAGTGCTGCGAGAGTGCGGAGGTTGGAGCGCCAAATGCGGCGAAGTATCGGGGTTGCCGCGTAAGCGCCGAGTGGTCCACCTAGCCACCATGGGAAGTCCAGTGCCTCGCGCCAGGTGAGTTCACTACCACCGCTGCGGGCGCTGAGTTCGAACGTGCCCGTTCCGCGAATGAGTCCACGGTGCTCGACGCCCATCACCTTCTCCTCGACCCACCGCGTGATCACCATCTTGTCCTGGGTGACGAAGGGACCGACCTTGGTCGTGCAGAGGAACTGGGTGCCGACTCCTTCATGGTGATCCGTCTCGAAGGTGATGGCAACGGCGTCGTGCATCCACAGTACGTGCCGTTGGATTTGCCGTAACTCCTCCCAGAGGACATCAGGCGCGGCGGAGAATGTCTGGGTGATGCGAATCGTCGCCACTAGCGACGGAGGGCGTCTGCGATGAGACGCCACTCGTGCAGCGGTGGTGTTGTCAGGTCCTCACCGAGCACCTGGATACAGACGTGATGGGCGCCAGCGTCGCGGTGTTCGTCAATGGCGGCGAGCACCGCGTGCTCGTTTCCGTGCACGACCATGGCGTCACAGAGCCGGTCCGATCCACCACGAACGAAATCGGGGTCGCTGAAGCCGAGGCGGCGCCAGTTGTTCTTGTAGTTCTCGAGTCCCGTGTAGATCTCGAGGTACGCGTGCGCGCGTCGAAGGAACTCCTCACGAGACTGACCGAGTACGACGGCTTGCTCGACGCCAAGGAACGCTTCGCCGACGATGCTGCGCGCAAAGCCGGTGTGCTCAGGGGTGACGAGATAGGTCAACACGCCATTTGCGGCGCTGGCGCCGAGTTCGAGCATCTTGGGACCGAGCGCCGCGAGTACGCGGGCGTAAGGGTGCTGGCCTTCTGGCGCGAACATTGGGGCTTCGTCCATCGCAGCGAGGTACTCGCGCATCACTTCAAGGGGCGTCTGGTACTCGTGGCCGCGAAGCCGCTCGACGAGGGGCTGGTGGCTGACGCCGAGGCCGAGCACGAAGCGGTCAGCGTAGGCGGCGTTCAGGGTCTTGGTGGCGTTTACCGCATTGACGGCGTCTCGACCCCAGATGTTGGTGATGCCGGTCGCGATCGCGAGCTGCGACGTCGCCGACAACAGCAGGCTGGCACTCGTGAACGACTCGCGACCCCAGGCCTCGGGGATCCACATGGCCGAGTACCCGAGTCCTTCGATCTCGGCCGCGACCTCACCACTCTGGCCCGCGGGAAGCGTCTCGTGGGTGCTCGTCCAGACGCCAACGGTTCCGCGCAGTCTCTCGAGTGAGGCGGGCCAAGTCTCCATGGCCTCAGCCTAGGTCTGACGAGAAGGTTTGCCCCTCGCACGCGAGTGCGACCACAATGGGGTATGGCCTATCTCGTAGCGGCAATCTCCGCGTGGTTGCTGCTCTCGGCCCTCACCGCGCTTCGACCTGGTCGCCGGGGGGTGTTCGCCGCGCTCGCCTACCCGGTGGGCTGGGCGGCTGGTGAGTTGCCGGTCCAGGCGATCACTCTCCAGCTGGGGCTCGTCGTTCTGCTCTGGTGGTGGGGATGGCCACGCACCCAATGGTTGGATGACCTCGTCGTCACGCTCGCAGTCATCGTGGTCGTAGAGAACCTCGTGCTCGTGTTCATCCAGTTCTATTCGCGCGGCATCGTGCGTCGCGCGTTGCGCACGAGCCCTCGTGCCCCCCTCGACATGCAGTACCCCAAGGACGACCAGTTCGGCTCGTGGTGGCGCACCATGTTGAAAGTCCCACTGCACCCCCGGGGTATGCAACTACTTCATAACATCCCCTACGGACCCGAGGCGCGCCATCGCCTCGACATCTGGCGCACGTCCCAGTCACCCAAGGGTGCGCCGGTGATCTTCTACATCCACGGTGGCGCGTGGACCTTCGGCGACAAGCGTGAGCAGGGTCGTCCCATGTTGCACGAGTTCGTCGCGCGCGGGTGGGTGGTCGTTGCCTGCAACTACCGGCTCGCACCGAAGAACCCCTGGCCCGCACAGATCGAGGACGTGACGCGCACACTCGCGTGGATCAAGAAGAACATCGCGAGCTACGGCGGCGACCCCGAGCGTGTCATCGTCGCGGGGGGATCGGCGGGCGGTCACTTGGCTGCGTTGTTGGCGCTCAGTGCCGATGATCCGACGTGGCGGCCCTCCGATATCGAGGGTGTCACCGACTGGTCGGTGCGAGGGTGCATCCCTCTCTATGGGGTGCTCGAGATGACCGGCGACGAAGAGCACTGGCGAGGCCTTGGTCGGGGTCTTCGTATCCTGCTCGAGGGTCGCGTTGTCCAACAGCCCTACGAGGACCACCCCGAGCTCTACGAGCAGATGTCCCCCCACCACCGCATCACGCGTGACGCCCCGCCGTTCCTCGTGATCCAAGGTGGCAACGACACGCTCGTCGACGTGCAGGTCGCTCGGAACTTCGTCGAGAAGTTCCGTCGCGTGGCGCTGTCGCGCATCTACTACGTGGAGCTGCCCTTCACTCAGCACGCCTTTGACGTGACGGCGAGTCCTCGCACGTCAGCAACGACGAGGGCCGCGGTGGCCTTCGCGGAGTCGGTCATCGCCAAGCGACCATCGCTTCGCCCTGATCTGCTGGCGAGTTATCAGTCCCCACCGACCCAGGTGCTGGTGCAGGTCGACGGTCAGTGGCTCGATGCCCTCGCCGCCGCGGGCGAACTTGGTTCGTTCATGGTCGTCACGAGCGACAACCCGTACTCGCATCAGGTCCAGGACAACAACGAACGTCGCGAGGAACTCGCTGCTGTGCTCGCGGCCCACGGTGTCACGACGCGCGCGAGTATTGCGCACGATCCCTCGGGTGAGTGGCCCGATGAGTTCGGCTTCGCGCTCTTCGGTTGTGAACCGGACTTCGCGCGCTCGCTCGCTCGAGCGTTCGACCAGTTCGCGTTCTACGCGGTCAGTGACGACGGCGTGCGTGTGCACGCGGTTCTCGGGCGCTGACTGATTACTCGCGCTGGTCGTCGCCCGTCATCGCGGGGTGAGAACCGTCAGAGACACTGCACGCGCCGCGCCGCTGAGACGTTCGTCGTAGGAAATGACCCCTTCCAGGTCAGCGCCGATCTCCATCGCGGCGGCGAGGTGCAGTGCGTCCAGCGAACGAAGTGACGGTGGCGACAGCCGACCAGCAGCGTAGAAGGTTGCGACACTCGGCATGACCAACGAAATGGTATCCAGTGCATCTTCGATCACCGTCGTGTCAATATCGAGACGTGCGCCCGCTCGAAGTGCCTCAGTCTGGAGCAGTTGGCTCGACCAGACTGAATCGTGCGACATGAACCATTGTCGCATAGTCTCTGATTCTTCTTCCATCGTCAGCAATTTCAGAAACGCCGATGTATCGAGATACCACACCATGAGCTAGCGCTCATCTCGCAACTCGCTTAGTACCTCTGACGTCAATCTGAGGGCGCGAACTGGTTTGGGCAGCGCGCTCGGGTCGCGCTGAGCGGACTGCACCCGGTTGGCTGCAACCAGCGCCGATGCGCCCGTTGCCGTTGACGGAGCACTCAACACTGCTACCAGGCGACCTCGATCAGTGACGCCGAGGGTCTCACCACGCGCCACACGCCGGAGTGCCGCTGAAGCGTGCTGCTGGAGTTCTCGTACTCCGATGGTTTCCATATGCGTCAATTGTAGCACATTTCTGGGAAGCTCATTGGCTGGATGACTGTGTAGTTGAATGGGCCGCTCACTGGCCAGCCGAGTGTGCAATCAACAGCACTCAACGTTGGGGGGATTGAGGGCGAGATGCCACGATGTGCATCGAGCGGCTGTCCAGTTGCGTGCGAGGATCGGCTGGCTTCGCGTTCTTACTACTGCAGCGCATGAGTCCCGCACGGTGACTGCTCAGATGCCGTTGTCAGGCGGTATCCAAAGTACGAACCGCTGGTGACACTTCATTACGTATGATCACGCGTTCAGACTCAATTCACGCGCAGGTTCGGGCCCAAGGTCGCTCTAGTTGTGGACCGTGACGCCGCGAGAACGCGATTGAGTAATCAACGACCGCGACGTGCGCCGTCCACGAGATGAGGTGAACAGCGCGACGCGTCAACAAACAATGTCCGCGTCACTGCGCGAGAGCTACCACCCGGTCCACGCCGCCGTGCACGTTCGTGATCAATACCACTCGTACATGAATGCTGCGATGAAGCCAAAGAATTCGCTCTATGGCCAGTGCGCGACTCCTCGCAAGAGCTAGGTCGTCGAAGCCGTAACTCATCACGCGCACCGTGGCGCCGGTGAGCAGGTGGGCTGCGAGCACATTCAGCCGATCGCGCGAGAACGCGATGGGGCTCGACGTGCTCGCAGCAAAGCTGACCGCAATGACGGGGGGTCTGGGCGGAAAAGTGAAGTCCACAGTTGTCTGGCTCGAGGCGCTGAGGAAGTCGGTGTTACCGGCCTTGGTGGCGCTCACGATGCAGGTGCCCGGACTCATTGCGCGAAGCGACAGCCCAACGAGCGCGCAACCCTGCGCCGTTCCGTCGACGACACTATAGGTGACGGTACCCGCACCGCTGCCTCCGGTCACACTGAGCGGCCAAGCAGTTCCCAGCGTGTGGCCCATAACTACCACCGAGAGTGATGGCTGCGCGGCTGGACTCACGGTGATTGTCACCGCCGCGTCCGCGGAGGCGAAGGAGCCATCGGACGCCTTATTCAACTCCACGGTGCAGGTGCCCACGCTCGTCGCGCTCAGCAGGTTCGCGCTCAGCGAACATCCCGCCGTGCCCGGCGAGACGATCCCGTAGCTCCACGCACCAGCACCCGATCCACCGATCCCACGAAGTGCGAGCGGGGTGCCAAAACTCGTTGTAGTACTTACGAGGCCCAGTTGCGACTGGCTCAGTCGGATTCCCGTGAGCGATATCGAGTTGGAGAGCGCCGAAGTGAGCGACCCCGAGGTGAAGGTGAGTGTGTAGATACCCGTGCCCGCACTCAACGCGAGTGTGGAGAAGGTCGCCACGCCGTTCGTCGCAGCGATCGTCAGGACACCGCCCAAGGTGCCCCCCGACGAACCCACCGTGATGGTGGCGGCGCTCGTCGTGACAACGTTGGTGTTGGCGTCCTCCACCTTCACCGTGATCGAGCCGAGCGAGCCACCGCTGGAGACCGAGGCGTTTGGTTGTGAGGTCACGACCAACTTGGCCGCGGCGCCAGCCGTGGTTGAAAAGGAGTTGCTCGTACCCTCGTGGCCCCAGGAGTCTCTGGCCCCTACGCTTTGGCCGGTCGCGGCCGTCGTGTTCGTTGTGAAGACCGCAGTGCCGACGCCGTCGGCGTTGGTAGTGGTCACAGAAGAGAACGAGCCATTATCGCTGGTTGACCAAGTTAGGGGCACATTGGGTGTGTCAACCGCGATGCCGTTGGCGTCGACGTATTGGGCGAAGACGGTGAACTGTCCTCCGGCGGTCTCTGTCAGCGCTGATGTTTCGACGACATAAGCCTGAGCAGTGCCGACCGTTGCATTGGTCACAGAGAAGGTGTTGCCGACGCCCGACACGTTCGGAGATGACGCCGAGACCGTTGGCATGACATTGTTGATTATCGCCGTTGGGGTGAAGACCGCAGTGGCGACGCCGTTGGCGTTGGTAGTGGTCACAGAGGAGAACGAGCCATTAACGCCGACGTCCCAAGTTAGGGACACATTGGGTGCGTCGACCGCTACGCCGCTGGCGTCGACGAGTTGGGCGACGAAGGTGACTGGGGTATTGACGGGCACGTTCGTCGTTGTCGTGAAGACTCGCAGTGCCGTCGCGGCACTGGTCGCGTCGGCTGACGTGACGCCCACTGCAGTCACCGCCGCGGACGCTAGCAACGCAGCGCACGTAGCCAGGTTGAGTGATCGACGACATCCTCTTAGCACCGTGCGAAACCTACTCATGATCGCCCCCTCCCTACGTCGCGCGAGGGCGACCAAAAACACGATAGTGGCCCCCCATACTCTTGCGGCTTTAGCGATATGTGACAGCGCGAGAAGGGACTCTGGAGAAGGGCTGATGCTCCGCCAGCATGCTGAAGTTCGCGATGGGAAGAACTCATACAGAGAGTTCATTGTCGAATGAGCGAATGCTTCACTGATTGACCAAGATGAAGGCCCCACTCTGAGCGAGCACAGCAAGCCTTTCACTGTTTTTCAACTCAAGGAGTAGCGCGACGATAACCTGTGCGGCGCCCGGTGATGTCAAGCAAGTCACGCACCCTGGTCCGACTTTCAATCAGCGAACGCGAGCGAGACTCGTGTGACATACCCGTAGCGTTGCTCCTTGCCGTAGCCCCGTCGCGTACTCGCCGAGTGTGTGACGTTCTCGGCGAACTTGGACTTGGGTGAGCCTCGATGTCGCGTGTAGAACGAGCGCGCGAAAAATCGCGGTCACGATTTCGACCCATCACGCGCGAGCTACGTTTGGTGCACGACCCCCAGAGAGAGCATCTCACCTGCGACTGATTAGGCGAGGGTCACGACGACGCGCACGTCACTGGATTCGCCGAAGTCAAAGAGTGACACAGTCCCCGCATCTTTGAGGTCGGCCTCACCGGCACGCACCGCCTCGAGCCAGGCACTCGGTCCTTCGACGATGAGCAGGCTGACCTCGGCGCGTTGTGATGTCTTCTGGGTGCTCTTCTCGCGACGGATGGCCTCGAGTACGTCACCAACGGCCTGATAGATGACACCAGAGTCCTCGTGCGCCGGGACTCCAAATTCATCGATGCTCGGCCAGGGCGCTACGTGCACTGACGTGTCGTGCCACCAGCGCCACACCTCTTCGGTGACGAAGGGCAGGAATGGCGCGAGCAAACGCTGCAGCACCGAGAGCGCGCTCGCGAGCGTGGCGCGCGCCGAGCGGGTGGCGTCCACGCTCTCGTCGCCGTACGCGCGAATCTTCGCGAGTTCCACGTAGTTGTCACAGAACGACCAGAAGAACGCCTCGGTGCGCTCGAGGGCGCGCGCGTAGTCGTACCCCTCGAAGGCAGTCGTTGTTTCGTTGATGAGCTTTGCGAGTAGCGCCATGACGTCACGGTCCAGGGGCTCGGTGATGTCACTCGGCTCGACCTGTGCGCCCTCAAGGCGCCCGAGGACGAATTTCGAGACGTTGAGGACCTTGATGGCGAGTCGACGACCGATCTTCATCTGCGCCTCGTCAATGGCGGTGTCGGTGCCGGGTCGACCCGACGCCGCCCAGTAGCGAAGGGCGTCGGCCCCGTGAGCTTCGAGCAGCGGCATGGGGGTCACGACGTTG
>DAIEHI010000126.1 GCA_027355725.1 Acidimicrobiaceae bacterium
TCTCCTCGACGGGAGGCGGGTTGCGTTGCACCTCCATGTACCCAAGACCCCCCTCACCCAAGTTTCCAACGTTTACGAAGACAACCAGGAATTGTCCTGAAACCAGCCTAGAGAACACCCAGCATCGGCTGCGAGCCTTCAATTCGCGGGAGCGACTCGAGATGCTGATGGACAGGATCGGAGGCTCGCCCGAGACAGGAGGTCAGCGATGGACACGGACTTGGTCCCTATGACGGGTGGAGGGGGCTTGATCAGTCGAGAGGCGCGAAACACCGTCCGAGCGATCAACCGGCTGAAGTCCCGAGCCATGGTGCGCATTGCCGAGGTTGATGCGTCGACCGACGTAACTCTCGCCAAAGTCGACAATCTGACGATGGCCACCGGCGCGGCGATGCAGCAGGTCGTTCGCATTGCTCGGGTACAGCGTGAACTTGAGCAATTGGCTCCCGAGGCGTCAGGGCGGATCAATTTCCTGGCCGATGATCACCTCCTAGGTTGCGCAGAGCTGATGGCGGACTTGCGGCGTGAATTGCGGAGGAATCGATGATGGCGGCGGCCGCTCTCGTCGTCGCGCTCCTGGCGTTGGTGGTTGCCAGCCTCAGCGTCCTTGTGGTTTTGGCGTGGCGTGGCGACGCTGGTCGCATTCGCGATCTGGCCGAGAGATTGGATGTCGAGACGCGCCTCGAATACTTGACCTCACAGACGCTGGGAGCAATGCGTGACGTTGCTCGACGGCACTTTCGAAGTGACGATCTGCCGTAGTCGTTTCGTTTCTTACAACACCGTCTCACGGTGTCGGAACGAAGCATGACGAACCGCTCGCGGTCACTGGCCGCAGCCTCGGTACAGAGGTTCGCATCGGTAACGAATATCACAGTTCGTCCTCTTCAATTCCGATAGCGATCGGCGGATAACTAAAGACAGAACGGCGTGTAGGCCGCTCACCTCAACGAAAGGAGAATGTTTATGAAATCGAAGAACGCATCATCGACGCAATCAACGACCGAGAAGAAGTACTCGGTGATACTGGCGGATCCGCCGTGGGACATTCAGCAGAAAGGTGCCTATGGCGCGGAGCGTCACTACTCGCTGATGTCCTTAGAGCGCATCAAGGAGCTGCCGGTTGCCGATCTGGCGAGCGAGAACGCGCACTTGTGGCTGTGGGTGACCAACGCCACGCTGCGAGACGGCTACGACGTCATGGAGTCGTGGGGATTCACGCCCCGATCACCACTGACGTGGATCAAACCACGGTTCACCCTCGGCGTCTACCTACGCAACGCCACCGAGCACCTGATTCTCGGCACGCGAGGCAAGGCACCCGTCAAGTTCAAGAGCCAACCAACCTGGATGTTCGCCCCACTCCAGGACCACTCGCACAAGCCCGAGGAGCAGTACGCGGTCATCGAGCGAGTGTCCGGAGCAGGCCCTCGGCTCGAGCTCTTCGCCCGTCGACGTCAGACGGGATGGGACGCCTGGGGAAACGAGGTCGAATCCGACATCGAGATTCCCGGCTTTCCGGTACCACGAACCAAGTCAACGCGACCGGCTCGCCAGCCGAGGAGTCGTGATGCGTAATGCCGAACAGTTCATCGAACTCCCTGCTCGATCGCGCATGGCGTGGAGCTCTCGTCCTGTGTGGGATCGCCGTGCTCCTATCCGTCGCGGTCGACGTGATTCGTCGGATCTGGATCGACCTGGCCGTGATGGTGGGCGCTATCGCGGCGATCGTCGTGATCGTCTCCGTACTCGTCAGTTGGCGACGTCGACAGCGCTGGTAGAGACATCGGCACCAGAGAGGATTCACTATGAGTAAGCGACGAACCAACCGAAGTCGAGGGCGACCGGTGACCGCTAACGACTTCCGCCTCATCGTGGTGCCTCGACGCAAGCCCGACCTACGCCGGCTCGGAGGAGCACTCGTGGCTCTCGCGCTACATCACCCGCAAACCGAAGGTAACCGAGAAACAAAAAATACGGAGGCCCGAGATGAGTCGGCGTAAGAATCCCAGATGGGCGTGGCAGCAGGTGTGGTGGCCCCAACCCTTTGACCCCGCCGCCGCGTGGGAGTTGTTGGAGCGAGTCCTAGCGGACCGTCATCTGGGTCTGGTAGCTCTTGAAGCGCGCGCCTCGTCTGGACGGGTGCAGTACCTCATAGGCTCACAGACACGTTCGGTGGACGCGTTGCGCGAGCTCGCAAAGTCGATCGTTCCCGGAGCGCGGCTCAAGGACGTCGAGAACGCCGAGCGAAGCAAGGTCACGACGTGCGTCCGGCTGCAGATATCTCACCCCTCGTTGGCACTCAATGTGGATCGTGTTACCGC
>DAIEHI010000128.1 GCA_027355725.1 Acidimicrobiaceae bacterium
CAACAGCGTCGTGAGCGACTGCGTCTCCAACTCTGCGAACTGGAGCATCTGCCTCTGGGGTGCGGGCTGGATCTACGCCCCTGACTACTACCCATCGGGTGAGTCGCTGTTCGTGCCTGGCGCGAGCTTCAACATCGGTGCATTCAGTAACGCCAAGTTGACAGCAGCCGTCAAGGCCTCGACGTTCGGTACGGCCTCGCTGAAGGACTTCGCGAACATCGCCGCGAAGGTCTTGCCAGACCTGTACCAGCCGAACACCACGAACAACTTCGCAGGTAGCGGAATTGGTGAGGTCATCAAGACCTTGAAGAGCAAGATCGGCTTCACGCCGAACTCGCTTGAGAACTTCATGCCGGAGTACTACTACTACTAGAAGCACTCCGCATTGCGTCGCACACAACAATCGGCCCCTGGAAACAGGGGCCGATTGTTGTTTCTATGGCCCAATCTTCAGTCTCGGGTGAGAAGTGTCTCAGGCCCGCTCGGCACCCGGACTTCAGGGTCTACATTGATAAACTTCCCTCCATGCTGATCTACGTGCTTCGACGCCTCGTGCAGTCATTCATAGTGCTGCTCATCGTCATGCTCTTCATTTTCATGCTTCCGTATTTCGAACCCAACGGCATCTTGGCCCCCGGTTACATCGTGCTCGGCACTCACGCAACACCTCAGACAATTCATGTCTGGGGTGTTGAGAACGGAATGTTCCACCCCTTCTTCGTCCGCTTCTGGAACTACCTTCTCCAGGTCTTCGTACACTTCAATCTCGGTCATTCCTTCAAGCAGAACCTCTCCGTCTGGTCAATCATCTCGCTCTACGTGCCGCGAACGATTTGGCTCGCATTGTCCTCGCTGCTACTCACGATCATCATCGCGCTGCCTCTTGGAGTTCTGCAGGCCTCGCGTCGTAACTCGACGTTCGACTACACCGCAACCAGCGTGGCGTTCGTGCTGTACGGAGTCCCGTCCTTCCTCTTGGGCATCCTCGTCTTGCAGTTCTTCAGCTTCGGCTGGCCCCACTTGCCCGCCTCGCCACCCGGCGGTGTCTCACCGTGGGCGATGTTCACCGATCCGGCTGGCTTTATCCTCCCAATCCTCACCTTGACGTTGCTCAGCATCGCGTTCCTCAGTCGCTTCATGCGAAGTGCCGTACTCGAGGTGTTAGTGCAGGACTACGTGCGAACGGCCAAAGCCAAGGGTTGTGGGCAGATGAGGGTCCTGTTTCGCCACGCTCTTCGAAACGCCTTGGGGCCAATCGTGATCATTCTTGGCCTGTACATCCCCCAGCTTCTGGGTGGCGCAGTCGTGATCGAAAGCGTCTTCAACTACAGCGGTCTCGGTATTCAGACAGTCAATGCGGCCTCGATACTCGACGTGCCAACGGTGCTTGGTATCACGCTGCTCGTGGCCATCCTCACCCTGTTCGGTAACTTCCTCGCCGACATCATGCTCGGTGTCGTCAACCCCCGGGTCCGGATTGAAAGATCAGGTCAATGATGCTTCAAAGCAAGAGTCCTTCTGACGCTGCAGTCGCTGATAGCGCTGCCAACGAGACCAATCTCTCCGAGCAGATCGTGCCCATGTGGCGACAGCGACTGCGTATCTTCACCCACAACAAGTTGGCCATCATCTCAGTGGCCTTTCTCGTCGCGCTCGTACTGTTCTGCTACCTCGGACCGATTTTTTACCACACCAATCAGACCAACCAAGCAGCCGCGCTCAACGTGGCGTGGAACGCGCCACCGTCAATGCACCATCTTCTCGGCACGGACAGTTCAGGCTTCGATGAACTGGGGCGAATCATGTACGGTGGCGAGTACTCACTGAGCCTCGGCATCTTGGCCGGCATCATCACCATCATCGTCGGCACCATCTACGGCATGGTCGCGGGTTTCATTGGCGGAGTCGTCGACACGGTCTTGATGCGAATCCTCGACGCCTTCCTCTCAATTCCGCTCTTGTTCCTCCTCATCACCCTGATCGCCATCTTCCAGCGTTCTACCGTCTTTCTCATCCTCATCATCGGAACTACTTTGTGGTTCGGGAACGCGAGGATCATCCGTGGTGACGCTCTACTGATCAAGAAACTCGAATACTCCCAAGCGGCCACCGCAATGGGGGCGAGCAAGTGGCACATCATCAAGCGCCACGTGTTCCCGAACTCGATGAGCAACATCGTGACCGTGGCGACGTTCTCAGTCGCTGACGCAATCCTCTTCCTCTCCACCTTGGGCTTCCTCGGGCTGGGCATACCTGCACCGCAGACCGACTGGGGAACGATGATGCAGAACGGTGCCGTTCAGCAACCCAATGGCTATTGGTGGGAGATCTATCCGACCGCAGTGGTCTTCGTGCTCCTGATCGTCGCCATCACCTACGTCGGCGAAGCACTTCGCGACGCTTTCGAAGTTCGACTCCTAGAGCGATAGGACCCACGTGGCTCAAGCGAGCCGCGACGCTTCCTTCTCGTTCCGTGCAAGCGAGTGGTCCCATCAGTGCTGCAGGGTGGCCCTCGTCGCGCTCCCGCGAAGCGCACTGGGGAGCGCAGCCGCGGCCGTTGACTTGGCCGTACTCCATCGCGACGCCCTAGCCGCTCTGGCGCACGCACCTACCGCTCAACTCCGTGGCCAGTTATCGAGCTACGCCAGGGTGACTGGCGATGTCGCTCCCACCTCATTCCTGGACGGCGTAGCGCTCAGCAACTTCGACGGGTTTGCAAACACGCACCTGAGTGCCTGTGGAATCCGTCCCATCGGGCATCAGTAGCCACTCGGCGTCTACAAAAACAGCGAGTAGTGCTCGGGTTCATGCACCAGCCCCTAGCAGCCGAGGCACCTTCCCAGGGTCTCTGGCACGCTCAATCTCTGTTCTATTTGCGCGATCGTGAACCAACCCAATTACATGGGGGCTCGTAGGACCACCTATGCGTGCTGTCCCAACGTCACTGGCGTCTTCATTGGGAAATGGCAAGCCGCGCGCTGGCTGGCACCGAAGTCCTGGAATGGTGGCTCCTCGTTCGCACAGATGTCTTGGGCCTTGGGACAACGGGTCCGGAATCGACATCCTGACGGCGGGTTCACCGGTGAGGGTAGTTCTCCCCTCACCTGGCTTCCACGACGCTCTCGGGCGCGGTCAGGATCGGGAACAGGTACTGCGTCCAAGAGGCCCTGGGTGTAGGGGTGTGCCGGCGATCTGAACACCGACTCCGCGTCACCCAACTCAACTATCTTGCCGAGGTACATCACCGCAATCGTGTCGGCCATGTAATAGACAACCGCGAGGTCGTGGCTGACCATCACGTACGAGAGATTGTGCTCTCGCTGAAGGTCCTTCATGAGATTGAGGATCTGGGCTTGGATCGAGACGTCCAGGGCCGAGACGGGCTCGTCGGCCACGATAAGGCGGGGATTGAGGGCCAAGGCTCGAGCGAATCCAATGCGCTGTCGTTGGCCACCGGAGAACTCGTGGGGGTAGCGGTCCGCCGCCATTCGGTCGAGGCCGACAAAGTTGAGGAGCTCTTCCACCCGCGCGGCCTGCTGAGCTTTGCTGCCCTCGCGCTGGATCATGAGCGGTTCACCAATGATCTGACCCACCTTCATGCGCGGATCTAGAGAAGAGTAGGGGTCCTGGAACATCATTTGTCGATCACGACGGTCTGGTCTGGAGGGTTTGTGACCCTTAGCCGATACCAGGCGACCTTCGAAGTGGACGGTACCAGCGGTCACGGACTCCAGTCCGACCAACATGCGACCAATGGTTGTCTTGCCGCAACCCGATTCACCCACGAGTCCGAATGTCTCACCCTCGGTGAGAGTGAAGGAGACATTTGACACGGCTTGGATCGCTCCGGTCTTGTGTCGGATCATGCCCCCTTTGATGGGGTACTCCTTCACCAATCCATCGACGCGGATGAGTTCCTTGCCATGCTCTTTTGTGACCGTCGCGACTGCGGTGTCGTTCGAGCGAATGACCAGGGGCCGTGGGCCCGACGTTGGATGGAAGCACGCAAATGAGTGCCCTCCAAGCGTGGTCAGAGCGGGCTCTTCACTGCGGCACTCATCGGTCGCAAAGCCACAGCGAGGCGCGAATCGACAACCAATGATCTCCTTAGAGAGATTCGGGGGCATACCCGCGATCGAGGACAGTTCGTGCTTGGTCGTGTTCTCGAGGTTGGGCATCGAGGCGAGCAGGGCCTGCGTATAGGGATGGCGCATTGAGCTGAAGAGTTCGTTCGTGGGGGCCTCTTCCGCCTTCTTGCCGCCGTACATAACAACCACCCGGTCCGTGCGACCAGCGATGACACCCATATCGTGGGTGATGAGCAGGACGGCCATATCGAGTTCCTTGCGCAAGTTGTCAAGAATGTCCAGGATTTGAGCCTGAATGGTGACGTCGAGCGCGGTCGTTGGCTCATCGGCGATCAACAGTCTGGGATTGCACACGAGACCCATGGCGATGATCACGCGCTGGCGAAGGCCACCCGACAACTCAAAGGGGTACTGGTCTAGTCGCTCCGACGGTCGCGGCATCTCGACCATCTCGAGCACTTCGAGAGCACGCTTTCGGGCGTCGGCTTCGCTGGCCCCGGTGTGGATCCTCAGGCCTTCGCCGATCTGACGACCAATCTTGGTCGTGGGATTGAGCGAACTCATGGGGTCTTGAGGAATCAACGCAATGTTGCGCCCACGCTGGCTCTGCATCTGTTTCTCGGTAAGGGAGGCCAGATCGACGCCGTCGAACATGACGCTTCCGGCGATGATCTTCCCGTTACCTGGCAGTAGACGCATGATCGAGAGGCCCGTGGTCGTCTTTCCACAACCGGACTCCCCGACCAAGCCCACACACTCACCCGAATTCACGATCAACGAAAAATCGTCAACCGCAGTCGCTGACTTGTCACGAGATGAGAACTGAACCTTCAAATTGTCGATTGAGAGCAACGCTGACATAGTTAAACAATCCTACTCACGGCATCGGAATTGGTTGGTGCCGAGCCCGTAGGCCAGCCTACGTACTCACGGCGCGTCGGGGCCTTGCATACTGGGCAAATTCCATGATTTTCGGTGTTCCGGGGTCGGCCCATGCCTTCGTAAAGCCGCCAAATGCGCCCCAGCACCGTATCCCTTATTTCGACCCCACTGATAGTCCGGGTAGGAATCACCAAGGTTGCTCATCCACCTATCTCGGCTCACCTTTGCCAACACTGCGGCGCCCGCTATCGAAGCGCTTCGTTGGTCACCCTTCACGAGGGTCATGGCGGGCATGGAATGGTACGTCAACGCCGGCGGAGGCTCCACTCCCAACTTGAGGTCCCCTGGTGCGCTCAGGATGTTGAGCGGTCCGTCGAGTAATGCGTAACTCGGAACGAGTGGCAATCCGTCCAGCGCCCGCGTCGCAGCCACGGCGAGCGCTACTCGCAAGCCCCACATATCAATTTCGCTCGCGCTCGCAGAGCCGAGGGACCAGGCCTCCGCCCACTGCGTCAATGGTTCGACCAGCGCCTCACGCTGCGTACGCGAGAGGAGTTTCGAATCGTTGAGCCCACGAGGCGGGGGTGAATCCGAAATGACGACGAGCGCCCCAACGGTGACAGGGCCAGCGAGCGCGCCACGCCCGACCTCGTCGACACCCACGACGACCTCGCCTCGAGCGACCAGTGGTCGTTCATACTGAAGAAGATCGACATTCGGTCCGTCCATTGACCAAGGGTATCCACCGCGCGACCTCTAGCATGATCGTGCATGGAGCACATTGCCGTCCTCGTGCCGCTTAAACGCTTTGATCTCGCAAAGAATCGACTCCGACGAGGGGGCGAGTCGAATGTCACGGCGTTGGCCAACCAGCTCGCAACCGCGGTCATTGAACACCTCGCACCCCATCACGTGATCGTTGCCAGTGAATCTCGCGAAGTCTCTGAATTCGCTCGCTCACTCGGCGTTGAGGTCTTTGAATCCCAAGCACGAGATCTGAACGACGCAGTCCAGAGCGCATACGCCGCACTAGCGAATCGCTTCGAACAACTCATGGTCGTCCACGGCGACCTCAAACATCCGGCCGGACTCGGTGCGTTCCAGCCCGAAGACGCTGTCACCATCATCACGGACCATCATCAACGTGGCACCAACATCCTCGCGTTACCCACTGGCGTCGACTTTCGGTTCTCATATGGCCCAGATTCTCGACGCCACCACGAGTTAGAGGCGAAGCGTCTGGGCCTCACCTGTATCGTCGTCACCGACAGCCCCTGGGCTTACGACGTTGACGACCCGCAAGACCTGTAATCCCTTACGTAATGCATTCGAGGGGGCCCCGAAGGGCCCCCTCGAAACTTTCGCCCACTGGGCTACGTACTACTTGCGCTTAGCGACGCGCTTTACTGCCTTCTTGGCGGGAGCCTTCTTGGCTGGAGCCTTCTTCGCTACTGCCTTCTTCTTGGCGGGAGCCTTCTTCGCTGGAGCCTTCTTGGCTACTGCCTTCTTAGCTGGAGCCTTCTTCGCTACTGCCTTCTTCTTGGCGGGAGCCTTCTTAGCTGGAGCCTTCTTGGCTACTGCCTTCTTCTTCGCGGCTGGTGCCACTTTCCCTCCTTGGGACTCAACGTTGCTCAACTTGGGACCTTGGCACACCACCGTGGTGAGTCAATCTGGTGCCGCATTGAGAGACGTGAACTCGACCATGTGCGGCCCAGCCTCTCGGCTGTACCGCGACTGCTCGCAGTGCACGGTCCTTGCGAAAGAGCGTCACTCGATGACATTGCATGCAACAACATCGTGAGACTTTTGCCTCCTCCGCAGAAGGACAATTAAAAGTTCACTCGCTTTCAATACAAATGTCAAGCATTTCGAAAGTTTTTGCAACAGTTGTGTCGAGTGAATGATGACGATGGCATCTACCTTGGTCGAACAAATCTTGGTGATGCATCGAGTGGTGCACAACGTTCGACGTTGGTACTCGGTCCAAGCAGAAGTGGCAAGACGTCTTCGCTCATCATTCCGAACTTGTTGTTGAGCTCGCGAAGTTGCGTCATCACTTCAACAAAGGATGACGTCGTGATGATGATGTCACGTGTCAATCGCGATGGTGCGACCCTGCTGTTTGATCCCTCGGGCACTGTGCCAACACCACCAGGAGTGCGCAGGATCGGATATTCACCACTGCGTCAAGCGCAAAGCTGGGATGGAGCAATCCTGGCCACACGAAGCCTGACTGACGTCGCTCGAAGGGGCCACGGCGAACGCAGCGATGATCATTGGACCGAGCGGGCGGGTGCACTCGTCGCTCCACTACTGCACGCATCCGCACTCAGACACGAGTCGCTCGGGCGACTCGCCTCACGCATTGACGAACGAGAGGGTGCCACGGCGCTCGAAGAATTGGGTGCACGTTACGGCCCGCACCATCAAGCGGTCAGCTTGCTTCGAGGAGTACTCGGCACCGAGGAACGTGAGCGTTCGGGAATATGGTCTACCGCATCGGGACTGTTCGCAGGAGTGCGCACTGACGCGGCGCGCGCTTCAGCCAGAGAGGCACCCCTTGACGTCAACGGGTTCCTCGCCGGTGCACATCATCTGCACATCGTGGCACCCAGTCGCCACCAGGCGGTCACCACTCCATTGGTCGTCGGGCTCATCGAAGAAATCGTGCACGCGACCTACGACCGTCACGCCGAGGGCGCTCGGCTGCTGCTTGCGCTCGACGAACTCGCGAACGTGGCTCCCCTGCCGCGGCTCGCCAGCATCGTCTCTGAGGGTGGTGGACAAGGTGTTCTCACCCTGGCGTGTCTTCAAGACTTGAGCCAGGCCCGATCGCGCTGGGGTACGTCCGGCGAGGGATTTCTCTCGCTCTTTCCAACCACCGTGGTCCTGCCTGGGATTGCGGATCGGCCCACCCTTGAACTCCTCCAGCATCTCGCCGGCCGTGACCTGGTACCGACGCCCACGATTCAACGCGGTCCGCGAGGCAGATCCAACGGCCATTCAACCAGTTGGGTCGAGCGCGACCGGGCAACACTTGCGAGCGTCGCCCAGGGGAGACCCGGGTTCGCACTCGGCTTGGACGCCTCCAAGCGCATGCGCTGGATTCAGCTCACCGCGGCCCATTCAGATGGACGATTCAACCGCTACCTGGATCGCTCCGTGCGTGCGGAGCGATCGGAGCGATCGGAGCGATCAGAGCGGTCCAGAGGAGCGTGACTCCATTGACGGAGTTCGCTTCGTTCGAGCGGCCGTGGGCCGGCCTCTCGCACGTGACGGGTCATTCTCGCGCGCTCAATGCTGAGCGACACCTCTCGAACGCCACGGGAGTGGCGTAGTTCTGGATAGAGATCGTCAATCGACCCGAGAATGCTGGCAGCATTCTGGCCGAATCGAGCAGCGTTCGCCCACGCGATCACGATGTGGCGCCGAGTGACTCCCGCGCTGCCCTCGAAAGCGCCAGCGAACGAGTGCTCATCAAAATCAGAAGCTCCGCGTTGCGGCACCACGAGTGCGCCAATCGACTGGAAGCGGGTTCTATCGCTCTGCCATAGAGCGACGATCTCGTCGCGACCACGCTGCGTCTTGACACCGCGCTCCGCGCTGTGTCCGGCCCACAGCGCTCTGTACCCCTCATCGAGACCAGCAACGTGCTCGGTCCCTTCGAAAGAGCGCCACGCTGTCCACGGCGTTCGTTGGGCCAACTCGTGTCGCAGTGTCGAACGATAGAGCGCGTCTGCGCTACGGGCGTGAGCGAAGAGAGCTCGACTGTCAAGGACGCTTCGCGCATGCTCCGCTCGAGCGCCGACGAGAACATGGTCATGCAGGTGCGGTTCCGCGTGACGGTTGACGCCGTGGGTGAAACTCACGATCTCACTCCAACGCCCTCTCTCGTCTCGGTCCAACCCACCTCTCCTATCGCGCACGACCAGTGCACGGTCCTCAAGGTAGTCAACCGACGCCGCTACTGATGCGCGATGCGCATCGATCACCGCTCGAGCATGCTCGGGGGCAATGGCGACGAGGATCGAGATCGGACGAGGCGCAGCAAACACGAGGTCATAGCCCTTCACCGCCGATCGCTCTGTTCCCGTGAGGACGTGCGCGACATCACTCGCACTCACGCAGTCTCCACTGCCTCGCAACCACCATCCTGGTCCTCCGTCTCGCACACCGTCGAGTTCGAGAGCCCGATCGCCGGTGAAGTATGAGACATCCCTCGATCGTCGAGTGAAGATGCGAAGCATTGAGTACCCCCAGGAGTACTCAACGGTCGCCTCAGAGTTGAGAAGCGATCCTTCTCGCCAGTTCGTGACCGGCTTTGGCGAATTTCTTCGTAGCCACCACCGCCCCTGGACCCGCCAACAACATCAGGTGATCAAGGAATGACTCATCGGTGATTCTGAACTTGACCGCGTGGCAACCGTCCTCCAGAGCGAGCCACTGCGAGCTCGGAAGAGGCTCAAAGAGGTATCGCTGGCCCGGTTGAACGACCACCACAACCTCATCACCCTCGTCGCCCACCTGCGTCAGCCAGTTTCGCGCCGTGTCCTCGGGTCTCGGTTCGCTCGACGGGGACTTAGCCAGGATGGCGTTGATTCGATCGATTCGAAATGTGCGCCAGCCTTCTCGGGTGGTGCAGTACGCGCGAACGTAGGTATGTCCATTCAACACCTTGATCTCGCGAGGTTCAATCGATCGGGTAGTCGACTCCTCTGCGACGCCGGGCGTGTACTCAATCTTGATGATCTCGCCGTTCGTAACCGCCTCTTTGACTTGGTCCAGGAGCGAATCATTTGAAGACAACTCCACCTGCACAAAAGCACTCGCGACTCGTTCAATCTTGTTGATGGCGGAATTGATCGCTGGGCTGTCATAGACGAGGGAGGCTTGACGAAGTGCGATGTTCAACGCAAAAAGGTCTCGCCA
This sequence comes from Acidimicrobiaceae bacterium, assembly GCA_027355725.1. Classification (GTDB taxonomy): domain Bacteria; phylum Actinomycetota; class Acidimicrobiia; order Acidimicrobiales; family RAAP-2; genus RAAP-2. The sequence continues at coordinate 9,900 of DAIEHI010000128.1, forward strand.
CATGAACGGCGAAGGCTCGTCTCGTTCATTGACGTAATCGGCACGATAGACCGAGTCGTCGGTGTCTTCGTTATCCCAATCGTCACAGTCTTTGATCACGCGTGCAGGAAATCTGCTCGAGCCGTCACTCGCCTCAGCGAGGGGTTCGAGCGACGACAACCGGTCCATGACGAGACGCACGTGCTCAGGCGACAGAGAGAACCTCGCGGCGAGTTCACTGATTCGCAGGCCGTCCTCGGCCATATAGACAGCGTGTAAGAGTTGCAGCGTTTCACCCAGTACGTCGTTTGACGTCGGGCCGGAAAACTTGAAGTCCTCTGCAATTGGCTTCGCGCTCTTGTTCACCTCTTCGAGCCACTGCTCCAGTTCCTCCTTCAGTGCCTTTGGGCTCTGAAGGCGTACGCGCTCCGCTGCCTCGAGAACGAAGCGAAGTGCCGCTCTCGAGTTCTCGAACGAGATCCCAACCTCTATCCGACCTTCCTTCTTCTGCGCCGCGAGCGCCCGCGGATACTGGCGTACCAGGAGGTCTGCGTAGTTCTGGTTGGTGGTGACGACCACATCAATTGGCGAAGGAGACTTCTGGAATTCCGCCCTCCACGCCTTAGCGATGCTGAGTGACTCCTCATCAACTTCGTACCCCTCGTTCAAGACGACTGGCATGGACGTGATCCGAGAAATCCGATAGCCCTTGATCTCAGCCGTGCCCTGTACGCGCGCCACGAGATACGACGCACCGTTGAAGACATCAATGATAAGAGGCTCAACAACGCGTAACTTGTTGGTCGACGACTGATAATGAAATGACAATGCCCGGCGCAAGCGCAGCGCTCGCACCACCGGCGTGTAATACGCCGAGAATTCAAGTCCCCCGTCGCTCGCGGGTGCATCGTTAAAGACACTGAAGACGCCTGAGGACCCCACGCCACAGAACCGAAGCGCCAACTGCACGACCCGCTGCTCATCTTCATCGAAATGAATCACCGGCGCATAGCCGCTTGAGGGATCGATGCGGTACCCGACGGTGTCATCAGACAGCACCACGGTCTCGATGTCAAACCCGAGTTCTCGAATTCTCGCCTTGTCGCGCTCGAACTTCTGACGAACTGCCCCTTCGTTACCGTCATACGCGCGAATCTTCTTCGGACCCTTCGACGACACCGGATACTCGTCGATCTTGAGGTCGCGCACGATCTCTTCCTGGGTCAGGGGCTTCTGGTCAGTCCACGCGCGTTGCAGTAGGAGCACGAGCGCGATCAGGCGCTCACGGCTCTGTTCAACCCCTGCACGAATACTGCTCATGAATCTCCTGTCATCAACCCTCGAGGGTACTGGAGTCGGGTCACCGCAGCGTGCGACTACTTCGTATCGTCGGGTCCGACCCCGGACACCCTCGATGTGTCGTCTCTTCGCCAGGTGCCCGAACGCCCTCCCGACTTCTCCCACAGGGCGACTTCTTCTATCGTCATAGTGCGATCGGACGACTTGCACATGTCATAAATGGTCAACGCCGCCACCGTGACGGCCATCATCGCCTCCATTTCAACACCCGTGCGGTCGAACGTGTCCACGCTCGCCTCCACATCGATGTGAGTATCGGCAATCGTGAAGTTCACGTAGACGTTGCCCACCAGCACTGGGTGCGACATCGGCAACAGTGTCGAGGCCATCTTCGCAGCCTGAATTCCCGCCACTCTCGCGGTCGCGAGTACGTCACCCTTGTTCATCGCATTGGCCGCCACACTGGCGGTGGTCTCGGCCAACATATTGACGCGACATCGTGCGAGTGCTCTACGGGCGCTGACCTCTGATGGGCCTAGGTCACGCGGGAAAGTCCCGTTTCGACCCGATCTTCGAAGTTGGTGGAAGTCGTCCACCGGGCAATGCTACCGAGCATTGACTGGAGTCGTGTCCAAAACCGGTACACTGCCCTCGTCGCTTTGCTGTACAGGAGTAGCCCATGCCAACCTATGAATACGAATGCCAATCGTGCCACCAGCGGGTCGAGGCGGTCCAGAAGTTCTCAGACCCTGCGTTGACCACATGCGAAGCATGCGGTGGTGAGTTGAAGAAGGTCTTCTCGGCCGTTGGCATTGTCTTCAAGGGGAGCGGCTTCTACAAGAATGACAGCCGTGGTGCGAGCAGTTCAGCAACGCCTCCGGCGTCGTCGTCGAACGCCACCACGACACCGACACCCACACCGGCAGCTGCCCCGAGCGCTACGACGACATCGAGTTCCGCCGACTAGGAACCTGAGACCGCGACGCCCCCGATGGCGAGCGACTGGCCAGCGGCGCTTCCCGGCAACCATTCGACGTCACTACCCACGTAGAGCACGTCGAGGAGCATCCTTTGCAGGGTGGAGGCGACCGTAATCTCGCGCACCGGTTCGGCGAGTTGTCCGTCTCGGATCATGAGTCCCGTAATGCCCACTGAGAAATCACCTGAGATCGGGTTCACCCCCGAATGGACGCCCGTCAGCGATTCGACGAATATTCCGTTGCCTACACGACGAAATATCTCGGCCTGATCGAACTCGCCTGGCGCAAGTTGGAGCGCCCGACACCCCGCCGAGGGAGAGCCCGCGATGCCGCCCCTGACGGCACTGCCGGTCGACACCGTACCCGCGCGCCGAGCTGACACGGTGTCATAGACGAATGCTTCGAGCCGACCTTGTTGGATCAGGACATTGCGCCGACACGCGAGTCCTTCTCCGTCGTACACACTGGCGGCGAAATGGCGCGGATCGGTCGGGTCATCAATCAGTGTGAAGAGCGGCGACGCGACATTCTCGCCAATTCGATTCGCAAAGAAGGACCGGCCATAGACAACCGCCTCACCGCTCAAGGCTCCACCAATGATCGAAAGCAACGTGGCGGTGCTTCGAGGATCGAAGACTGCGGTGCCCTTCATCGACGCCGGCTTCACAGCTCCGAGCATCCTTGTCGCTCTCGATATCGCATCATGCGCCGCCTCTGAGAGGTCCAATTCGCGTGGTGAGCGGCCCGCTGAGAGCCCCCAACCGGTCTGATCGGTTGTGCCGTCAGTTGCGATGGCCTCCACCGAGACGAAGGCACCCGACCTTTCATACGACGCTCTGATGCCCTCACTCGAGACAATGGCGGCCTCGGCAACGTAGTCCGAGTAGTTGGCGGCATCGACCTGTCGAATTCGATGGTCACCGGTGCGAACCATCTTCTCCAACTCAAGGGCCATTGCAATCTTCTCGTCCAGTGGCGTACTCAGGACCAGCGCATCCGACAACGCAAGTTGAGTTCCCGCCACACCATCGGGTTTCGCGAAGGCGACGAATTCGTCTTCCGTCGCGAAACGAGCATTGTCGCGCGCCTCGTTGAGCACTTCAATGAGTGCCGACTCATCGAGTGATCCCGCCCACGCGGAGCCCACTTGAGCGCCCGCCGAACTATCACGAAGGATGCGAACCCCTATGCCTGACGAAGACGCACTCGAGAGATTCTCCACCTCTCCTTGATACGCCTGTATCTCGGTGTCCACGCCCTTTGACAGGTAGACCTCAATCTTCTCGTCACCCTTCGCGCCGTCAAGGATCCGCTCGGCACGCTGCATCAACTCACTCATGCCGCCGTTCCTCCAATGGTGACGCCGCTCAGGCGCATCGTCGCCTGTCCGGTGCCTACCGGCACTGATTGACCGTCTTTGCCGCATGTGCCCGGGGTCATCGAGAAATCTGTTGCCACAGCGTCGACGCGCTGGAGAATCTCTGGTCCATTGCCGATCAGATTGCAGTCTCGAAGCGGCGCGGTGATCTTGCCATCCTCAATCAAGAAGGCTGCAGTCATGCCAAAAACGAAGTCACCGGTAGCGGTGTTGACTTGGCCGCCCCCCAATTGCGCGACGTACACGCCTCGAGGCGTCTGAGCCACGATCTCGTCGGCGTCGGAGTCACCTTCGAGCAAGTAGGTGTTCGTCATTCGAACCATTGGCAGGTGCTGATAACTCTGACGACGACCATTGCCAGATGAAGTGCGACTGGACTTTCTCGCTCGCAAGTGATCCCACATGTAATCCGTCAACACACCATTCTCGATGAGCACGTTGCGAGCGCCCGGTTGACCCTCGTCGTCGATAGCGAGATAACCCCATTCCCCGGTAACCGTCCCGTCATCTACCAGCGTCACGAGAGGGCTGGCGACCTGCTGGCCCACCTTGCCCGCATAGACCGAGGCATTCTTAAGGATTGCGTCTGCTTCAAGCCCGTGACCGCACGCCTCATGGAACAAGATGCCCCCAGAACCACCGGCGAGAACGACCGGCAGGTCTCCTGAGGGCGCCGGACGGGCATCCAGTTTCGTTATAGCCTGATGCGCAGCCCCCCGTGCAGCTTCCTCGATGGCCTCCATCGTCAGTAACTCGAAACCGCGGGTTCCAGCAACCGGTCGATATCCGGTCTGCATACCCGCATCACCACTCGCAACGCATGAGATGTTGAAGCGTGTTCGCACCTGGTGGTCTGAGGCGAAGACCCCTTCAGAGTTGGCGACGAGGAAGCGACGAACGGAGTCTCCTAAGGCAACCTGTACTTGAGTGATCGACGAACCTTGGGAGCGAGCAATGTCGTCGGCGAATCGAAGAAGTTCAATCTTCTTTGCCTTGTCGACCTCGTGGGGCAGAATCTTTGCGTTAGAGGGATGCTCGCGCAAGGTTCCAAGTGCGACCTCTCGAACGCCACCTCCGCCTTCACGGGCCACCGTTGCCGCAGCTCGAGCCGCACTCAAGAGGCCCGCCTCGGAGAGGTCAGCGGTATGGGCGAACCCGGTGGTCTCGCCCACCACTACGCGTATTCCCGCGCCGCGATCGCGACCCGAACTCAATTCCTCCACCCGTTGCTGATCGAGCATCGCCGAGCTCGTCGATCGATCCTCGACAAAGACCTCAGCAAATTCGCCACCGCGGCTCAGGGCCTCCCCGAGCGCGCGCTGGACAACGTCGTGGGCTAGCAAAGTGTCAGACATGGAGTTCAGCGTATCGTTCGAACCCCCCATCGCTCGCGGCCCGCTCCCGCACCGCTCGCTTGACCCAGAAACGTCCGTCAGCGAAGACGCGGTGCCACACTTCGCTCCCCTAACCGTCTCATCACGTCTGAGCGGCCATCGCATGTGACAACAAGGTTACAAATCATCCTTGCGGGTGTCTCGCGGCATCTTGCAGATTACGATTCGCGGTAGGTGATGGAGGAATGATGAGCGATACTGAGAACAACGTAGAACCATCCCCGACGTCGGGCGACACAGCGCACCCGCGTCATCCTCGAAGCGGACGTCGCGGTGCCATCGCAGCGTTGTTGATCCTCCTCGTCGCTTCAGTGCTCGTGAGTACCATCAGCATCGCGAGCGTGGCGCTCACCCGATCCAACTCTTCAAAGTCGGCCTCGACTATCACCGTCACCGGCTCCGGCACCGCCAAAGGGACCCCCGACACCGTCAACTTTCAAATCGGCGTCAGTACCGTCGCCCAGAGTGCCGTTGGGGCGTTGAGCGAAAATAGCGCCCGAGTCGCACGCCTCATTGCGAGCCTGCGCTCACGCGGCGTTGCCAAGAGTGACATGCAGACGTCGGATCTCAGCATCTATGCGAACTACGACAACAAAGGCAACATCACCGGCTTCACCGCATCCAACAACCTGAACGTAACGATGCACACCATCAAGAACGCCGGCTCCGCGATTGACACGGCGGCGCGAGCCGCCGGCAACGGCGTGCAGCTCAATGGACTCTCGTTCTCGATTTCAAACGATTCCAGTTTGCTGAGAAAGGCCCGAGTCGCCGCGATGAAGAATGCCTATCTCGAGGCTTCACAGATCGCCACGGCAGGCGGCTCGCGCATCGGGGGCATCATTCGAATCACCGACCAAGAGAACGTCTCGTCGCCACCGGTCATCTTCAAGACCCTTGCGCCCACTGCGTCTGGCGTCGCCACAACTCCCCTCGAAGCGGGCAGTCAATCAGTCAACGTCCAGGTGACCGTGGTCTACTCGCTTAGATAGGCCCTGAGAAACGCTCACCCGGCTGCTGTGCGCACGTCCCGAATCCCAACGGCCACTCGAAAGATTCACGTCGTGCAGAACTAGGCTGGGACAGTGATTCTGCCGTCAATCGAAACACCCGCTGACCTCCAAGGGCTCTCCTATAAGGAACTCCACGAGCTCGGTGACGAAATTCGTGAATTCATCATTTCCACCGTCAAGACCACGGGCGGCCACCTGGGTTCGAACCTAGGTGTGGTCGAATTGACTCTGGCGCTTCACCGGGTATTCGAATCGCCCAAGGACATCTTTCTCTGGGACACCGGGCACCAATCGTACGTTCATAAACTCCTCACTGGTCGCCGCTACGGCTTTAAGGGACTACGTCAACGCGGGGGGATCTCCGGCTACCCCAATCGCTCCGAGAGCGAGCACGACTGGATTGAATCATCACACGCCTCGACGGCGCTCTCCTACGCACACGGACTCTCCGTAGCGCTCCAACAAAGAAAAGAACTCGTTGGCCACGGTGGGAACCGACACATTGTCGCCATTGTCGGCGACGGCTCACTCACCGGTGGCATGGCATACGAAGCGCTCAACAACCTTGGCGTATCGAATCAGCGTGTCGTCATTGTCCTCAACGACAACGGACGAAGCTACGCCCCCACCATCTCAAAACTCTCCGCGTCGCTGACCTCGCTACGTCTTAACAAGACGTACCTGACCTTGCGGGACCGCCTACGACGACTCGTGCCTCGACTGCCCAGGGTGGGCAAAGCGGCGTACCTCGGCATTGACGGTTTCACCTCAGTGGTGCGAGAGATGGTGACACCTCATACGTTCTTTGAGAACCTCGGCGTTCGCTACATTGGCCCAATCGACGGCCACAATATCGAGTCGCTCGAGACGGTACTTACCAATGCCGCACAGTGGGATGGCCCAATAGTGGTCCACGTGCTCACCGAGAAGGGCCGCGGCTACGAGCCCGCGACCAAAGACAATCTCAAAATGCACGACTACAAGCTTCCTCCACGCTTGAATGATGAAGAGGTACCCCAACAGTCCTTCACGCAGTCCTTTTCTGACGCATTGATCGCGCTCGCCAGTGCCGATGAGCGTATTGTCGCAATCACGGCCGCCATGGCCGGGCCGACGGGACTGCTCGGGTTCCAAGAGCGATTCCCGAAGCGGTTCTTTGATGTCGGCATTGCTGAACAACACGCAGTGACTGCCGCGGCCGGTATGGCAATGGGTGGGCTGAAGCCTGTGGTGGCGGTGTATTCGACCTTCTTCTCGCGCGCGTTCGATCAGGCGCACCTCGATGTGGGGTTGCTCAACCTGCCAGTGGTCTTTGTCTTCGATCGTGCCGGGATCACCGGAGACGATGGTCCGAGTCACCACGGGACTCTGGACATTGCCCTGTGTCTGGCAATACCAAACATCACCATCTTCGCTCCGTCGAGTGGGGCCGAGGTCACCGAAATGCTCACGACCGCCCTGTCGATGTCCACCCCCACCGCAATACGCTTCCCAAAAACCCTGCCGCAACCTTTCGACGCCACGACGGGAGGCGGGCTGCTCGCGCGCAAAGTTGTCAATGGTGACGGATCATTGTGCGTGTTAGCAGTGGGCAAGATGGCACCTACCGCCTACCAGTCGCTACGCCTGATGGGCGGCGACGGCGAGAAGGTGACGCTCTACGACGTGCGCGTCCTGCCCCCTGACCCGGCCATGATCGATGATGCCCTCACCCACCAACGAATAATCACCGTCGAAGATGGGACCCGCCACGGCGGCGCCGGGACGCTCATGGTGTCGGCGATACGCAGCCGGGCCCAGGAGTTGAACTTGCCGTTTCCAACCACCCGCATTCTCGGAGTACCACGGGCCTTCCTTGAACACCATCGCCCCGACGCACTTCTCGGTGAGATAGGACTGGACTCAGAGGGTCTGGCCGGGGCGTTCACCCGGCTCATGAACAACGAACCGGAGTTCCCTCGTCCTCTCCCCGAGGCCCCTCGACCCCACTACTTCTAGACGGATCGTCGGCGCTCGACGTCCGGTACATTGACTAAATGGCATTCGAGATCGAAAAGACCGACGACGAGTGGCGCGCGACACTCGATCCAGAGCGCTTCGCGGTGCTGCGCCGAGCCGCGACCGAACCACCCTTCACGGGATCACTCTTGCACGTTGATGAGCACGGGGTGTACCAGTGCGGGGGCTGCGGTCAGCGCCTCTTCACCAGTGCCCAGAAATTCGACTCGGGTTGCGGATGGCCAAGTTTTGATGCCTGTGAACCGGGCACGATCGTCGAACGAGTGGATCGTTCGCTCTTTCGCGAGCGAACTGAGATCCTGTGCTCGAAGTGTGGTGGGCACCTCGGTCACGTCTTCGACGACGGTCCAACGGCCACGGGGCTCCGCTACTGCGTGAACTCACTCGCCATTGACTTCGAAGCCCCGAGGGATTAGACGTCGAGAAAACGTCGGATCGCGATGGCCGAGCCCACCGAACCGATCACCACTCCAACGATGAGGACAACGGCATTGGTCCCGATCAATGCGTTCGTGTCGAGTTGAAATTCATTGTGCAACGGATACCACGTGTGTAACGCGGTCACCGCCAGTATGGCCACCACCGACCCGAGAAGGCCCTGGATGAACCCTTCAGTGATGTAAGGGATGCGTATGAACCAGTTGGTCGCGCCGACCAGTTTCATGACTGAGACCTCGCGTCGGCGCGAGAAGATAGCCATTCGAATGGTGTTCAGAATCAAGACCGTCGCCGAGAGCAGCAATACCCCCGCCAAAGCCAGGAACACAATCTGAATGATGCGAATGGCGTGATTCATCTCGCGAATCTGCTGTTCGGGTGCAGTCACGCTGTAAACACCCGGCTGGTTCTTGAATGTGGATTCGACGACGAACGCATTCGCCGGAACCGTGGGGACGCAACGAAACGACGACGGCATTTGAGCCACCGTGAGGACTGACCACTCAGACTGGGGCAGCAATTGCTTTGCCTCGGCGTAGTCCTGAGCCTGGGTGTAGAAGGCGCAACTCTTCACGATTGGCATACTCGCGAGCTGTGTTTGCACGCTGGAGATTTCATTTTGCGAGGCCGTTGGTTCCATCCACACCGTGACCCGAGTGCCCTGTTGCCAACGAGCCGATGCCTGGGCCGCGCTCTGCTTCAAGAGCAGTGCCGATCCAACCAGTGAGAGCGACACGGCCACCGTCAAGACCGCAGCAATGGTCATCATGCGATTGCGCCAGAGGTTGCTGAGCGTTTCCTTTATCGCGTAGCGAAAATAGACTCGCATTACAGCATGGCCCCCTCGTCGACGCCGTAGACGCCGCGAACCTGGTCACGAATCATCTCGCCTCGATCGAGTTCAATGACGCGACGTCGCATCCTGTCGACGAGGGCCTTGTCGTGGGTGGCCATCACCACTGTCGTGCCCGTTCGGTTGATTCTCTCGAGCAGCGCCATGATCGACTCAGAATTCGCCGGATCGAGGTTTCCCGTCGGCTCATCGGCGAGAAGGATTAACGGCCGATTGACGAATGCTCGTGCCACCGCTACGCGCTGTTGCTCGCCACCCGACAACTCCCCGGGCAGATTACGCGACTTGTCGGCGAGGCCCACGAGGTCGAGAATCTGAGGGACCTGACTCTCGACAGTCGAACGTGGACGACCGATGACTTCTAGGGCGAAGGCGACATTGTCAAAGACGGTCTTATTGGGCAGCAAGCGAAAGTCCTGAAAGACGCAACCGATGTTGCGACGAAGATATGGGACGCGCCACTTCGGCAAATCACCAATGTCGCGACCCGCTTCCAAGATTCGGCCTTGGTCGGGCAACTCCTCTCGAAGCAACAGTCGAAGGAAGGTCGTCTTACCCGAGCCTGATGCGCCCACGAGGAAGACGAACTCCCCCTTTTCAATGTCGAGTGATATGTCCTTGAGCGCGGGCGTGCCGTTCTTGTACGTCTTGGAGACGTTCTCAAATCGAATCACGGCAACACCCCCTCGGGTTCACTTGTTTTAGTGCCACGGCACTCGAATCTACGTAGCAATTATTCTAGTTTGACGCCGCTGCGGTCCAACGCCACGAAAATGCGTCAGATACAGGACTTCGCACTTTCTTATGAACGCGCGCGCTGACGACGCAGTTCCGCTTCCATGAATTCATCGAGGTCACCGTCAAGCACCGCCTCGACGTTTCCTGTCTCGAAGTCGGTGCGGTGATCTTTCACCAACTGATAAGGGGCCTGGACGTAGCTTCGAATTTGCGATCCCCACGCGTTGTCGCCACGATTGCCACTGAGCGCGTCCATTTGCGCTTGGCGCTCAGCGCGGGCCCGCTCGGCGAGCTTGGCTTCGAGAATCTGCATCGCACGCGCGCGATTTTGATGTTGACTCCGCTCGTTCTGACAACTGACCACGATGCCCGAGGGAATGTGTGTGATGCGGATCGCCGAATCAGTCTTGTTCACGTGTTGACCGCCCGCACCCGACGAGCGATAGGTATCCACGCGCAGGTCCTTCTCGTCGATCTCGACTTCTCCTGCGTCGTCGTCCAACAGCGGTGTGATCTCCATGCTCGCGAAGCTCGTCTGGCGCCGAGCTTGAGAATCGAACGGACTGATCCGAACCAGTCTGTGCACGCCTCGCTCCGAGGAGAGCCAACCGTAGGCGAATCGACCTTTCACGATGAACGTCGCTGAGAGCAGACCCGCCTCGCCGCCTTCTGTGGCCTCGTCGACCTCAACGGCGAACCCCCTTCGTTCAGCCCAACGCGAGTACATCCGCATCAGCATCTCGGTCCAGTCCTGAGCGTCGGTGCCGCCGGCTCCGGCGTGCAATTCGACAATCGCGTCATTCTCGTCGTAGGGACCGCTGAAGAGGCTCTGGGTCTCGAGCGCAGCGATCTTGTGCTCGAGTTCGGCCACGCTGGACGAGAGTTCGTTGAGCAGTGACCAGTCCGCCTCACCTGCGCCGAGCGACTCCCGTGAGAATTCGCTGAGTACGTGCGCATCATCAATCGCGCGTCGAAGCCCATCGAACATCTCAAGATCATTGGTCAAACGTCCAAGTTCAGTCGTTACCTCGCGCGCATGATCCTGGTCATTCCACAGCAGAGGGTTCGCCGCCTCCTCGCTCAACTCCTCGTGGCGTGCGCGACTGTTATCGATCTTCAGGTAGTCGCGAGCCGCGCCCCATCGTGTTTCGAGTTCCTCGAGCGCATTTGTCGCATCGCGCAGCGCGTTCTCCGCTTTAGGGTCGGCCATGGCACTGCTTGAACTTACGACCGGAACCACACCAGCACGGCTCGTTACGTCCGATCTTGTCGCCCTCTTTGGGCACCGGCTTCGACGTCGTGTTGTGCACGGGCAACTCGGTTGCACCAGGGGCAATCTCATTCACGTTGGTGAGCGCATTCTCGAGGCCCTCATCCGCGTCACTCTCCACCGGTTGGGTCTCAACGTGGGTGATGTAGCGGACGTAGTCGTTATCAACCGCCACGAGCAGGTGCTCGAACATCACGTAGCCCTCTTTTTGCCACGCCGTCAGCGGGTCTTGTTGGGCGACTTGGCGAAGGTGGATACCGTCGCGTAGGTAGTCCATGTCCGACAGGTGGTCTCGCCAACGCTGGTCGAGGATCTGGAGCATCACGTCGCGTTCGATCTCCTTAGCGGTCTCGAGGCCACCGGGGAAGTTCTCGCACTTCTTCTCATACTGGCCAACTGCCTCGTCCACGATCACCGCAATGATGTCTTCGCGATCCTCGTACTGGTTCAGTTGTTCAGCATTGAGCGTTGTCGGATAGTAGATCTGAAGCTCGTTGACGAGGAACTGCAGGTCCCACTCTTCGGCGAACTCTCCGGCGAGTTGGTTCTCGACGAACGTCGTGAGCGTCTCTTCGATGAGCGCAATCGTGGCGTCGTGAATGTCTTCGCCCTCGATGACTTGCTGTCGACGACCGTAGATGACCTTGCGCTGCTCGTTCATGACCTCGTCGTACTTGAGGACATCCTTTCGGATTTCAGCGTTTCGACCTTCGACAGTGTTCTGGGCGCGCTCGATGGCGCGCGAGACCATCTTTGCCTCGATCGCCTCATCGTCGGGCATCGTTCGGTCCATGACCCACGAAACCGCACCCGTCGCGAAGAGCCGCAACAGTTCGTCTTCGAGCGATAAGAAGAAGCGGCTCTCGCCCGGATCCCCTTGACGTCCGGAGCGTCCGCGAAGCTGATTGTCGATGCGGCGAGAATCATGGCGTTCGGTTCCAAGCACGTACAGCCCGCCGAGGGCGCGCACTTCTTCCCCTTCGGCCTCGCAGATCGGCGCGAAGGTGGCTAGCGCTGCCTGATAGGCGGCGTCGTACTCCTCGCTCCCCGGCTGCAGACCGCGACCTTGGGCCTCACGCGCTGCGAGACCTTCGGCGTTGCCACCCAAGATCACGTCCACACCACGTCCGGCCATGTTCGTCGCCACCGTGACCGCGAACTTGCGTCCAGCCTGGGCTACGATCTCGGCTTCTCGAAAGTGCTGCTTGGCGTTCAAGACCTCGTGCACCACGCCAGCCTTGGAGAGTTCTCGTGAGAGCAACTCGGACTTCTCGACTGAAGCGGTACCGAGCAAGATGGGCTGGCCCTTCTCGTTGCGCTCACGCACCTCTTCGACGATCGCCTTGAACTTGGTGGCCTCGGTCTTGTAGATCAGGTCCGGCTGGTCAATGCGCTTCAGTGGCCGATGGGTTGGAATCGGCACGACCGAGAGGGCGTAGGTATTGCCGAACTCCCCCGCCTCGGTCTCGGCGGTACCGGTCATACCGGCCAACTTCTCATAGAGCCGGAAGTAGTTCTGCAGGGTGACCGTGGCCCAAGTGTGATTCTCCTCTTGGATGCGCACGCGCTCCTTGGCCTCGACGGCCTGATGGAGGCCGTCGGACCAGCGACGTCCATCGAGGGTCCTGCCGGTGAATTCGTCGACGATCTTCACAACGCCCGCGTCAACGAGGTAATCCTTGTCGCGGTGGAAGAGTTCCTTCGCTCGAAGGGCTTGACCGAGCTGATGCACGTAGTTCGTCGCAACAGCGTCGTAGAGGTTGGTGACTCCGAGGAGCTTTTCGACCTTTTCGATGCCCGCTTCAGTCGGTACGACCGTCTTCTTCTCCTCGTCGACCTCATAGTCCGCGTCGCGCGTCAACGAGCGCACGATCGAGGCGAACTGATAGTAAAGCTTGGTCACGTCTGAGGCCGGACCAGAGATGATGAGAGGCGTTCGCGCCTCGTCGATCAAGATTGAGTCGACCTCGTCGACGATTGCGTAGTGATGCCCGCGTTGGACCATGTGCTCACTACGTCGTGCCATGTTGTCGCGCAGGTAGTCAAAGCCGAATTCAGTGTTGGTGCCATAGGTGATGTCAGCCTGGTACGCAGCGCGCTTGTCTTCGAAATCGGGCAGGTCCGGCCCGACCCGACCCACGGTGAGCCCAAGGAATCGATGCAACTGACCCATCCAGTTCGCGTCACGAGTCGCCAGGTAGTCGTTCACCGTGACTATGTGCACCCCCTCGCCCGCCAGCGCGTTCAGATACACCGGTAGCGTTGAGACCAGCGTCTTACCCTCACCAGTCTTCATTTCAGCGATCCACCCGAAGTGCAGGGCCATCCCACCCATTAACTGCTCGTCGTAGTGACGTTGGCCAAGTACGCGGGTGGAAGCCTCGCGAACCACCGCGAACGCTTCTATCAGCAGGTCATCGAGGGTTTCGCCTTCGGCGATACGCTCGCGGAAGACGTCGGTCTTGGCGCGCAACTCGGCGTCGGTGAGCCCCGCCATCTCGCCCGAGAGTTCGTTTATAGGTCCGACGAGTTCCGCGAGCTGACGAACTCGCTTTCCCTCACCCGCCTTCAAGATCTTCTGAAAGACACTCATATCGTGTTCAACCCTACCGGTCGTGCTCATACTGCAAAAGGGGCTGCGAGTGCTGACCTGGTCTTTGACCCCACACTTGCCTGCGGCGGTGTCCGTACGCGCCACCGGCAGTAACTAGCTCTCCGGCGACGGACTCGCACACTTCACCGGCTCTCAAGACCACCCCTTTGGTGCCCTTAAGGCAGGACTTACTTCTAAACCGCGCCATGCTCAGCCTCAATAAGACGCCTTACGTGGGTCGTTTCGCCCGCGGCTGGCATCGACTTACAACCACAGAACCACCCGCAGCCCTGATGACATCCTAATAGGCTGGAAACTCGCGTTTTTGTGGTTAATGCGGCGAGTCGCCAAAGTGCCGGTTTTCGGGGCGAGCCCTGCGCTCGATCCGTCGAGTTATGAGCTCGAACGAACGAAAAGGACCACAATTAGGCGCAGTCCCAGCACGAGCGTCGCCACGGGCGCCAAGAGTCTCCTCAGACCGCTCGCTGTCTGCCATTCAAAGCGCATCGCACTTCGGTGGTGCGCAATCAGCATGGCGCGAGACGCGCGCTGACGAGAAAGTCCTTCGATGTGGGTCACGACCGCGTCGGGGACCGTTCCCACTTTGTATCCGTGTTCTCGAATCTGCCAGCAGAGTGCCATGTCCTCAGCGAACATGAAGTAGCGCTCATCAAAGCCCCCCACCTCTTCAAAGACTGAGCGACGGATGAGAAAGCACGCTCCCGACACCCAGTCGACCCCCCCGTCGGCGCGAGGAGCCCGGTAGCGGCGCGTCGCGGGATTAGCGGGCCAGAGGGGTTCAAGCAATGCGTGAAGCCCCGCGAGCCAGAAATTGGGGAACACACGCTGGGAGGGATAGACGCTGGCGTCGGGGCGCAGGATCTGGGGACCGACGATCGCGACATCTGGGTGTTGGTCGAGACTGCTCAGCATTGCAGCGACTGCGTCGCGATGGACAATCACGTCAGGATTGGAGACCAGGAGAAATTCGGCCGGTCCTGTGGAGGCTGCGCCACGGTTGACCCCTCGTCCGTATCCGAGATTCATTTGTGGCTCGACCAGGGTGACCCGGTGGTGCCCGAGCGACGGCGTCGTCGAACCTTCGCTCCCGTTCTCTACGACAACGATGTTGGTGACCCCGTTGTCGTACAGCGAGTCAATGCACGCTGCGAGCGCTTCACCGGCGTGGTAGTCAACCACGATCGCGGCGACCCGGGCGGAAATCTCGCTCATCGCGTGCTCACGCGATCTCGTAGCAGTCGCGCCACGCCATCTCGCCAATCCGGCAATGCGTCGAATCCGGCGTCGACCCACTTCTCGGTCGAAAGGTCACTTCGAACAGGTCGCGTCGCAAGCGGCGCGGGTGACAAGTCACTGGTGGCGATCGGCGTCGCGAAGTCGTCACTGCGACCGAGCAACGAACCGGCGTATGCCGCGATGTCAAACCACGTGGTGGTACCAGAATTCGCGATGTGCCAGATGCCCGAAGGTCGCTGGCGCGCCATGGTGACCAACACTCGCGCGAGGTCGCTCGCGAAGGTTGCGGTACCGGTCTGGTCGTTGACGAAACGGACCGTTGCCCCCGAGGTCGCGCGATCGCCAATGACGTGCAGTACGTTCTTACCGCGTACTCCCATGACCCACGACGTTCGCACGATGGTGTCATCACTCGCACACGCCAACTCGCCCGCCCGCTTCGATGCGCCATAGACATTCAATGGATTGGTCTCGTCGTCTTCAATGTACGCAGCACCTTTGGTGCCATCAAAGACATAATCAGTCGAAATGGCGATGAAGTGGGCGTCGACATCGTGCGCCGCCAGTGACAAGGATTCGGTGGCCGACGCGTTGACGGCGTAACAAGCGTCACGGTCCACCTCGGCCCGATCGACCTGGGTGTAGGCAGCCAAATGAATGATCACATCTGGCCTCACCGAGCGCACCGCATGAATGGTGTGATCGCGTTCCGTGATGTCCAGATCGTGACGGGTGAGTCCGAGGACTTCGAACTCGTCTTCCCTCACCAACTTCTGATCCGGTTGGAAGAGGGCGTCGCCGCCCAATGGGGTCGTCCCTCGCAGAGCGTCGAGCACATCAACGCCCACCTGTCCCCCTGCACCGGTCACGAGGATGCGAACTGGTCTCGTCATGAAAGCTCACCAGGTCGCACATGTACAACATCACCCGCATTGAACACGATCATCGCTCCATCAACCTCAACTTCGAGCTGGCCCGACGAATCAATTCCGCGAGCGACTCCCGACTCGACGCGGTTGGCGAGTTCGATGTTCACGAAGCTGCCCAGCGTCGACAATGCCCCTTCGTACTCGAGACGGAGCGTCTCTCGACCCTCAGCGCTGTCAAGCAACGCTCTTCGAACTTCGAGTTCCTCGAGGAGAATGTCGAGGAGCGCCCTTGGAGTGATCGTGACGCCAGTCACATCGAGCACACTCGTCGCGCGAACGTTCTTGGGGCCGGCATTCATCAAGTTGATGCCAATGCCCACGACGACCGAGAGGTCGTCGTCACCCACGACAACCTCTCCTAGTAACCCCGCAATCTTCTGATCGCCCACGAGTAAGTCGTTAGGCCACTTCAACGACGGGCGAACGCCGCTCAGTCGCACCAGTGCGGCGCGAGCCGACAGCGCAACAGCCGCCACGGCAAGATAGAGTTCGCGCGCTTCGAGAGGAGGGCGCAGGAGAATCGAACACAGGAGCGAAGTGCCGGGTGGCGCCACCCAGCTTCTGTCCAGTCGGCCCCGACCCGCTGACTGATAGTCCGCGTACGCCACACGCCCCTCTGGCGCACCACCCTTCGCCTCTCGAGCGAGCCAGGAGTTGGTTGAATCGACCTCTTTGAAGTGTTCAACGCGCCAAATCATCGGGTTCACACTCAAACATTAGGGTTTGTGAGACGAGTGGTAGAAAATAACAGTCCCTGTACGGAGGTTCGCGTGTTAAAGAAAGTCCTCATCGCCAATCGCGGCGAGATTGCGGTGCGGGTGATCCGCACGTGTCGAGAGATGGGCATCACCACCGTTGCGGTCTACTCCGAACTCGATCGCGATGCCCTACACGTACGGCTCGCCGACGAAGCGTACGCGCTCGGTGGCCAAAGTGCCGCAGAAAGCTATCTGAATACCGAAGCAATACTCGACGTCATCAAACGTTGCGGTGCCGACGCAGTACATCCGGGCTACGGATTCTTCTCAGAGAACACCGACTTCGCGCGTGCAATCACGTCGCTCGGCGTCACCTTCATCGGCCCGCCACCCGAGGCGATCGAAGTGATGGGCGACAAGATCTCGTCACGCCTCGCCGCAGAGAAGGCGGGCGTCAATGGCGTGCCCGGGCGCAACGAGACACTCACCAGCGCTGAGGAAGTCATCAGTTTCGGTGACGAAGCCGGGTGGCCCATCGCCATCAAGGCCGCCTACGGCGGCGGCGGGCGGGGCATGAAGGTTGTGAACGGCCCCGACGAAGCGCAAGCCGCGCTCGAAAGCGCGACGCGCGAGGCCCAAAGCTATTTCGGACGACCCGAGTGTTACGTCGAGCGGTACCTGACGTGGCCTCGACACATAGAGATGCAAGTGCTCGCCGACGCCCATGGCAACACGTTGTGGCTCGGTGAGCGCGACTGCTCGGCCCAGCGCCGCCACCAGAAACTGATCGAGGAATCCCCTGCCGCGAACTTTCCAGATGACGTAAGGCTCGCGATGGGCGAGGCGGCGGTCAAGGTATCGCGCGCGTGCGGCTACGTCAACGCCGGCACTGTCGAGTTCCTCTACCAAGACGGTGAGTTCTTCTTCTTGGAGATGAACACTCGACTCCAGGTGGAACACCCGGTCACGGAACTGGTCACGGGACTCGACCTCGTTGAGTGGCAGCTGCGGATCGCCTCAGGTGAAGCCCTCGACTTCACTCAAGATGAGATCCGAAGCAACGGCCATGCGATTGAAGTGCGAATCAACGCAGAAGACCCGAGCGGGGGTCGCTTCTCGCCTTCGCCTGGCACCATTACGCGATTCGACCAACCATCGGGTCCGGGCGTACGTCTAGACGCCGGCTACACCTCGGGTGACACCGTGTCGCAGTATTACGACAACCTCATCGCCAAACTCATCGTATGGGGTAGCGACCGCGAGAAAGCTCGCCGGCGCATGTTGCGCGCCATTGAAGAGACCGCGATCGAGGGCGTCGCGACCACGATGCCCGCCGACGTGATTATCCTTTCCGAGCCTGACTTCGTCAATGGAACGCACTCAACAAAATGGGTGGAGACGAACCTGGACTTCAATTCGCTCGCCACACCCGCACCGTCTGGAATCACGGTCGGCGATGGACAGGTGAGAAAGGATGTCACCGCCGAAGTCAATGGCCGTAGGGTGAACGTCTCGCTCTGGATGCCGTCGTCTGATGACGATGACCTGCCGCGCGCGCACAGCACCGCAAAGAAGCCACGCCGCCAACACCACGCCGGCGTGCTCGGCAGCGGATCGGGCAACGTCACGGTCCCAATGCAAGGCACCATTGTCAAAGTGGCAGTCGAAGTCGGACAGGTCGTCGACGCGGGAGACACCGTGGTCATCCTCGAAGCCATGAAGATGGAGAACACCGTCAACGCCGAGACGGGCGGCACCGTGAAGCTCCTTAAGGTGAGTGCCGGTGACTCCGTGAGTGCCGGTGACATCGTGGCGGTCATTGAGTGAGCGCCCAGGACCGCGCTACCAAGGCCATCGAAGCCTCGCGTGACGATCTAATTTCCCTGAGTCACTTCATTCACGCCAACCCAGAGATGGGCTACGAGGAATTCAAGAGCGCTGAAGCGGTTGCCGCGGCGTGTGAGCGCACTGGCTTCAGCGTGGAACGCGGTATAGCGTCGCTGCCCACCGCATTTCGCGCAGTGGCGGGTCACGGTGATCTACACGTGGTCATTTGCGCCGAGTACGACGCATTACCCGACGTCGGTCATGCCTGCGGCCATAACATCATCGCCGCTTCCTCAACCGGTGCAGCCATTGGCTTGGCAGCGGTGGCTGATGAGCTGAATCTTCGCGTCACGCTCCTCGGCACACCCTCCGAAGAAGGTGGCGGCGGCAAGATCGACCTCATCAACGCCGGTGAATTCAGAGATGCGCACTTCGCCATGATGATCCACCCGTGGCCCGAGGAACGACTCGAGGCGACGTGTCTCGCGGTCGATCACTTCGACGTGACTTTCGAGGGCAAGGAGGCCCACGCTTCGGCCGCGCCGTGGCAGGGTATCAACGCTCTCGACGCGCTCACGATTGCTCAAGTGGCTCTCGGACTACTTCGTCAACAGCTCGTCCCGGGTGATCAATTCCACGGCATCGTGGCTGAAGGCGGGGCGGCTGCCAATATCATTCCGAGCCGCGTCGTCGGTCGCTTCATGGCGCGTTCGCTGACGAGCGAGCGCCTCGCCGTGCTTCGAAGTCGCATGAATGCGTGCTTCGAAGCCGGCGCGCTGGCGAGTGGTGCCACGATGAGCGTCAAGGAGCTTGGCAGCGCGTTCTCGCACATGGAGTCGGACCACGAAATTCTCAGCCACTACCGGCGAGCGGCCGAGTCACTTGGGCGACGTTTTGACCTCGATGACGCCGGGGTCGCCAAGCCCACCATCTCGACCGATATGGCCAACGTCTCGCTCGTCGTGCCGTCGATACATCCGTTACTCGCCATCCCCACCAACGGCGCGGTGAACCACCAACCTGAGTTCACCGCAGCGTGCATCACGAGCGAGGCGGACCAAGCGGTGATCGACGGCGCTCTCGCACTTGCCCTTACCGCGATCAGCGTCGCTTCCGACCCGTCCCTACGAAACAGATTGCAGAGCACATGATGATCCTCGAACACGCACTCCTACAAGTGACACCCGGCCGCGAGCAAGAGTACGAAGAATCGGTGCGCCAAGCGCTTCCGATCATCAGCGCTGCCCCAAACTGCTTTGGTGCTGAGATTCGCCGTCAAGAAGAAAATCCCTCGACGTACCTCTTGCTCATCCGGTGGTCGTCGATTGATGCACACATGGCATTTCGTGAGACTGAACTCTTCACCAAGTGGCGCGAACTCACGCACCACTTCTACGTCGAGGCTCCCAGGGTGACCCACTTCCACGAGCCGGTCGGCAACTAGTGCGGCTGGTACACGCCGAACTCACCCCGTAAGACGTCGGCGACCTCTCCCAGTGTCGCCAAGCGCGACAGTGCGACCTTCATTGGGTACAAGACGTTGGACGTTCCGCGTGCGGCGCTCGCGAGGTCTTCGAGAGCCGCTCGCACACCTTCGTCGTCTCGGCGCTTCTTGAGCGCGGCGACTCGGGCCACCTGCGCTTGCTGCTGGGCGACGTCAACGGGGAAGACATCAGCCTTCGTTGCGTCGCTCTCGTCGAAACGATTGACCCCAACCACGACCTTGTCACCGCGATCGACGCTTCGAGCGAATTCGTAGGCCGCGGACTCGATCTCATTTTGCATGTAGTTCGATTCAATCGCCACGACCGCACCGCCCATCGCATCGATGGCTTCAATGTATTCTCGTGCTCGCTGCTCGACTTCATTGGTCAGGGACTCAACGAAGTACGAGCCCGCCAGTGGATCGACCGTGTCGGTGGCACCGGATTCAAAGCCGACGATCTGCTGGGTGCGAAGCGCCAACTTCGCGGCGCGTTCAGTGGGCAGACCGAGCGCCTCGTCAAAGCCATTGGTGTGCAGACTCTGGGTGCCGCCGAGTACAGCTGCGAGCGCCTGGAGGGTCACGCGAACGATGTTGTTCTCCGGCTGTTGTGCGGTGAGCGTCGAACCACCAGTCTGGGTGTGAAAGCGCAGCATCATCGACTTAGGATTCTGTGCGCCAAAGCGGTCACGCATGATGGTCGCCCACAATCTACGTGCGGCGCGGTATTTCGCAATCTCTTCAAAGAGATTATTGTGCGCATTGAAGAAAAAACTCAGTCGGGGCGCGAATTCGTCGAGCACGAGGCCCGCGGCGAGTGCCGCTTCCACATACGCAACACCGTTGGCCAACGTGAAGGCGATCTCCTGGACCGCGGTCGAACCCGCTTCGCGGATGTGGTAACCAGAAATGGAGATGGTGTTCCAGTTGGGCAACTCTTTGGCGCAGTACGCGAACGTGTCGACAATGAGCCGCATCGACGGACGCGGTGGATAGATATACGTACCGCGCGCCACGTACTCCTTCAAGATGTCGTTTTGAATGGTCCCGCGCAGTTGATCACCACGAACGCCCTGCTCTTCGGCTACGAGCTGGTAGAGCAACAGAAGTGTCGAGGCCGTTGAGTTGATGGTCATCGACGTCGTCACCTCATCGAGCGGAAGACCCGCGAGCAAGAGACGCATGTCCTCAAGCGATGAGATGGCTACTCCGACCTTTCCAACCTCACCCTCGGAACGCACGTGATCAGCGTCGTATCCCATCTGGGTCGGTAGGTCGAATGCGCACGATAGTCCCGTCTGACCTGCGCCCAAGAGGAACTTGAATCGCTGATTAGTGGCCTCGGCGGTACCAAAGCCCGCGTACTGGCGCATGGTCCAAAGCCGACCTCGATACATGCTCGGCTGCACGCCACGCGTGTAGGGAAATTCACCGGGCTCACCCAACTGCTCGGCCTCGTTGAAATCAAGAAGATTGCGCTCGTTATAGACAGCGTTCACCACGATGCCCGAATCGGTCTTGCGTTCGCTCGAGGTCATAGTCGTAAGGTTAGGCGCTGTTCTAGAACGTGTGAAAGCAGCGATTATCTTGGCAAAACTGCAAAGTGCCGCCGATGCAGTGCGCATGGAGCAGACTGGTGGGATGTACTGTCCCCACTGCGGCACCCAAGTCCAGACCAATCGCTGCAGCGTCTGTGGGACCCTGGTCGCGATGACGAGCGAAGGGATTGACAGCGCGCCCATGCTGTCAGGCTGGTGGCGACGCGTCGGTGCAACCCTCGTTGATGACATACTGCTCTTCGTGCCGACCTACGTCGTCATTGTGGCCGTGACCGCTGCCCTTGGCCTGGTCACAGGAACTATTGCCGGACTGATCGTGCAAGGTATCTACATGGTCAAACTTCTGGCCCGCCCGGCAGGTCAGACCGTGGGTAATCGCATGGTCGACACCTACGTCCGTGATGCGACAACCGGCCAGGCACTCACGAACCAGCAGGTCCTCAGGCGATGGGGCTTCGTAGCGGTCTACAGCTTGTTCGGTGTCACTGGCTCAGTGCTGGGCACGAGCATCGTTGGGATCATCGGACTCGTGGACTGTCTCTACCCGCTCTTCAATGCTCGAAAGCAGACCCTGCATGACCGCTTCGCCGGCACCATTGTGCTGCGTAAGTGAGGCCACCTCGACTCGCAGACAGTCCGTGAAGAACTCATTAATTCTTGCGTGAATCGCTACAAAGAGTGACACTACGAATCGACGCCTACGTAGTGTTGGAACCATGACTCTTCAGTACCTCATCAGCCACCGGGCGGCTCACTCACGTAAGGCACGCACGCTATGACGATCGACATTGGTACTGACAAGGTCACCGGCAAGCCCCTAGCCAACTGGGGTCAACGAGTGGGCGCCACATTGATTGACTTTCTCATCATGCTCATTCCAGAGGTGGTGCTGCGCGATGTGCTGGGCGACGCGATTGGCTCAAGCATCTACCTCGTCGTGTTCGGCATCTATCTCGTGACGCAGTGGAACCTCTTCGATGGACGCACCATCGGCAACCGCGTAGCCAAGACTCAGGTCCTCGACGCTACGAGCGGTGCCTCAATAACCAACAAGCAGGCCTTCAATCGGTACCTCTACCTCGAGCTCTACGCAATTGTCGATCTGTACGGTGCGGTTGAGGGTGTGCGATTGGTGGTGTTATTTGCGGGCGTCTACGGTGTCGTGAACGTCCTACTCCCCTTGTTCGATCAGCGGCGCCAGACCCTGCACGACAAGTTCGCGCGCACAATCGTGGTTGTCAAAAACTGATGTGAGAGAACGTCGGTTGCGAAGTTCCTAGACGCCGACCGGGTGCGGCATGCACAAGTCGTCGTACTCTGCGATCACGATAGGAGGAGCATCTTCTCCGCACGCTGGGCAGGTTGGGTCCCTTCGAACCTTGAACGTTCGAAAACTCTGGTCAAGGGCGTCATAGGTGAGCAGCCGTCCCACCAACGGATCACCGAGTTCGAGGATCAACTTGATCGTTTCGATGGCTTGGATGGATCCAACAATGCCCGGCAAGACACCGAGCACTCCCGCCTCGGCGCAACTTGGCGCGAGTTCAGCGGGCGGTGGCTCGGGGATCATGCAGCGGTAGCAGGGTCCGACGTAGGGGTTGAAGACCGTGATCTGGCCTTCGAATCGGAAGATCGAACCGTGCACCACGGGAATGTTCTTCAAGAGCGCTGCATCATTGACGAGGTAGCGAGTAGGGAAGTTGTCCGTACCGTCAACGATCACGTCGTAGCCATCGATGATGTCAAGGATGTTGTCCGCACCTAGTCGCGTGTCGTAAGTGACCACTTTGAGGTCGGGGTTCATCGCCTCAAGCGTCAATCGAGCGCTGTCGACCTTTCGCATGCCCACGCGATCGAGGTTGTGCAGGATCTGACGCTGCAGGTTCGAGGAGTCCACGACGTCCATGTCGATGATCCCGATGGTTCCCACTCCGGCAGCAGCGAGGTACAGCGCGGCGGGTGAGCCCAGTCCGCCCGCGCCGAGCAGCAGCACCTTCGAGTCAAGCAACTTCATCTGACCACTCTCACCAACTTCAGGCAAGAGGAGATGGCGGTGGTAGCGAATTCGCTGGTCCTGGGTCATGGTTCGAGGTGTGTCCCAGGTGAGACCCTCGTCCTTCCACTTGTTGAATCCACCGATGATCGACACGACGTCGGTGTAGCCAAGGTCTTGAAGCGTCTTGGTCGCGAATGCCGAACGCACGCCACCCGCGCAGTACACCGCGATCGGCGCGTTCTTATCGGGTAGGCGCCCTTCGATCGAGAACTCGAGGTTCCCGCGAGCGACGTGCACGGCCCCCGGCACGGCGCCCTGTTCATGCTCGTCGGGCTCTCGCACGTCGAGCAACGTGTAGTAGTCGAGCCGAGCGGCAACTTCGTGAGGGTCGATTTCGCGAATCTCGGACTTGGCAGCGTTCAGTAGATCTCGAGGTGTGGACAACGGTCGCTCCTTCTTTGTCTAGAAATCTTACCTGCTAGGTCAACTTTCAATGACATCACACCTGCTAGACCTCATCACGTGGAACTTGCCTCGCTTCTCGCGCAACGCCGGATGGTCAGATCCTTTGATGGTACGCCTGTGGACCTTGAATGGTTGGACGGACTCTGCGCCACAGCCTTGTGGGCGCCAAGTGCCGGCAACAGTGCTGGCGTACGGATGCACACCATAGGCCATGAATTATTACCGCGGTACTTCGACGTCGCCACGGACGAGCACTGGCGTAGTGGGGCTCGACGAGCGGACGGGTTGCAGCGAGCCGGAGGGGTTGTGCTCGTGACCACTCGCCCTCAGGACTATCTCGCCCGCTACACAGAACCCGACAAGTTGAGTTCCGGACTCGGCGATGAGCAAGCCTGGCCCCTGCCGTACTGGCACACAGACGCAGCCATGGCAACCATGGCACTGCTCTTGCTCATCGAGGAAGACGGGTGGCAAGCCACCCTTTGGGGGAATTTTCGACACGGTGCAGACATACTCAGCTGGGCCGGCATTGAAGATGAGGCGCTCTTTGGTGCCATCCTCGTAGGACGAGGGGATGGCAACGACCCACGCTCTGGTTCATTGCAGCGCCCCGTGCCGGCGCGCGCCGAGCGGGTTCGTCGCGTCGCGCCTAAGCCTTCGTGACCTTCGACACTGCTGATAAGAACTCCACGATCGTTCGAGCGCTGAAAGCGGTGGCACCTTTGGTTGTGTACCCCCGGTCCGCATCCGCTCGTCCGGGCCCGGCGATATCAAGATGCACCCACGGTCGCCCGTCGGTGAAACGCTGCAGCAGGAGCGCCGCACTGATCGCCCCGGCGCGACCCGGCTTACCGATGTTCTTCATGTCAGCGACATCTGACTCGATATGTGACTCGTAGCTCGCCACCAACGGCATCCGCCACAACTGCTCGCCGCTCACTTCGGCGGCGTCATGGAAGTACTGCGCCAATTCATCTGTTGACGCAAAATATGCCCCGACCTCGTCACCCAATGCCACGGCTTGCGCTCCGGTCAAGGTCGCGACGTCCACAATCGCATCGGGATTCGCCTCCACGGCCAAACTCAAGCCATCGGCCAGGATCAGTCGCCCTTCCGCGTCTGTATTGAGCACCTCTATGGTCATGCCATTTCTCACCTTGAGCACATCGCCGGGCTTGATGGCCTTATCGCCACTGAGATTCTCAGTCATTGGTGCGATGGCGGTGACCCGGACCGGAATCTTCAAGCGACTAGCAATAGAGAGCACCGCCATCACAACCGCAGCACCGGTCATATCGGTCTTCATGGTCATCATGCCGTCTCCAGATTTGATCGACAAGCCTCCCGAGTCGAACGTGACCCCCTTTCCCACGAGGGCGACGTGCGGGAGTGCCTCGCCTGGCTGGGGGTCGTAGGTCGCATAGACGAGTCGCGTGGGTTGGGCCGACCCTTGTCCAACGCCGAGGAGGCCGCCGAGCCCTTCAGCTTTGATCTTTGTCTCGTTCCACGCCTCAACCTTCACATGGCTGTCAGCGTCGAGGCGGAGCATCACGTTCCTCGCGAGATCGCGCGGCGTCATATCGGCGGCCGGGGTGTCTATGAGTCGCTTGGCCCAATTGACCCCTTCGCCCACCGCGACGCCGTCGGCGACCCCGTCGGTGACGAGGTTGTGAGTTTCAACGGTCGGTAGTGGGATGCCAAGGGGGATGACATCGAACGTGGTGTGCGTAGATCGCTCCTTGAAGGTGTAAGAGGCCAGCAACGCACCCTCGACGAGCGCTCTGGCGGCACCGCGAGGGTCCTCAATGCCGTTGGTCGGCAGAAAAAAAGCCACGGAATTCTTCGTTGCCTGACGCACAGCGGCGGCACCGCAGAGTCGATAGCTCTCGAGCCGGTTGTAGCTCGCACCGAGACTCACGAGCAGCACGCTCGAACTGGAAAACGAAGCAACGAGCACCGAACTCCCCGGCTCCTCCTTGAGCCCCTGTTGAGCGCACCATTCCTTGGAGAACGATCGGGGGAACTTCTGACCCGCGAGGGTGAGAGGAACCGACTCGGCCACCACCGCTGAACCCGCGTCAAAGATGACCGGCACCGCGAGAATGGCCTGTTTGGCACCTTCTACCGGTGTCGAAATCCTGGCGCTTCGTGACATGTGATTCCCCTTTTTCAGTGCACTCGAGTTGTACGGTGATTCGGACCCTCGGCCCAGCGAGCCATTGTCCACGCGAGGTCGCTCAAGCGATTGAGATAACCGACCACGAACGATCCCTCAAGGGGGTATCCCACCGCAATCCGCTCGGCGCGACGAATGACGGTGCGAGCAACGTCCAGAGCCGCCGACAGTTGATTCTCACCAGGGACCACGAACTCATTGGGCATCTCAATCTCCTCAGAGAGTGCGTCAATCTCGCGCTCGAGCCGAGCGATCATCTCAGCGGTGACGAGGGTCTTGTCCTGGGTGAGTTTGTGGCGATTGGCGGGCAAGGTCGCGACCTCGGCCATGAGCACCCAGAGGTCGCGCTCGAGCGTGATGAGCAACTCGTTCAATCTCGATTGAGGTTCGCACAACGAGCGCGCCCATCCGAGCATCGCTTGGGCTTCATCGACGGCGCCGTTCACCTCAATCGGGTCCGAACTCTTTTCGACGCGACCGCCAAAGTAGAGTCCCGTCGTTCCGTCGTCGCCGCCTCGCGTATAAATCTTCACATGGTCAGCGTACTGACATTGACTTGATCGCGGGTAGCCTGAGAAGCCAATGGTTTCCTCACCCCTCGCACCTTTCTCTCGGCCGCGTGCCGATGATCCATATCTCTCGGCCGTTCGAGAGGGCGTCGTGGTCTTTGACGGTGCGACGGGCACCAATCTTCAGATCCAGGACCTCAGCGCGCACGATTTCGGTGGCTCGGCGTTCGAAGGGTGCAATGAAATACTGACTGTCACCCGGCCCGACGCTGTTGAGCGGCTGCATCGTTCCTTTCTCGACGTGGGTGTCGACGCTATTGAAACCAACTCCTTTGGATCATTCTCAGTCGTACTGAACGAGTACGGGATACCCGAACGTGCCCACGAGCTCGCGTACGCCTCGGCAACCATTGCTCGACGTGTGGCCGATAGCTACGCAAGTCCCGGATCGCCCCGCTTCGTCGCTGGATCCATGGGACCTGGCACCAAATTCCCCACCCTCGGCCAAATCAGTTACGACGAACTCTCCGCCAGTTACGAGGAGTTGGCCTACGGGCTCCTCGAGGGTGGCGTTGACCTCCTTCTCGTGGAGACCATGTTCGATCTGTTGTCGGGCAAGGCCGCCATCGCGGCTTGTCATCGCGCAATGGCGCGCCACGGTCGAGTCGTACCGATTCAGGCCCAGGTCACCATTGAACTGACCGGACGCATGCTTCCCGGCACCGAGATCGGTGCGGCGATCACCGCCCTGAGCCCCCTGGGCATCGACCTGATGGGCCTCAACTGCGCCACCGGGCCAGTCGAGATGTACGAACCACTGCGCACCTTGAGTGAATCAGCCCCCATGCCGCTGTCGTGTCTACCCAACGCGGGACTCCCGAGCGTCGTCGACGGCGCTATGCACTACGACCTCACACCAGACGCCCTCGCTCAGCACCTGTCTAAGTTCGTGACCGAATACGGGGTTGGGGTCATTGGTGGGTGCTGCGGCTGCACACCAGAACATTTGGCGCGGGTGATTGAGTCGGTTCGCCCCTTAGAGCGCGCCACGCGCACACCAGTCATCGAGCCAGCGGTGTCTTCGATCTACGCCTCAACCCCCTACGACCAAGATCGCTCGGTCTTGCTCGTCGGCGAGCGCACCAACGCAAACGGTTCCAAGAAGTTCCGAGACGCCATGCTCCAGGGTGATTGGGACACGTGTGTCGCCATCGGCCGCGATCAGATCAAAGAGGGCGCGCACATCTTGGACGTCTGCGTTGACTACACCGGCGCCGACGGCGTTAGCGACATGAATGAAGTGATGAGTCGACTCGTCACGCAATCTTCGGTCCCCATCATGGTGGACACCACCGAGATCAAGGTCGCCCGCCAGGCGCTCACCTGGCTCGGCGGCAAGGCCATTCTCAACTCGGTGAACCTCGAAGAAGGAGACGGCCCGGGGACCAGGCTCGACGGATTCCTCTCTCTCGCCAGCGAGTTCGGCGCCGCCGTCGTCGCGACCTGCATCGATGAGGAGGGCCAAGCCCGCACGGCCGACTGGAAAGTCCGAGCCGCGTCCGCCATCGTAGAACTCGCGGTGGATAGGTACGGACTGAGCGCCCGCGATATCTTCATCGATCCGCTCGCGCTGCCTCTCTCGACGGGCATGATCGAGTCACGCCGCGACGGCATCGAAACCATCGAGGCCATCCGTCGTATCAAGTCAGAACTCCCTGAGGTTCGCACAATTCTGGGCCTCTCCAATATTTCCTTTGGACTCAACCCTGCCGCACGTCAAGCATTGAACAGCGTATTCCTGCACGAAGCTGCCGACGCCGGACTCGATGCCGCGATCGTCCACGCCTCCAAGATCCTCCCCCTCAATCGCATCAACGACGAAGTGCGTCAGGTGTGCCTCGATCTCATCTATGACCGGCGCAGCGAGGATTACGATCCGCTCTCTGAACTGCTACGACTCTTCGAAGGCGTTTCGACGTCTGCGTCAAATGCATCATCGCTGGATGATCTGGCCCTCAATGACCGACTGCGGCGGCGCATCATCGATGGCGCTCGCCCGGGACTCGAACAGGACCTCGACGACGCGATGTCCGAGGGCGCGTCACCACTCGAGATCGTGAACGACATACTGCTCGACGGGATGCGCGAGGTCGGCGAGCTCTTCGCTTCGGGCGAGATGCAGCTTCCGTTCGTCCTCCAGAGCGCCGAGACGATGAAGACGGCCGTCTCATACCTCGAGCCCCACATGGAAAAGAGCGATCAGGGTGGCCGAGGTCGCATCGTGCTCGCCACCGTCAAGGGCGACGTCCACGACATTGGCAAGAACCTGGTCGACATCATTCTCACCAACAATGGGTACGAGGTCGTGAATCTGGGCATCAAAGTTGGGATCAACGAGATGTTGAGCGCGGTCCAAGAACACCACGCGGACGCTCTGGGCATGAGCGGGCTGTTGGTGAAATCCACCCTCATCATGCGCGAGAACCTCGAACTGATGAACGAGCGCGGCATGTCGGACCTACCTGTCCTGCTCGGCGGCGCCGCATTGACACGCACCTTCGTGGAGCGTGACCTGCGAGAGGTCTATGAGGGCAGACTCTTCTACGGTAAAGACGCCTTCGAGGGACTGCGCGTACTTGACCGACTCGGAGAGATTCGAAAGACCGGTGACGAAGACCCCGACTTCGGCCGCGAGATCTCCGAACGCAAGGTGTACCGCCGTATACGGGGTGACGAGTCAATGTCGAGTGAAGGACTCCCCGCACGCAGCCCCGAAGTAGAGAGCGATAATCCAATCTTCACCCCACCATTCCTCGGCAGTCGTGTGGCCAAGGGCATGTCAGTCGATGAGATCAGCGAATTCCTGAACCTCACGGCGATCTTTCGAAATCAGTGGGGCTTTCGACCAGAGAACGGCGAGGACGATCCCGCATTCAAAGAGCGGGTGAGCGCGACATTGCGTGAACAACTCGCCTTAGCCAAGCAGGAGGACCTGCTCATCCCCCAGGTGGTCTGGGGCCACTTCCCCGTTGCGGCCGACGGCAACGACCTCATAGTCTTCACCGACGACGACAGGACCGAGGAACGTGTGCGCTTCACCTTCCCGCGTCAACACCAAGAACCGTACCTGTGCATCGCGGATTTCTTTCGGCCGATTGACAGCCCCGAGCACGACTATGCGAGTTTCATGCTCGTCACCATGGGCTCTCGCGTCTCAGAGCGCTGTCAGGAGTTGTTCGCTGAGAATCGCTACACGGACTACTTGTTGCTCCACGGACTCGGTGTAGAGATGGCCGAAGCACTCGCCGAGATGTGGCACAAACGCATACGCGAAGAACTCGGCTACGTCGAACAGGACGGCCCCACCCTCACCGGCCTTTTTCGCCAGCAATACCGTGGCGGGCGCTACTCATGGGGTTACCCGGCGTGTCCCGACCTCAGCGACAACGCCAAGGTCGCTCAACTGCTCGAAGCCGAGCGTATCGGCGTCAGCGTCTCAGAAGGCTTCCAGCTCCATCCCGAGCAGACCACTGACGCGATCATCTGCCATCACCCGAGAGCCAAATACTTCATCGCATAGCAATTCATTCTTATTGGAGCCTTACCTGGATTCAATATCTTGTGTCGTGTGAACGCACGCCCATCACGACGCGCCATCATCCAAGGGGCTGGCGCAATGCTCGCGGGTGCCCTCCTCGCGAGTGATGCGGGAGCGTCACGCGTGAAACAGCGCCCCCACTTCAATGCGGCCATGCCGATGACCAGCGCGTGGCTCAATGAAGAGAATGCACGTATCGGCGACGGCACCTGGTTGAGTGGTCCCGCTGCGCCCGCGGGCGCGATCGAGGGCTACACGAACGTGACGAGCGTGAACAAGGGCCGCAGCATCACCGTATTCGTGAGCAGCGCCTCTGATTCCTATGACGCCAAGATCTATCGGATCGGCTATTACCGCGGCTTGGGGGCGCGCCTCGTGGAGAAGCGATCAGGACTCAAGGGGCGACTCCAGGTGATACCCGCGCCCGACCAGTACGGCACCGTCGACTGTCACTGGCCCGCATCTTTCACTATCGACACCGATCACCGCTATGTTCCCGGCCAGTACCTCATCCGCCTCGAACTCCCTAACGGCCAGTACTCCTTCGTGCCCTTCATGGTGCGAGACGACTCGTCGAGAGCGACCTACGCCTACATGAGTGCCGTCACCACTTGGCAGGCCTATAACACCTGGGGAGGCTTCAGCCTCTACCGCGGCGCCAGCCAGCTGGGGGTGTCAGGCTTCAACAACGCACAACGCGCTGTACGCGTTTCCTTCAACCGCCCCTACGATCGCAACTTCGCCAACGGGGCCGCAGATTTCATCGGTAACGAGTTCCCCCTGCTCTTCCTCGCTGAACGGCATTCTCTCGACCTGACCTACCTCACCGACGTTGACCTCGATCTCAGAGGCGATCTGCTTTTGGGCCATCGCGCATTGTTGTCGCTCGGTCACGATGAGTACTATTCGCCCTCAATGCGAACCGCGGTGACCAACGCCATAAGTGCGGGTGTCAACGTCGCGTTCTTCGGCGCCAACTTCTGCTATCGAAAGATCCGTTTCGAAGAAGGTGTGAACGGCCCTGACCGTCTCATGGTGAACTACCGCTCGACCGCTGACCCGATCTACCTCGTCAACCCTTCGCTCGCGACCGTCAACTGGTCCAATTGGCCGTCGGACCTTCCAGAGAGCACCTTTAGTGGCTCACGCTACGCCGGAGTCGACGGCATCGGCTCACTCGTTGTCGAGGACTCGTCGTCGTGGCTTTGGGATGGCACCGGTCTCGCCAACGGTGATGTCCTTGCGGGCGCGCTCGGTGGCGAGTTCAATCACTACGATCCCGCGAGTGTGAATCCAGCGAACGTGCAGATCTTCGCGCACTCACCAGTGGGTGGAGGAGTAAGTGACACCACCTACGTGGCCAGTCCGGGCCAGGGTGGGGTCTTCAGCAGCGGAACGGGACAGTGGATCTACCACCTGTCCAACGCCCCACTCCTTGGCACCTCGTGGGTGCCCGGTCCAATAGCGAGCACCACGGCCGCACTGAGCAAGGCGACCGAGAACGTCTTGGCCCTCTTTGGACAAGGACCCGCAGGCACGACGTCACCTTCAGTGAGCAACATCACTGATTTCTACTAGCGCCAGCGACCCTCTCGGTGTCGCGCCGCTTCAGCGCCTAGTCGGTGCGGCAACCGGCGTCGCGTCGCTGAGCGCCTCACGTGCGTGGTAACTGGACCTCGTCAAGGGAGAGGACTGCACGTGTTGAAGCCCGAGGCGCTCGCCGCGAACGGCGAGTTCGTCAAACTCCGAGGGTTCCCACCAGCGAGCAACGGGAAGGTGTCGCTCGGTCGGTCGAAGATACTGACCAATGGTGGCGATTGACACGCCCACCGCAGCCAAATCGGCGAGCGTTTGCTCCACTTCCTCGAACGTCTCGCCGAGTCCCACCATCATGCCCGACTTGGTCGTGAAACCCGCAGCCCTGCTGCGCGCCAGTACCGTGAGCGAGCGCAGGTAGCCAGCGCTCGGTCTCGCCGCACGCTGCAGTCTCGCCACAGTCTCGATGTTGTGGTTGATGACGTCGGGTGCTGACTCGAAAATAAGGGCGAGCGATGCCTCGTCGCCCTTCAAGTCGCTGATCAGTACCTCTATGTCGGTCTGGGGTGAACGCTCGCGAATGGCCCGTACCGTTTCGGCGATGGCACCAGCCCCACCGTCTTCCAAGTCGTCACGAGCAACACAGGTGATCACCGCGTGCTTGAGCTGCAATCGCACCACAGCCTCGGCGACTCGCTGCGGTTCAGTGGGGTCAAGCGCCAGTGGTTTGCGCGTGTCGATCAGACAGAACCCGCAGGCCCTCGTGCAGCGCTCGCCGTTGACCATGAAAGTCGCCGTGCCGTCGGCCCAGCATTCATAGATATTGGGGCAGCCAGCTTCTTCACAGACCGTCACCAATCGCAGATCCTCGGTGAGTGTGCGAAGTGATTGGTATTGGGTGCCCATGTTGGCCTCAATCCTCAGCCACTCGGGTTTCCTCGATCGCAGTGAGATGCCAGCATCGGGATCCACGCCCGCCTTCCTCAGCCGTCGAAGAAGTGGTCGCTCACTCGTTGTCGTCGACACACTACGGTCGACACTGGCCACGTCCTCGTGTCCGCCAAGGCGAGCGCCCAGCTCTTCTCCGAGACGGTCCTGGACTTCGTCGAACGTGACGTCGAGTCCGAGTGAGGACATTGACGCCACGGGCTTGTCGGGGATGCCGCAGGGCACGATCGCGTTGAAGCCGGCCAGATCGATATCGACGTTCAGCGCCACTCCGTGCAGCGTTCGTCGAGCGCCCCGCTCGTTTCGTTGCGTTCGCACACCAACCGCCGCGATCTTGGAAGGCCGACCTTCTAGGTGAGCCCACACTCCTGGGTACCCCTCGAGACGTCCGACGTCACCGAGAAGTTGGTGCTCATCGAACGAGCGAACCGTCGCAATCACTGCGTCTTCCAGACGAGCAACATGGATCTTGCCCGCCGATGGATCGTCGTTGACCGTGACGACGGCCCAAGCCACGACTTGACCGGGTGCGTGGAAGGTGACGTCCCCACCGCGGTCCGCGTCGATCACAACCGCATCGAGTTGCGATGGCGGAATGAGAAAATGCTCGTCGAGCGTACGAATACCCTTCGTATAGGTCGGAGGGTGCTCGAACAACAAGATGTAGTCGTCAGTCGACTCCATCACTGCACGCTGGAAATCATTGGCCTCGGCGAAGGACACGCGACCAAGATGGCGACGTCGCAACATTTAGTGTTCGCTCTCCAGATCCATACCCGCCAACAATTCAGCGACCCGCTCCAAGTACTCAACGGCCGCCACTGAGTCACAGACGCGGTGGTCGAACGAGAGTCCCAGGACCAGACGTCGCCCGATCTCAACCTTCGACACACCGTCGTTGGTGACGACAACCGGCACCAATCGAACCGCGCCAACGCTCAGCACCGCGACTTCGGGCTGAATGATGATGGGTTTGATCCACAGCGTGTGCTCGCTCGGCGCACCCACCATCGTGAACGTTCCACCCATGAGATCATCTGCCGTGAGTTGACGAGACGTCAAACGATCACCCAAGTCGCTCACTCGTCGAGCCAATGCGCGAAGTGTGAGCCCCGCCGCGGCGTGCACGACCGGCACCAACATGCCGTCGTCGGCCACGTGACGCATGAACCCGAGATTCACCGTTCGATGGACTATCAACTCGTCGCCCACATACGTGGCATTCAAGAATTCGAATTCGCCGAGTGCGCGCACTGCCGCAAGACCAACAACCATTTCATCGCTGATCGAGACGCCGTCTCGCGTAACGCGACCGAGACGCTCTAGTTCTTCAAAGACAGCCCCATCAGCCTCAATGGCGACAAAGCCGTGCGGCGTGCTCAGAGCCGAGACCGAAAGGTGTTGACCCATCCTTCGTCGCCCGTTGGACATCGCCATGACGACTTCCTCGGTCGGTCCGCTCGCCACGGCGCGTTCCGCGTCGCGTCGCGTGATGGCGCCGCCGGGACCCGATCCTCGCACTGTGGACGCCTCTACACCGCCGTCACTGAGAATCCTGCGCACCACTGGCGAGAGCACAACGCCGTTCGGTCCTTCGCCCACGGCACTCGCGCTCGGTATCGGGGCCGCTGCTGGCGCGGTGGTTGGTTCTGGCGTCGAACTCACGCTCGCCGGTTGCTCGCCACCCGCGACCGCGTTCTCGTCAATGACGGCGACCCTCGCACCAGTCTCTACGGTGTCGCCCTCCTCTGCCAAGATCTGAACCAAGACCCCCGCCGCCGGGGACGGCATCTCGGAGTCGACCTTGTCCGTTGAAACCTCGAACAACGGCTCGTCACGCGCGACCGCGTCGCCAACCTTCTTGAACCATTGCGTGATGATTCCTTCGGTGACGGACTCACCAAGCGACGGAAGTGTGACGTCAACCAACGTGAAGCCCTCGACCCGCTAGCGCAAGCAGCGTCTCGCCGAATGTCTCTGACAGCGAAGGGTGCGGCTGGATGAGCGCCGCCGCCTCCTCAGCAGTGGCCTCCCAGTTGACTGCGAAGTACCCCGCCCCCAGTTGCTCGGTGACCCAGGGGCCAGCCATGTGCACGCCAAGGATCTGACCCGCCGTCCCGTCCGCTCGCTTCTCAGCGATGATCTTCACGACGCCGTCGGTGTCACCGATGATCTGGGCTCGACTATTGCCACCGAACGGGTCCTTCTTCACGACGACCTCGTACCCCTTCTCCTTCGCACCCGCCTCGGTCAGTCCGCAGAACGCGACTTCAGGGTTCGAGTAGATTGCCCACGGCACACGGTCGTAGTCGACCGGCACGACCGGCTCTCCGAGGATTGTCTTGATGGCGACGATCGCTTCGGCGAAACCGACGTGTGCCAATTGGGGCGTACCGGCGACCACGTCACCCACCGCAAAGACGTTCGCATTGGCGGTGCGCTGATAGCTGTCGGCGACCACGAAACCTCGCTCATCGAGCTCAACGCCAGTTCCCTCGCCCAATAATCCCTCGCTTCGCGGGCGACGGCCGACCGAAACGACGACCATGTCGACGCTGACGTCGTCACTGCCCTCAATTTGAATCGCAGTACCACTCTTCTTGGGCGAATGGCCGGTGATCTTCACGCCGACCTGAATCTCAATGCCGCGCTTTTTAAACGCACGTTGCACGACGTTGGCGACTTCTGTGTCACATCCTGCGAGGATTGACGGGAGTCCTTCGAGAATGGTGACTTTCGTTCCCATGTCACTCAGCATTGATGCGAATTCACAACCAATCGCACCGCCGCCAATCACCGCCGCCGTCGCTGGCAGCGCCTCGAGCGCCAAGAATTCATCAGACGTCACCACGATCTTGCCGTCCACCTCAAAGCCAGGCAGGGTGCGAGGTACTGAGCCCGCAGCCAGGATGACGTTCTTGCCCTGCGCCACAACGCCCGCATCGGCACCGTCGAGCACGGTGACGGTCTGATTGGCATCGAGTCGAGCGGTGCCTTCAAAGATCGTGACCTTTCGTCCCTTTATGAGACCTGACAAGCCTTTGTGAAGTCGATCGACGATCTCGTTCTTGCGCGACTGACTCACCGAAAAGTCGACTGCGACATCACTGGTCGTTATGCCAAAGGCACCAGCGTGTTCGAGAGTGCGGCGAACGTGTGCAGTCTCCAGGAATTCCTTTGCGGGCACACAACCACGGTGCAGGCACGTACCGCCAACCTTGTCACGCTCGATGAGCGCCACGTTCATACCAGCGGCGGCCCCGTAGAGGGCTGCAGCGTACCCACCAGGTCCTCCTCCGATTATTACAACATCGAACTGCTGGACCTCGTTAGCCACGGCCTATCCCTTCAAAGTGCGTCCATTGAATACCTAGGGAATCCTAATGTTTCCCAAACCACCTCGGCGCAGATCCGCTCTAGGAGTGTCGGGCGCGCCGACTGTCGGCGGCAACCGTCGCGAGCGCATCCACGAAGTCGTTCATCACGTCACCCGAGTGACCCTTTACCCACGAGAAAGTGATGCTCCTGGACGAATTCAACACCAGTTCGAAGAGAGGTTCCCAGAGGTCACGATTCGCCACTGGCTGTCCTTGAGAGTTCTTCCAACCCCGACGCAACCAGCCAACGTGCCACTTGTCGTTAAAACATTTCACTACGTATGTCGAATCACTCACGATCTCAACGGGTCCTTCGCTGTTCTCACGCAACGCCTCGAGCACCGCCGTGAGCTCCATTCGCTGATTAGTGGTCGGCGACTCCCAGCCACTCGCAAAGGTATCTGGGCCACTCGCCCACGCCCATCCACCGGGTCCCGGATTCCCGCGGCACGCGCCGTCGGTATGTATACGCATCATACGGTTCGAGTGATCCACGAATCTGGGTTAGAGGTGAATCGCGTCACCGACTCTGGAAGCTCGCCGCGCAAGACCTGTCCCAGCGTCACGTGCTCGAGTACTTCACGAAGCGTTCCTCGCACTGCCACCCACACGTCACGCAGATGAGTAGCTTCGCCTTCGTAGGTCAGAGTCTCGGGTCTCATGCCCCGAACCCCCGCGAGCGGCCCGCTCACGACGCGAAGTATGTCCGCAATCATGATCGTGTCGGGATCACGAGCCAACTTAAAGCCACCTTCAGGGCCGCGCTGACTCGTCACCAACCCACCACGGCGCAGGTCTGAGAGAATCGCTCCGAGAAATTTCGCGGGCAGTTCCTGTTCCTTCGCGAGATGCTCTGCACTCACCGAGGAGTCGCTCGCGGCCAGGGTCAGTAGGGCCCTGATCGCGTACTCAGCCTTCGCGGGAATCTGCATCCCCCCATTCTGCCCCACCTGAGCCTCGAAGGTGGTTTGTGCAACTTCTAAGGTAATGAGTATGTTCGATCTCTCTTCTCGCAACCTCTACCTGTGCGTCGCGCATCGCCACGACATGGCCCAATTTCTGCCCGAAGTCCTGCGTGGGGGCGTTGATGTGGTCCAACTTCGAGAGAAAGAGCTCCCCGACGAGGTCCGAATCGCCACGGCGAAGATCATGGTGCCGATCTGTCGAGACTTTGGAGTCCCGTTCGTCATGAATGATTCACCCAAACTTGGTGAACTCGTTGGCGCCGATGGGGTGCACGTTGGCCAAGACGACCTCAGCGTCGAGGAGTGTCGCAGAATTCTCGGCGCCGAGGCAATTGTGGGTTTGTCGACCCACTCGACTACTGAATTCGACGCTGCGCTCACCCAAGACACAACGTATTTCAGCGCTGGACCGATCGTACCCACGCCCACCAAACTCGGTCGCCCCGGCACGGGTGCGTCGTACGCGGTTGAATGCCAAGCCCGCAGCGAGCGGCCCGTCTTCGTTACCGGCGGCGTGAACAGTACGAACATCGGCGACCTCGTACGCCTCGGGCTGCGTCACTTCGTGGTCGTACGTTTCCTCACTGAATCAACTCGGCCATTCGAGGACGCGCGTTCTCTTCGTGGCGCGCTCGACGAAGCTCTCTCAATGACGATCGAGCCAACCTAACAAGGTCGCCACCATTCGTGGGTCCGCTCGCAGTTGGTGACCCGCGCCTTGAATAATCCGCAGTTCAGCCCGCCCTTCAGCGCTTGAAAGCAGATCACGGGCGTCGCCCACGGGTACTTCTATGTCGTCCGCCCCGTGTCCGATGAGGAGCCGTCGTGGCGGGATCTTTGCGATGGCTCCCATTGGATCGATTGCCAGAACGTCCTCTCGAAGTGCGTTGGCGTCAAGCAGCTCACTCTCGTCACCGACCACACCCGCTATTTGCACCGCACGACGAAACTCCTCGGCACTCGAGCACCATGCGTCGAGGTGCGCGGGTGCTGCGAATGTCGCGACGCCGCGAACACGCTCGTCGTGTGCGGCGACCGCCAGCGCCAAGGAGCCACCGAAACCGAATCCCGCCAGTGAGATGCGTCGCTCGCCCTCTTCGATTCGATTGAGTATCTGGGTGAGATCATGTCGCCACTGGGTGCCCGAGAACGTCCCGGTACTACCGCCCACGCCCGAGAGCGTTCCGGTTGCGACAATCCAACCCGATTCATTGGCGAGATGTTCGGCCAACTCAGGAAGTAGCCCCGCCGCTTGACGACCCATACCCATTGCGCGCGGCAATCCGTGCACGAGCACCAAGATGTGCTCAGCCGAAGGTCGGGTGCCCGAGGTTGCGATGCGCAGGTCGAGCAGCGAAGTGCCGCTACTTAGTTGTTCGTGGTCGAGCACTGGAGACTAGATACCCAGACGTTGCGCCAGCAGTTCGCGATGGTACGAGGGGTCACCGAGGAACAACTCTGAACTCTTGGCCCGCTTGAAGTAGAGGTGTGCGTGGTGCTCCCACGTGAAGCCGATGCCACCATGGATCTGGATGTTCTCAGCTGCGCAGTGGAAGTATGCCTCGGAGCAGAACGACTTGGCCAGACTCGCCGCGATTGGCAGTTCGTCGTTCAATTCCTGGGCCGCCCAGGCCGCGTAGTACGCCGCGGACTTCGCTGATTCCACGTCGAGCAGCATGTCCGCGCACTTGTGCTTGATGGCCTGGAAAGAGCCGATCGGACGGCCGAACTGCACGCGATCCTTCGCGTACGCCACGGCATTGTTGAGCACGCGCTGTGCACCGCCCACCTGCTCAGCGGCCAGCGCTGCGGCTGCGATCGACAGCGTGGTCTCCAGCCCGACCAACGCCCCTCCGTCACTGCCGACCAACACCGCGGGCGCATCGCTCAACACGATGCGGCTCTGCTTTCGAGTCTGGTCCATTGTCGCCAGCGCCTCGCGAGTGACGCCCGCTGCATCCCCATCGACCGCGAAGAGTGAGAGACCCTTGTCGGTCATTGCCGGCACCAAAATGAGCGAAGCGACGTTTCCATCGGTCACGTAACTACGCACGCCATTGAGGACGTACCCATCGCCAACCGCGCTCGCCCGCGTCGAGGTGGCGCTCAAGTTCCATTGACCCGCGTCGTCGGTCAAGG
The DNA here is from genome assembly GCA_027355725.1 of Acidimicrobiaceae bacterium. Taxonomy (GTDB): domain Bacteria; phylum Actinomycetota; class Acidimicrobiia; order Acidimicrobiales; family RAAP-2; genus RAAP-2. The sequence continues at coordinate 49,316 of DAIEHI010000128.1, forward strand.
CCACGGTTGCAATGGTCTGTCCCGAGGCGATGCCTGGAAGGTAGCTCGCCTTGTCGGCCTCACTGCCCACCATGAGAATTGCGTTGGCCGCGAGGGCAACGGTCGAAAAGTATGGCGAGCAGAGCAATGCGGCGCCCATCTCTTCAAAGACAACGTACAACTCCACTGGTCCAAATCCCTGACCGCCGTACTGCTCGGGGATACCAAGACCCTGCAACGCCAACTCATTGGCCATCTGCTCCCAAACGGCCGGATCGTAGCCTTCGGCGGTGGCCATCAATCGACGCACCTCGGCCTCAGGCGACTTCTCCTCCAAGAAGCGCTTGACCATCTTTCGCAGTTCTTCTTGCTCTTCACTGAATCCAAAGTTCATCGCAGCCCTCTTCTATCCCTACTGGACAGTAATGCTCTTGACAGCGACATTAGCGAAAGTTGGACCCCGGGCCCGACGTGGCATTGTTGTGCTGTGGACAACGTGGAAATGGTCTGGTCAGACGCGAGTGCCGAGATACACCGATTCGTCGTGGGACCCGTTGCTAACAATGTCTACGTGGTGCGTTGTCGGCGAAGCGGCGAAGCGGCCCTCATTGACGCGGCCAATGAGCACGACCGACTGCTTCGCGTGGCACGAAGCCTCGGCGTTACCTCAGTACTCGAGACTCACGGCCACTGGGACCACATCGGGGCGGTCGAACAGGTTCGAGACGCGGGCATAGACGTCTGGGTACGTGGCGAGGATGCGGGCCTCCTCCCCAGTTACGACCACCTCCTCGAGGATGACGATGTCCATCAGGTCGGCGAACTGCGCCTTCGCACCGTGCACACCCCGGGCCACACGCCAGGTTCGATCTGTTTCGCGCTTGAGAACACTCCCCTCCTGTTCACCGGCGACACCCTCTTTCCTGGCGGCCCGGGCAATACAACCTTCGAGGGCGGTGACTTTGCGACGATCATTGCCTCGATAGACCAGAGAATCTTCTCCGCGTACCGTGATGACACGCTCATCTGGCCGGGACACGGAGCGAACACCACTCTGGGCGTCGAGCGTCCCAACCTCGATAATTGGATTGAGCGCGGCTGGTGAGAGTTCGAGCGCACGAGGCTCACCAGTAGGCTTTGCAGCGTGTCTGAACCCCTTCTAGAACTACGAAACCTTCACGTCGAAGCCGACGGCGCCTCGATCCTTCGCGGCGTTGACCTCATCGTGCATGAGGGCGAGGTGCACGCACTCATGGGGCCAAACGGTGCCGGAAAGTCGACCCTCGCCAACGTCATCATGGGCCACCCCGGTTACGTCGTCACCGAGGGGGACATTCTGCTCAAGGGCGAGAACATCGCGTCGTGGACTCCCGACCAGCGCGCTCGCGCGGGGATTTTTCTCGCGTTCCAGTACCCCGAGGCCATCAGTGGTGTCTCGGTCGTCCAATTCCTTCGCCAAGCAATCGCCGCGCGCAAGGGCCTGAGCGAGTTGAGCGTCCTTGAGGTGCGACTGGACCTCATTGAATGGATGGACCGTTTGGGAATGGACCCCGCGTTCGCTGAGCGGCACCTCAATGATGGCTTCTCGGGTGGCGAGCGCAAGCGCAATGAAGTCCTTCAGATGGCGCTGCTCGAGCCAGCCCTGGCACTGCTCGATGAGACCGACTCGGGCCTTGACATCGATGCACTTCGAGTCGTTGCGCGCGGAGTGCGCACCGTACGAGATGAGAATCCCGCCATGGGAGTGGTCGTGGTCACCCACTACGTGAAGCTGCTCGAAGAGATTGAGCCAGATCAGGTCCACATACTCGTCGATGGAAAGATCGTGCACTCAGGTGGCGCCGAACTCGCCCAACTCATTGAACACGAAGGCTACGACGCGTGGCGTCCGGTGAGCTTGTGAGCAGCTTTGACCCTCGTCGGGTTCGAGCCGACACTCCACTGCTTCGTCGAGTGATCAACGAGCGATCGATCACCTATTTAGACTCCGCCTCCTCTTCGCTGCCTCCGCGCGCAGTTATTGAGGCAATGGGCCGGTACTACGAGATGCGACACGCCAATGTGCACCGCGGTGTCTACCAGACCGCCAACGAAGCGACGGCCGTGTACGAGGGCGCTCGAGAATCCGTGGCATCGTTCATCAACGCCCCGGGCGGTGCGAACGAGATCGTCTTCACAAAGAACGCCACCGAAGCGTTCAATCTGCTCGCGAAATCATGGGGGGCCAAGAACCTAAAGGCCGGTGACGTGGTGCTCGTCTCAGAGATGGAACACCACGCCAACATCGTCCCCTGGTTCCAGCTGCGAGAGCTCAACGGGATAGAGGTTCGCTTCATTCCCGTGAACGATGACTACCGGTTGGACCTCACCAACATTGAATCACTCATGGAAAACGTCAAGTTGGTGTCACTCACCTCCATGTCGAATGTGCTCGGCACGATCAACCCCATCAAGGACCTGGCGGCCCTCGCTCATCGGCACGGCGCACTATTCGCCGTCGACGCCGCACAGTCCATTGCGCATTCACCGACCGACGTCACTGAGCTCGACGTCGATTTCTTCATCTTCTCCGCGCACAAGATGCTCGGCCCCACGGGCATCGGGGTCTTTTGGACCCGTGAGGCGATTCTTGATGCGATGCCTCCGTTCCTCGGTGGCGGAGGCATGATCAGCGACGTCCGCACCAGCGGTTACACGCCAGCGACGGGACCGAGCAAGTTCGAAGCCGGAACCCCGCCCATCGGCGAAGCGGCGGGACTTGGCGCGGCAGTGCTCTATCTCGAGGGTCTTGGCATGACCAACATCGTCGAGCATGAACGACACCTCACCTATGACGCCCTGACGCGCCTCGCGAGTGAATTCGATGGTCGCGTGCGCGTCATAGGTCCAAGTGACACGCACAATCGCGGTGGCGTCATCAGTCTTGACATCGCGGGCGTTCACCCTCACGACGTGGCCCAAGTGCTCGATCAGTTCGGCGTGTGCGTTCGACCAGGTCACCACTGCGCCAAGCCACTCATGCGCCGTTTCGGCCTCGCGGCGACAGCTCGCGCATCGTTCGGACCTTATTCGCTCACCCGTGACACCGACGTGCTGATTGAAGCCCTGCACCATGCCGTGACGATGTTCGGATAATTGATATGTCAAGTCTCGAAGACCTCTACCGCGAAGTGATCCTTGACCACTACCGCTCCCCTCGCAATCGGGGGGAGTTGGCCTCACCGCCCGCACTTCGAGTGGAAGGTTTCAATCCATTGTGCGGCGACGAGATCGTTGTCTATCTCGAAGTGCGCGACGGTGTACTCGTCGACATCAAACTCACGGGCCACGGCTGTTCGATCTCGCAATCGTCGTCTTCACTCATGAGTGCCGCAGTCAAGGGAAAGCCAGTGAGCGAAGTTCGTGGGATCATTGCGAACTTCAAGCAACTCATGACGGGAGTCGAGGCGACCTTGAGTGACGAAAAGCCGGCGGCGCCAGTTGATCTCCGCGCCATGGGCGAACTGGCCGCGCTGCAAGGAGTGGTGAAGTTCCCAGTGCGTATCAAGTGTGCGACCCTGGCGTGGAACACCCTGACTCAGGGTCTAGACGAACTGGACTAACGACTCAAGGTGTGCACGGCACCGGGTCAAAGTACTGCTGGCCCGGGGTAGCGACCGTCGTAGTGGTCGTTGGACTGCTCGTCGTTGTCCCAGCGACCGATTTGGCTGTCGTCGAGGTCGCCTTGTGTGTCGTCGTGGTCGCCGGCACCGTCGTTGTGGTCGTGACCACTGGTGGGAGCGGTGTCTGTAATGCCGAGTTGGGTGGTGGATTAGTCGGCGTGATGAGTTCGCTGCCGAAGATGTTCACCAACATCTGCTGGGCGGCTGGCTCGTCGGTATAAAGAACGTCACCCAAGGTCGGATTCACGCCACTGACGGTAGGAAGTGTGTACGCGGTCATGTTGGCGGGATTGAAACTGTGGAATTTGACCGCGAGGGCTATCAGGTCGTTCAAAGTGAAGTTGCTGTCCAGGGTGATTCCTTGGGGCAACTTGGACAAGAACGAATTGATCGTCAGTGGATTGTAGAGATGCTTCGCGCGCTCAATCATCGCGCGCATGAAGGCGTTCTGACGGTCGATGCGTCCGAAGTCGCTCGTCACGTCGTAATTCCATACGCCATTCTGGAACCATTCGTAGTGACGGCTCCGCGCAACGGCGAGGGCTTGAAAACCATCGACCAATTGGCAACCAGTGTGGGGGATGTTGAGTCCGGAGTAGGCATCCTTGGCCGGATAAGGGAAGTCCAGGTACACCCCGCCAAGCGCAACGGCGGCGTTGATGAGTCCACCAAAACTCACAACGATCGTGTGGGTGATGGGGATACCGAAATTGGCGGTGATGGTCTGGGCAAGCAACGATGGCCCGCTACCGAAGTTCACATTGATGCGATTGAACTTTCCGTACAGGGACTGGTTGGCGAGCAGCGTGGTCATCGTGTCGCGTGGTATCGACAGCACAGAAATCGTGCCGAGTGCCGGGTCGACGTGCATGATCTTGACCACGTCGCTGCGCTGACCCGCGGCCTGGCCCGTTGAGGCTCCGGTTTGAGCGGCAACCGCACCCGTGAGTCCGGCGCGCGAATCCGATCCAATCTCCAAGATGTTGAAGGGCTTGCCCGAAAGTTGAGGCAGTTCACCCGAAACGGTGATCTTCTTGATCTGACTGAAGCGCCACTGTGCGTACAAGTACCCGCCGCCCACCACGCCGAGGAGTAGCGCAATCACGACAATTCCCGCGATGATCACGTTTCGCCGCGTGCGGTGAGGTCGGTGAACCTTGGGCTTGCGTGGACTCACTCCAGAATTACGGTCTACAGCTTCACCAAGTGCGACCAAACGATGCTCGTTGGCGAGCGCCTGTTTTTTCTCCCGCCGAGATTGGTGAGGGCGGTCCTGGGTTCCGTCATCACGCCCGTTAGCCATTATTCGACTTTACCAAAGTGCCGGTCATTCGATTCACTCAGGAATTTGCTGGGCGAAATGGCTCATAGCCGTCGCGTTCGAGGTCGTCGGCCAATTCAGGTCCGCCGGTCGCAACGACACGACCCTCGGTGACGACGTGAATCTTGGTTGGGGTGAGCTCTTGAAGAAGCCGTCGAAAGTGGGTGATGGCGAGCACACCACAGTTCCACTCGCTCGTCGCACGGCTCAGTCGTCGCGCCACCGCACCGAGCGCGTCGACGTCCAAACCCGAGTCGATCTCATCGAGCATGGCGAACTTCGGGCGCAAGATGGCCAGTTGCACGACTTCGGCACGTTTGCGTTCCCCACCAGACAGGTCGACGTTGACGAATCGGTCCAACACATCTGAGCGCAATTCCACGCTCTGTGCTTCGAGCGTCATGCGTTCACGAAGCTCATGCGCATCAGCGCCCGCGGCGACCAACATGTCAACGGGTCGAACTCCAGGCACCTCCATTGGATGCTGCATCGCAAGAAAGAGCCCGTGGCGTGCCCGCTCAGTCGGCGAGAGCCCGAGAATCTCTTCATCATCGATCTTCACAGATCCTTCGAGCACCTTGTAGCCCGGGCGGCCGCTGAGAGCGTGCGCGAGTGTGGACTTTCCCGAGCCGTTCGGACCCATGATCACATGTACTTCGCCCGACTGCATCGAGAGATCAAAGCCCTTCAAGACCTCTTTGCCGGCGACTTCGACACGCAATCCTTCAATTGTCAGCGTTGACACTATGGCACCATCACTTTGAGTCGTCCATCCTTCACTTCAACTTCGTAATGCTGCACTGCACGCGTCGCGGGCAGCGAAAGTGGCTCGCCGTCTTTCAAAGAGAACATCGCGCCGTGACGCGCGCACTCGATCTCGCACGTCTCGACGTCGACCTCGCCTTCGGCGAGGCTGAAGTCCTCGTGGCTGCAGCGATCGTCGAGCACGTAGACCGAGTCGTCAATACGCACAATGACGAGTACTCTCTGGCCCACACGTACTTGACGAGCTTCTGCGTGTACGTAGTCATCGAGCACACCTATATCGAACAGCGTCATTGATCAACTTTCATCAGCTCGAGTGTCGAGGTCACATCGCCCTCGACCAAGTGCGCCAAATCATGGGGCAACGTCGCGAGCATCTCGTAGAAGAAGCCTTGGATGATCAGTCGTTGAGCATCGCGTCGAGATACCCCGCGCGATTCGAGGTACCACAATTGCAGCTCATCGAGCGGCCCGACGCTCGAAGCGTGGGCGCACATGACGTCGTTCTCTCGAATGTCAAGATTGGGAACACTGTCGGCGTGGGCGTGGGGCGAAAGCAAGAGATTGTGATTCGTTTGACGCGCGTCGGTGCGCTTCGCGCCTTTCTCAATCTCGATGAGTCCTGTGTAAACGCAGCGAGATTCGCCCGCCACTGCACCCTTGGACAGAAGCGTCGATTGGGTGCGAGGGGCTTTGTGGAACTGGTGGGTTCTAAAATCGTGCACCTGCGCGCCAGAGCCCATGAATGTTGTGCGAAGTTCATTGTGCGAACCCGCACCGAGCAGTTCCGCGTCGTTACGTGATCGGTTGTAGTGTGCGCCCATTCCAATGACTGCTTGGTGCAATCGAGCGTCGCGCTGAAGGAAACCGGTCGTTCGCGCGACGTGCCAGGCACTCGAATCAAGGCGCTGATACGTCACGAGCCGCAACGAGGCGTTCTCGCCGACCTCATATTCACTCAAGGGAACGACCAGCGCATTGTGGCCACCCTCAAAGTATTCGACGATTGTCGCACTCGCGCCGCGCCCGAGGACGATCTGCGTGCGTGAAAACGAAGCAACGCCTGAAGTGGTGTTAAGAACCACGATGGGTCGCTCCACGTGCACGTCGTTGGCCACGCGCAGGATCGTCGTCGCGGGTGTCAGTGCATCATTGAGTATGGCGAACGTGTCGCTCTCGTATCGTGCAAGGATCGAATCGCCGCTCAAGGAACTCACGCGCTCGGCCGTCTCGACGGTGACACCATCGGGCAGCGAGTCACTGCCTTCGTAGTAACCGTCAACGACGCGAACGACCAGTCCAGCCTGATCACGCAATTGGCTGGCGAATTGCGAGTCCGCAGACTTCGTAGAGGTGGGCGCGACCAGAAATCTATCGAGGTCCAGTTCGCCAAGGGGTGCGTAGCGCCATACCTCGTCGCTCGTCGTGGGCAAACCCAGGGTCTCAAATATTGACCATGCGCGTGAACGCTCCGTAGCGTCGGGACGCTCGGAGATGAATGAGAGGGCTGAATCAGCGAAGATTTTCATAGATATCTCGAACAGTGAAGTGTAACGGGACCGAGCGGAATCCCCGCATGTCGCCGACCTAGGCTACGTCGATATGGGACAGGGAGTTGACGTGGATTTCGTATCTGATGTGCTCACCTTGGAAGTGACTGACCACATTGCGACGTTGTGGCTTGATCGCCCCGAGGCGAGAAACGCCATGGGGAGCGCACTCTGGCGGGACTTACCGAGGGCGGCGCAGGCCGTTGAGGCCACTCCGAGCGTGCGAGTACTGATCATCGCGGCACGCGGACCCCACTTCACGGTTGGACTGGACCTTAAGGAGTTGGGTGCGAGTCTCCTCAGCGGCGGCGCCGGCGAAGCGACCTCTCGAGCGAGCGCCAATGCCCGCTCGTACCAAGCCGTACGCTCCATGCAGGACTCAATCACCTCAATCGCCAAGCTCTCCGTCCCCGTGATTGCCGCGGTACACGGCTACTGCATTGGCGGTGGGGTCGACCTGGTCAGCGCCTGCGACATCAGGCTCTGCGCCAGTGACGCCACCTTCTCGGTACGCGAAGCAAAGGTTGCGATCGTCGCGGACTTGGGCACCCTGCAACGGCTGCCCAGGATCGTGAGCGCGGGACACGTTGCAGAGCTCGCCTACACCGGCAAGGACATCGATGCCGCTCGTGCACTTTCGATTGGTCTCGTAAATTCGATCCACGGTGAGAGCGCTGATGATGTGCTCCAAGGGGCGCTGACCCTGGCACGAGAAATTGCAGCCAACTCGCCGCTCGCAGTGCAGGGCACCAAAGCCGTCCTCGCCGCCAATGATGCCCACAGCGTCTCAGAGGGACTCGAGTTCGTCGCGCGTTGGAACACCATGTACTTGCAGAGCAATGACCTGAAAGAGGCGATGACCGCGTTCATGGAGAAGCGCTCGCCCAACTTCACGGGAGACTGACCCTTAGCGACGCCAGAATTTCCAGGAGCGCCGAGACTTCTTCTCCATGTCATCGAGTTGGCGCCGACGTTCTTCGATCATCTCCGGAGCCACCGCGTTCACGATCTCACTGGCCATGTTGAGGATTTCGCGACGATCATCGAGCGGCACGTCAGTCGAAGGAGCGCTTTCAACCGGCTGATCGACCAGAGAACCGTGAGACCAACCAACGTCAGCGAACCGTCGCTCGTAGGTCACGCAATCTTCGGGACACGACCAAGGTTGATCAGGCGCGTTACCGAGGACACAGAACCTCGCCACTTCACCGGACTTGTAGGTTCGGCTCTGAAAGTGCTTGCATTCCTCGCGCATCGCCATCGCTCAATTCTCGCACGAATCGCCTCCGTGTGCGAACTCGCGAGAAATATCGAAACAGCACTCATCTCACCGAGCGATAACTCCCGCAGCCCAGAGCTCAACCAATGGAGCCTTCCATCTGAAGTTCGATCAAGCGTGACCACTCGACCGCGTACTCCATGGGCAAGGTACGCGTGACCGGCTCGATGAATCCATTGACGATCATCCCCATTGCCTGGCTCTCACTGAGGCCACGACTCATCAAGTAAAACAACTGGTCGTCGCCAATCTTGGAGACGGTTGCTTCGTGACCAATTGACGCATCTTGTTCTCCGACCTCCATGTAAGGCTTGGTCTCAGAGGTCGACATCTCGTCCAACAAGAGCGCGTCGCAGCGAACGAAGCTCTTGGCCCCCGTCGCACCTTCTTCGACTTTGACAAGACCTCGATACGCCGTCAGGCCACCGTCCTTCGAGATGGATTTGGAGACGATCGTCGACGTGGTCTCTGGAGCGCAGTGCACCATCTTCGCCCCGGCGTCTTGGGTCTGACCCGGTCCCGCGTACGCAACCGAAAGGACCTCGCCCGATGCCTTCGGGCCCATGAGGTACACCGAGGGGTACTTCATAGTGAGTCGTGAACCAATGTTCCCGTCAATCCACTCGACGTGCGCTTCGGCCTCGGCGCGGGCTCGCTTGGTCACCAAGTTGTACACGTTGTTCGACCAATTCTGGATGGTCGTGTACGTGATCCTCGATCCCGGCAACGCCACCAGTTCAACGACTGCTGAGTGCAACGAATCCGTCGAATACACCGGGGCAGAACAACCTTCGACGTAGTGAACCTGACTGCCTTCGTCGGCGATGATCAGCGTCCGTTCGAACTGACCCATGTTCTCGGTATTGATCCGAAAGTACGCCTGGAGGGGCTGGTCGACGATGACCCCTGGCGGGACATAGATGAAGGAACCACCGCTCCACACCGCTGAATTCAGCGCCGCGAATTTGTTGTCGTTGGGCGGGATGACGGTGCCGAAGTACTTTCGAACCAGATCGGGATACTCGCGAACGGCAGTGTCCATATCGCAGAACAGCACGCCTAGACGTTCGAGGTCCTCTCGATTGCGATGAAAGACCACTTCAGATTCGTATTGGGCGGTGACTCCCGCAAGGTACTTGCGCTCCGCCTCGGGGATGCCCAGTCGTTCGTACGTATTCTTGATCGCGTCGGGAAGGTCCTCCCACCGCTCGACTCGATTCTCTGTGGGCTTGATGTAGTAGTAGATGTCGTCGAAATCGAGGTCGGGCATTCGAGTCGCAAACCAAGGCAACATCGGCTTCTTCTCAAAGCGCTTCAGAGCACTGAGACGGAAGTCAAGCATCCACTTCTCTTCGTTCTTGATGCCCGACATCTCACGTACGATTGCTTCGTTGATGCCCTTCTTCGGCTTGAAGACGGGGATCTGCTCATCGGACCAGCCGAGCTGGTACCGACTGAAGTCCAGATTGTCTATAGCCATCGCGCTCCTTATGAATTAACCCTACGCCCATAGTAGTAACTGATTACGCGGTGACTACCGCAAACTCACAAAAGTTAGCCGGTTCCGTTGTGGCGTCGTAGATTCGCCGTGATCAGCCCCACTCCAAGTTCGACCTGGTGGCGCTGCGGGGTCGGCCTTCTGGCAGAGTGGTGGGGTGCTTACACCCCCCACCGCGCCCAAGCGACCTCACTCGATCATCCGACACAATGACGAACGTATCGATCCCTACTACTGGCTGATGCAGCGAGACGATCCTGAGGTGATTGCCCACCTGCGCGCGGAGAACGCGTACCAACAAGAGTCTTTTGAACCGCTCAAGGCGCTTGAAAACGAGCTCTACGACGAAATAAAGAACCGCATTGAAGAGACGGACATATCAGTGCCCGTTCGTCGCGGTAAATGGTGGTTCTTTGAGCGAACTCGTGAAGGGCTCGACTATCCAATCAGTTGCCGGGTGCCGTCGAATGCGAATGATGAAACCCCACCCACCATCGACCCTCTCTCAACGCTAGAGGGCGAGCAGGTGGTTTTCGATGAGAACCTAGAGGCTGAAGGACACGACTTCTTGTCCATAGGCGTCCTCAGCGTCAGTCCCGATGACCAATGGGTCGCGGTCGGCACTGACTTCGAGGGCAACGAGCGACACACTGTCACCATTCGCGCGCTCGCTGGCCAAGTGGCCGTCCCCGACGAATTGAGCGATGTCTACTACGGCTTTGCGTGGGCGAACGATAGCCGACACTTCTTCTACACGCGCGTCGACGAAGCCATGCGACCGTGGCAACTCTGGCGGCACGAATTGGGCACCGCGGGCGAACACGACGTGCTCGTCTATCAAGAGGATGATGAGCAATTCACGGTCTCGGTTGGTAAGAGTCGTGATGACGCGAAGGTGGTGCTCCTGATTGGTTCCTCAACCACCACCGAGGTCCGATTTCTCAGCGCAGATGAACCAACGTCGTCACTCACGTTGCTGGAACCGCGCCGACAGGGCATCGAATACGGCGTCGAGCACTTCAGGGACTCCAAGCAGCGAGGTTGGTGGCTCAAGATCACCAACGAGGATGCAACTGATTTTCGGCTCCTGGCGCGCTTGGAGGAGTCGAGCGAATGGCGCGAACTCATCGGACACCGACCCGGCCATCGTCTCGATGGGGTTGACGCATTCAAGGACTTCCTTGCGATCAGCGAACGTCGCGACGGCTGTGCGACGGTGCGAGTGGTGGGCGTGTTAGACGGTGACGATCCGTTCGGCGCAGACCTGCTCGACCGCTCGCGAATGATCGACGCTGATACCAGTCCGAGCACCGTGTCCTTGTCGGCCAATGTGAGCTACGAGACTTCGCTGCTTCGCGTTGACATCACATCACTGGTCACGCCGCACCTCATAGCGGACGTCGTCGCCGCAACTGGCGAGACGATTGTCAGAAAGCAGCAACAGATCCGTGGCGGATACGACGCATCCAAGTACGTCACCGGTCGACTGTGGGTCGAGGCGAGCGATGGCGTACAGATACCGGTCTCCTACGTCGCTCGACGAGACCTGATGGTCGAGTCGGGTGACGGTGTCACGCGCGCCGCCGCTCCTGGCCCACTTATGTTGTACGGCTACGGGAGTTATGAGATATCCATCGACCCGGCCTTCTCGTCACTTCGACTCTCCCTGCTTGATCGAGGCATCATTTTCGCCATTGCTCACGTCCGTGGTGGTGGCGAGATGGGTAGGTCGTGGTATGAGATGGGCAAGCTCGCTCAAAAGCCGACCACCTTCAGCGACTTTTGTACGGTGGCCCGTCAGCTCATTGACGACCAGTGGACCACCCCAGCGACATTGGCCATTCGCGGTGGTTCCGCCGGGGGACTCTTGATGGGTGCGGCGATGAACTTGGCACCCGAGCTCTTTCGCTGTGTCGTGGCGGAGGTGCCCTTCGTTGACGCACTCACGACAATGCTTGATGCGTCGTTACCGTTGACTGTTGGAGAATGGGAAGAGTGGGGCAACCCCGACGAAAGTGCCACGGCCTATCGCACGATGAAGGCCTATTCGCCCTACGACAATGTCCGCGCCACCAACGACGATGGATCACCTCGTATTTATCCACATCTCTTCGCCGCGGGTGGGCTCAATGACTCTCGGGTCGGTTTCTGGGAACCGGCCAAATGGGTCTTGAGACTCCGCGATGCCAATAGCTCCAATAGGGCATATTTGAAAACCGAGATGGGCGCCGGTCACGGCGGGCCGTCGGGACGCTACGAAGCCTGGCGAGATGAGGCCCAGGTACTGGCGTTCATAGTGAACGAAATCACGTCGAGCGAGGAGTAGGGCCGCGCCGTCGTAATGGGTGGCGCCATACCCGTTCGCGTCGTCGTTGAAGTAGAGGTCGAGTTGCCTCCCCCATTGGGCCCACTCTTTGCAAGATGCAAGAAGTAGAAAGCACCGACGGCGAGTGCGAGCAACACCACGACGACGACAACGACCTTGCGCACGAAGGTGGGCGTGAACTTCGCGCGCCGCGCTGATCGTGACAGTGCCCACTTCTCGTCGTGTCGCAGATGGGCCAGTGCCTCAACGTCATAGGCGGGCGTTTGGGATTCACCGAAGACGTACTCGTGCGTTGGCTCCAAGCGAGGTCGAGCGGGGGTTGAAAGTTTGTCAGCGCCGGTTGTCTCACTTGCCTGATCGACGAGTCGAAATCCTTTCGACGTGGCGTACGGCGATGGTGGAGGCGAGACCAGACGAGTGGGTTTCACCGCCTCGGCGCGTAGGTGGTCATGGTGCACCTTTCGATATCGAAGGACGCCGACAGCAAGAATCAGAACTACGACGAGTGCAATGATCACTTCGATCGCTAGCGTCACGCGACCTCACTCGCTCGCTCGCTCGACTCGACAATCATCGCCATACGACGAAGCGTAGTAAACGCCGCCTATACGAGTTCAGCAAATCCGCCGCGGTAGTAGACCAAAGGTGCGCCGGGGTGCGCCGAGACGTAGTCAATGGCCGCCACCACGATGTCGTGATCCCCCTCTGGCATCCGATGCAACATCCGACCCTCGAGATGCGCAATGGCGCCGTCCAGCAACGGTGCGCCGCTGGGCCCGGCGCTCCAGCCCACGCCGCTGAACTTGTCCACGCCGGTCGTGGCAAAGACCCGAGCCACTGCTTCTTGCTCAGACGACAAGATATTGACGCCAATGACCTCGGCGTCGCGGACTTTCGACCAGGAGTGGCCGGTGCTCCTGGCGGCGAATGACACCAAGATCGGTTCCAGTGACAGGGATCCGAAGGTTTGACAGGTAAACCCAGCGAGTCCTTGCGGCGTCGAGGCGGTGATCACGACCACGCCCGTCACGTAGTGCCCGACGACTTCCTTGTAGTGCGCAATTTCGAGTGAACTCACGCGTGGCACCTTACTGGTCGTGCCGGGCGCTGTCTCACATCGCTCGAGCACTCATCGAGCCAGTTGGAAGCCACGCCTGGTCCGTTGCACGAGACCGTCGCTGATGAGTCCCTCGATGATGGGTTCTCGTCGATCCGGATCCACGTCCTCCAGGGCCTGGGCAAGTGCCATTCGCGTCGCTGGGCCGAGACGCAACACCGCGAGCACACGACCTCGAATCTGTCGGTTCGATCCAACATACTTTGACTGCGGCCGAGAGACGCCCGCACTCATCGGTGCGGGATCAGCGCCTCCCTCGCGCCTCCAGGCGCAACTTCGTTGAACTGGACACTCCTGACAGAGCGGCGATGACTTGCAGTACTGCGCACCAAGGTCGAGTAACGCCTGGTTGAAGGAGGCCACATCCCTTCGCGGCAGCAGCGCCTCGGCGGTCGCTCGGGCTTCGCGCGAATTGAGTGATCGGTTGGCCAGTGCACGCGCCACGACCCGACCCACGTTCGTATCGAGCACCGCTACCCTTTGATCGAAGGCAAACGAGGCGACCGCGTTGGCCGTGTACTCGCCCACCCCCGCGAGGCTTCGAAGCGACCGCACATCGCTCGGCACCGAACCTCCAAAATCGTCTCGAATCATCCTGGCCGCTTCGTGCAAGGCCTTGGCTCGACGCGGAAAGCCAAGTCCACCCCACAACGTCAAGACGCTCGACAGTGGCGCGTCGGCACACGCCTCGGGTGTTGGAAAGCGCTCGAGGAAGCGACCCCAGGGTTCAATCACCCGAGAGGTCTGGGTTTGCTGGAGCATCACCTCGCTGACGAGGATCGCCCACGGGTCGGCGTGTCGTATCCACGGTAGGGGGCGTTGCAGCGAAGGGGCGGCACGACGAAGCGCACGTCGAAACGTGGCGTAGTCGCTACTGCCAGACGTCGTCACCGTAGGGGCGACGCCGTACCGGGGCGAAGTCCTTCTTCCAGACCATCACTTTTCGCCGGAAGTAACAGACCTCCATGCCTTCTTGGTTGAAGCCCTTGGTCTCTACGACTACCACGCCCCGATCGTTCTTCGACGTGGACGGGGTCTTGTCGATGACGCGGGTCTCTGCATAGATGGTGTCACCGTGAAACGTTGGAAAGCGATGGATCAGACTCTCAACTTCCAGATTGGCAATGGCTGAACCCGAGACGTCCGGAACGCTCATACCCAAGACGAGTGAGTACACGAGGTTGCCAACGACAACGTTCTTTCTCTGCACGCTCTCGTTCTCGGCGAACCAGGCGTTGGTGTGCAACGGATGATGGTTCATCGTGATCATGCAGAACAGATGATCATCGGCTTCGGTGATGGTCTTACCCGGCCAGTGCCGATAGACGTCACCGACTTCGAATTCCTCGAAATAACGACCAAACGGGCGATCAAAAGTGCTCATACTCTGACGACCTTCTCTATCGATGCTGCGCCGCTACTGCTCTTCAGGCTCTTCAATGGCGGGGCGCGTCGTGAAGGAAACGGTGCCGCCGGGTAAGGACTCCCCGTCGACCACCATGCGCCACGTGTAACGAGCACCCGCCACCAACGGGATCGGGCCGAAATTCACCGCGATGGGTACGTCGACTGGCGTGCCCACGGGTACACCTTCGGGTGCTCCGGCCGAGAAGTCGCCGCGCACCTCAATACTCTGAAGACCTTCGGGGGTGTCAAAGTGCACCAGTTGCCCGTCGGCGTCTTCGAGGAAGAGTTCCCAGTGGTGCTGTTCGTTGAATTCGTGCCAATCCACGCTCACCTTGAGAGCGACCGCCGAGGGTACGGGATCGGGACCGGTCACCGACCAGCCACCGCCCAAGATATAGAGCTTGCCATCGGCCACCTGGGCCGCATCCGCTAGGAGCATCGTTACATTCATGTGCTCAGCCTAGGTCGCTCGGGGGCTTCTCGAAGAACCGGTAAATTTCACCTATGACGACACCAGACATCGATCTCACCCACGCCTCTGATCTCATCGAGCAGGCCCAAGGACTCATCGACGGTGCGCTCGAGCAACTGGCCCGCCTTGGTGGCATTGATGAGAATCAGACACTCGCGTACGACCTCGCGCACGCCTCGAGCTCAATTGCGACGGCACGAGCCTGTCTTACTTACGCCACGATGGGCTCAATCGAAGCGTCGCTGTTTGCGGCGTTCCTAGCCCACGCCCTCAGCGACCTGCATTCGCGCATCTTCGGTCGTGAAGAACTCTGGGGTGTCGACCCGGCGTGGCACGCACCCTTTCACACGTTCGTACGTGAGTATCGAAGTCCAGCGTTCCTCTCGACCATCGCCGAAACCCAGGGGCCCCGTCACCTGAGTGAGGACTATCAGATGGTGTCAGAGATGTTCCATCGATTCGCCGAAGAACGGGTGCGGCCCCACGCCGAGCACGTCCACCGCACCAATGGCGACATCCCCGAATCGATTATCGAGGGCCTCAACGAACTCGGCGGGTTCGGCCTTTCGGTGCCCGAAGCGTACGGCGGATTCGCCACCGGAGGAGAATCGGAGTATCTCGCGATGGTCATCGCGACAGAAGAGCTCTCGTGGGGCGGCCTCGGTATTGGCGGGTCGCTCATCACTCGGCCCGAGATCTTGACCCGGGCCCTGGTCCACGGCGGCACGGACCAGCAGAAGCAGCGCTGGCTGCCGCGCCTCGCCAGCGCCGAGTCGCTCGCCGCAATCGCGGTTACCGAGCCGGATTTCGGCAGTGACGTCGCAGGACTTATCACGATGGCGACCAAGACCAGTGGTGGTTGGTTGATCAATGGCACCAAGACCTGGTGCACCTTCGCCGCACGCGCCGATGTCTTGATGTTGCTCGCGCGCACGGATCCAGACCGCTCCAAAGCCCACCGCGGACTCTCCTTGTTCCTCGTTGAGAAGCCCCAGGGTGACAGTCACGGATTCGAGTTCTTCCAAGACGCCGAGGGCGAGGGCCGAACTGATCCGAACGGGCAAATGCAAGGACGACCGATAGACACACTTGGTTATCGCGGAATGCACTCCTACGAACTCAGTTTCGACAATTGGTTCGTGCCCGACGACAACCTCGTCGGCGGAGAGGCCGGGCTCGGCAAAGGCTTCTACTTCCAAATGGCCGGCTTCGAGAATGGTCGCATTCAAACCGCTGCCCGAGCCGTAGGAGTGATGCAGGCGGCCTACGAGGCCGCTCTCGACTACGCGCGCAATCGCGTGGTCTTTGGACAACCGATCATCGACTTTGAACTCACTCGGGTCAAACTCGCCACGATGTCCGCCATCATCCAATGTTCGCGCCAGTTCTCGCTGCACGTGGCGACCCTGATGGGTCGAGGTGGCGGGGCGAAGGAGGCGTCAATGGCCAAGGCCTACGTCTGTCGCGCGGCGGAGTGGGTGACGCGCGAAGCCATGCAGATCCACGGGGGCATGGGCTACGCCGAGGAGTATCCGGTCAGTCGCTACTTCGTTGACGCACGCGTCCTCTCGATCTTCGAGGGTGCCGATGAGACCCTCTGTTTGAAGGTCGTTGCGCGTCGGCTGTTGGACGAACGTGAAAGTGCCTAGGCCTCGTCAATCGTGAAGGGCGCGTGGACCGCGCCGAGTTCCAGTCCGGCCGAGTGCAGGTCTGGTCGATCCCCGCGCGCGATCTGCGCTCGTCTCGCAGCACGCTCCCATCGCTGCTCGACCTTGCCGTAGCGCCAGAAGAGCAACGCGATTGTCCACACCACAACGAAGATGCCCACGATGACAAACCCGGCACGGTTGATGTCGAATCCGGCTGCGTACGCCCACAGTCCGCCCTTCAGGTGAAGTTCGCCGGCGAGGACCTGCAGTAACTCGAGCGTGCCGATGTAGAACGCGACAAACACGCTGAGACCGGTGATGGTGATGTTGTAGTACACCTTACGAACGGGCTTCGAGAAAGCCCAGCCGTAAGCGAAATTCATGAACGATCCGTCAATGGTGTCGAGCAGACTCATACCAGCGGCAAAGAGGAACGGGAGCGAGAGGATTGCCCAAAAGGGCAGACCTGCGGCCACTGAAGTACCCGCGAGGACGAGGAACGCGACTTCGGTCGCGGTGTCAAAACCTAGTCCGAACAGCAGTCCCACCGGGTACATCTTCCAGGGCTTGTCGACCGAGCGGGCAATTGGACCAAAGAATCGCATCATGAAACCGCGCGCGTTCAGGTGCCGCTCGAGTTCTGAGTCGTCAAAACGCCCCTGGCGCATCTGGACGAAGAGTCGCACGATCCCGTAGAGGACAATTGCGTTGAGCGTTGCGATGATGTAGAGGAAACCGCCCGACACAACGGTCCCGATGAGACCGCCGTAGTGATGCAGGCTCGAGTTCGAATTGGCGATCTGGGGTCCGAGGGCGCGCGCGCCGAGCCCGAGCAGTACCGTGAGGCCAAAGACGACCGACGAATGGCCCAGCGAGAAGAAGAAGCCAACCGACATCGGCCGCTTGCCTTCGGACATGAACTTTCGCGTGGTGTTGTCAATGGCGGCGATGTGATCGGCATCAAAGGCGTGTCGCATCCCCAAGGTGTACGCGAGTACTCCGGTGCCGACGCCGAGGATCTTGTTGGACCCGGCTGCGTAGTGGTGGCTCGAGGCGAGAAGCAACAACCCCCAGCCGAGGACGTGTAGCACGACAATGAAGGAGAACATCCCATAGAGACTTCGCCATTCCGACGCAGAGAATGACGCACGGACCCGATGTCGAAACTTCGTTGGAGTCGGGGCCAAAGTGGTCACGATGCTCACCTTACTGGGAGAGCCTCCTATTAAGACGCGCTTACAGCGTCGATCGACTCATCCCGGATCGAAGGCCTCGGGCGACGAAAGAATGTGCGATCTTCGCCGACGCTTCATCGATCATCTCGTCACCAAACATCAAGGCGCCGGTGCGATCCTTCTCCGTGGCGATCTGATAGGCGTCGAGAATGTCGTAGGACTTGTCAAAGAGCTCTTGACTCGGTGAATAGACCTCATTGAGCACGAGCGCCTGATCAGGGGTGAGTGCCCACTTGCCGTCAAAGCCGTACGACGAGGTGATACCCGCCGCGAAGCGAAGGGCGTCAGTGTCGCGGACCTTCAAGAAGGGTCCGTCAATCACTTGCAGTCCGTTGGCTCTGCCCGCCATCAGAATCTTCGCGAAAACGTAGCTGAAGGGATTCGAAGGACCGTGATGAATTGTCTCGTCGATGGTCGTCACGGGCATGCCAATGGAGGCCGCGAAGTCAGCGGGGCCGAACACGATCGTCTCGAGTCGCCGTGACGCCGCACAGATCTCCTCGACATTTATGAGTCCCTCGGCGGTCTCGATTTGGGCCTCGATGCCGATGTGTCCGATCGGCAAACCCGCGTTCTTCTCCACCTGAGTGAGCAGCAGATCCATCGCTACGACGTCTGACGCCCGTTCGACCTTGGGCATCATGATCTCATCGAGGCGGGGTCCGGCACTGCCCACAACCTCGATGACATCGCCGTAGGTCCAGGGGGTATCCCAGGCATTTACGCGCACACACAGCACACGTGCGTCCCAGTCGAGGGTCCTGATCGCGTTCACGACCTTCGCTCGTGCGGCGACCTTTTCATTGGGCGCGACCGAGTCCTCGAGGTCGAGAAAACTCATGTCAGCGGTAGCCGTTGGCGCCTTCGCGAGGAACCGATCGGATGAACCGGGAGTGGAGAGACATGACCTGCGTGGAAGTGAGCGAGAGCGTTCTGACATGCGCCGAGCCTATTCTGAGCCAATTACTCTCGTGGCTCGCGAGTACCGCGCGGGTGCTTCGTGCCGATATTTTAAGGCATTGATCAGGTATAACAAATTTTCTTATGTATTTTTTGTCCCTTCACCGTCTCCCCAACCGATAGCCTTTCATCCGTGACCGACGTCGGGCGCTTCGCGCGCTACTCGACGCTACGGCCAACTCGGGGACTTCAGCGGTTCCGGTGGATTAAGTCCGCTTTGGCTGTCGTCGCAGTGTGTTCCAGCACTGTGGCTGCTTTGCCACGCCCGGTGGGGGCTTCAACGATTTCCAATGAGCGAGCCAAGGCGACCGTGCTCTACAACCAGATCCAGTCCATCAACGCCCGCGTCGAGGGTCTTGGTCAGAAGTACGACGAGGCTCGAATCAAGTTGAACAAGGTGAACAATGAGATCACCAACACTCGTGCGACGGTTGCGGGGATCGAACAGAGCGTCAACAAGAACAACACCCAACTTCGCGCTGACGCCATTTTCGCCTACGTGACCAACGGGTCAGCGGCGAGCAACAACCCCCTCTTCTCCTCCAGTGCCTCCAAAATCGGGGCGACCAACGTCTACAGCAAACTCGCCCAAGGCAACATCAGCGCCACGATTGCGAGTCTGAAGAACTACAAGATTGAGCTGACGAGAGAACGGGCGCTGTTAAAGCGCGAGGACGCGCAGGCTCGCGCCGCGGCCGTCGCCGCCGCTTCCTCGTTCCACCAGGCAAAGCTCCTCCAGGCGTCTTTGCAGCGCACTCTCGGCCAGGTGAAGGGCCAGATCGCCACCTACGTGGCCGAGGCCGCAGCCGCTGCGGCGGCCAAATCTGCCGGAGCCTTGGCGTCGGCCAAGCCGCAGAGTGGTTTTCCCGCACCCCCGCCGAACTCGAGGGCGAACATCGCGGTGCGCGCAGCAATGTCCTATATCGGCACCTGGTACGCGTGGGGCGGTGCATCACGTGCTGGTGTTGACTGCTCAGGACTCGTCATGCTCGCCTACGACGCGGCGGGAATCTATCTGCCCCACTACTCGGGCGCGCAGTACGCCGACACGATGCGCGTCCCGCTGTACGACATTCAACCGGGCGACCTCTTGTTCTACGGCTATAACGGTGACGAGCACGTTGCGATGTACGTGGGTCACGGTCAGATGATTGAGGCGGAACAGACCGGCACTCGAGTGCACATCGTGCCAATTCGTCTCGGGTACGGTTTCGCCGGCCTCGGTCGCCCCCGAGCCTAGGTGTGACGGGTCTTCCCACATCGTTCCACGTCGGTCCGCTCGTCTTTCACCTCTACGGTTTCGGACTCGCGATCGCGGCCTACGTCACCTTCGTCTATTCAGAGCGGCGCCTTCGTAGCGCAGGCTTCGCGGTCGAGCACTACGCCAAATTCGCGACAGCTCTCATCGTCAGTGGTCTCATAGGCGCGCGCGCGGCGAACATCGCCACCAATTGGGGCTACTACGCCGGACACCCGGCACGATGGATCGCGGTCTGGCAGGGAGGTCTCGCAAGTTTCGGCGGCATCGGCTTCGCACTGCCTGTGGGCCTGTACCTCCAGCGCCGCTTTTGGCCCGCGACCTCGCTCGCTCGATTCACTGATGCAATCCTGCCGGCGCTGATCGCTGGCTGGGCACTCGGTCGAGTGCTCGGACCCCAGTTGATGGTGGGCGGAGGTGGGCACATCACGCATCAGTGGTTTGGCATGCACTACGCAGGCCAAGTAGGCAAGCGCGTTCCCGTGCCACTCATTCAAGGGGCCGAAGACGGCTTGTTGTGGGCGGTCCTCGTATGGATCGAGCGCACCTGGAGAACGAGATCCTTCGGAACGATCACGGGCATCGCAATGATCGTCTGGGGAATCGTGCGTGCACTTGATGAGCGCTGGTTACTAGGTCAGCATTCCCATAGCGGATCGGTCGGCGTGCAACTCGCCGGCCTCGTGCTCGCCGGCGCGGGTGCGCTCGTCATTGTCCGCACGCGCCCTGAGCGGCCCGTTCAACCGTAGGCTCGTGGCATGTTGAGTCGCCTGGCGAGGGCGCTGATGATGACGCGACGCGCGCGTCGGTTGCTGGTCGCGGTCCCCTTGGTCCTCGTCGCCACCATCACCACGAGTACTCCCCTCGGGGCGACCCCGCCCGGAAACCTTCCCCAGACTCCGATCGAGCCGAGTTTCACGATTGGCCTGACCAGTCAAATGCGTACGCTGTGGCAGGCCATCTCAGTGGACTCACCAACGATTGGCGAGCGCGTGTTCTTTCCGCGCGAGGCTTATCTTCGAATGAAGCAGGGCCAGATCGTCAATCCCGCCACCGACTACAGCAATCGCTTGATCGCACTGTTCAACTTGGACATTGCCGCGTACCACCGACTCATGACGACGGGCGTGCACGCGCACTTCGAGCGCGTCGTGACGTCACGCGCTGACGCAGCGTGGATTGCGCCAGGGACTTGTGAGAACCGGATCGGTTACTGGCATCTACCCGGCGTACGCCTGGTCTTCACGCGGGGCCGACACGTGGAATCGGTGGCAGTGGCGTCACTGATTTCGTGGCGCGGTGTCTGGTACGTCGTCCACCTAGGACCGAATCCTCGCCCCGCGAACATCGGTACGGTCGACGGCTACCGGTCAGGACCAGGTATGCCAGGCCCGGCGGGCGGCTGTTAGCCGATGGGCAGTATCGATCCGTCAGCACCGATGAGAGCGGCATTGGCACCAAAGTCTGCTCTTGACAACTCGTTCACGAACGTCGCCGACGCATGAGTGGGATCAAGTGACGGTTGACCTGACGCACTGAGTCGCACCGACGTGAAGAATCCTTTGACGAAGCCACCACTCGAGTCGAGCGTTACGTGCAGGATTGCCGAGAGGTCTAAGACACCCGCCGCTGAAAAGTCGTAGTAGTTCGCAAAATCACCGAGACTGTACGCAATCAAGTGACCCTTGAACCACTCCATCCCGCGCAGCACGTGCGGCCCACTCGCGATCACCAGATCCGCACCATCATTGATCGCGGCGTGGGCGAACGCGTAGGGGTTGCCCCTGTTCTCTCCGAAAAATGTCTCGCTCTTTCTCGTGACGTGAGCGGCTGACGCACCCTCGGCGCCAGCGTGCATGTAGACCACGACCACGTTCGCAAGCTGGTGCGCCTGAGTGATGAGACGAGCGGCCGCGGGAAAGTCGAGCATGTTATTGGTGTTGTAGTAGGGAGCGAAGTCCACGAAGGCGACCTTGAGGTTGCCCTCGCTCTCCACGCCGATCTGACCAGGCAGTCCGGCCTGGACAATGCCGGCGGCCTTCAGGGCTGCTGAGGTGTCAGTCACGCCCTGTTGGCCAAAGTCGTACGCATGATTGTTGGCGCTGTTCATGATCGTGAACCCCGCCGATCGGTAGATCGCGGCGTACGAACTCGGGACACGAAACGTGTAGCACGAGGTCCCGTTGGGGACACATTTGGACTGCCCCCGATCCGTGATCGTGCCTTCAAGGTTGCCAAAGACAATCGGTGCCGCAAGTGCTTTGGTGATGGGCTGGAGGTAGGCGCTCGGATCCGAAGGGAGTTGCGGGGAGTTCCCGAGTTCAGTGTCGCCCACTGCGGCGAGTGTGAGCGTCGGTAACGCAGTCGTGGTGGTGACGGGAGGGACCGTGGTAGTGGACGCGGTGGACGTCGTGGTCGTTGGCGAGGTCGCTCCCCTCGTCGCATCGAGCGCGATCAGGGTCCCCGCGACGACTACGAGAGCACCGAGCGGTCCCATCCAGAGCAGCCGACGCGGTTTTGAACGATCGCCACTGGTGCCACGTGCGTCGTGCTTACCTACCACGGTTGCGCCTCTCCCGGCTGAGAGGAGGCAAAGACCGCGAAGAAGTCCTTCGTACTTGAATAGAGGAAGCGGTTAGGTATCTGGTTGGGATTAGGGACATCGAGCGTTGGACCCTTCGCCCCCGAAGACGCGTAGGTGACGAAGATCGGCCACTCAGGATTGATGTCCAGCTCCATAGCTCGCACCACATGGAGTTCCAGCATGGTCTGGGCCAACTGCGCAGCCGTCACGTTCGACACCGCGGCGTAGATGAGGTTGCCCTGGGCATCGACCCCGAGCGCGGTGCGCCACACTGCGGGCGCCCCGTGAAGGGTCAGGCCCCACGCCGCGTTGTTCGTGACTGTTGGGACCGCTCGGGCATTGTCGATGAGCAGCGGGAGGTTCTGACGCGCCATCACGACGTTCGGCCCCGGGTGAGCCGGACCGTTCCAGGAGATGACGTCCACGGTCCCGTTGGTGTATCGAACGACCGTCGCCAGTCCCTTGATCATTGGAAAATACAGGGTGTGGTTGACGTAGAAGCCCGCAGGCCCGTCTTGCTCGTAGAAGCCTGAGTTGAATGTCGCCAACAATCGAGGGGTGGCGGTGGGCGGCACCATCTCTGGACCTCGCGGCAACGTCGTGGCACCGGGCCCCTCGTAGCCAAGGTAGAGCGCGAGGTCAGTCGACGATGTCCGGATCCACGACGCGTACGCGCGTACGGGTGACGTCGACCCTAAAGGTGAGAACGAGGTCGTGTAGATCGGCGCTGGACTACTCGCCCAGGGATCACGCGCCGTCCAGGGTGCGCACGCTGAGCCTGCGCCACCTTGACCACCACAGACATCCGGGGGTGTCGCCACGGTGGTCGTGGTGACCATGGTCGTTGAGGTCGTTGTGGAAGGGCTCGCCGTCGCCGTTGCTGCAACACTCACGTGTCGGGCACCGTACACGTACGCCGCGACCCCGATGAGAATCACCAGTACAGCAAGTGTCGCGAACTTTCGCATGGCCCTCTCTCGCGGCGATCAGAGGTAATTCTACGGAGTTCGCGCGTCGAGGCGACCGAACGAGACTAAGAATTGTTGAAGAGAAGCCCCGTGTCGAGTCGTGCGACTAGATCAGGCTGTTCCACTCGTCATCGGCGAGTTTGCCCACGCGTTCAAGGCTGTCCAGCCCAACGGTGATCGCCATTCGTGCACCATCGACGTAGCACACGTGATCGAGACCCAAACGGCGCCATGGCTGGAACAACACCCTCGTCGGGCTGGGATTCGTGTAAACACCCTGAACGAGCACGCCATCTTCACTCGCACCCACCACGACCGCGGGACGTTGTTTCGACTTCTGCTCAGGCGCCTCAGGGTCAACCGCGCTGTAAGGAACCTCGACGAGTACCACGGTGCCTACGAGGGGATGCTCGGGGCTGAAATGCGCTAACTCACCTGGCGTGAGAACGATGTGGCGGCGCTCGGAGACCTCGAGTGTGACCTCAGCGGTGCTCAGTGCCAGCGCCGGGGGTGGCGTATCCTTTTGTACGCTCTTCGCCTTTTGCGGCTTCGCGGGACGCGCGGTTGTCACCTTCTTCTTCGCCTTTTCACGCTCGCGACGAAGTCGTCGCTTCTCTCGAACCTCGGCATCAATCTCTTTGTGTGAAAGGAGCGACGA
>DAIEHI010000136.1 GCA_027355725.1 Acidimicrobiaceae bacterium
CGCAACTGAGCGCAGTCAGGTCCGCAAGAAACTGGTGATATCGGCTCGACGTGGGAGATGACCGCTCCCGGACGGGACAGAGCGGCCCAGACGCTGGCTCCAAAGAGCGGCGACCGCACGTCTCTCTTCATCAGCGACCACAATTCGCCGTACCAAAGTGACGCTTGAGTTCGTTGGCGTAGGTGAGCCCGATACCGGGTGCGTTCTCGACCAACCAGTCAGAGAGCGCCGTCGGTCCGGTCGCTGAGCCGTCGGTGTCGGCAAGCCCGTTGGCCATCGCCCGGTACTCGTCGCGGGTCAAGAGCACGTCGCCGATAGCGGTTCCAACTGCTCGAGAGAACAGTGGCAGAGCGGCTCCGGGCACGTGGACCACAAGCGAACGGCTCCCGACTGCCTGCCTGATGGAGTTAACCAGTTCCACGAACGTCGGCCGCTCTGGTCCAACGGCGTCGATCACGCTGTCGCCACGCTCGGCACCCTTCTCGAGACACAGCTGAGCGAGGTCGTCGACGTGAATCCCTCGGATTCGGTAGTCGCCCCGTCCGCCGATGGCGAAGACGGGAAGGTGGCGGAGCAGCCAAGCGATGTTGTTGAGTAGTACTCCGTCGCCGCCAAAGAGGATGGCGGGTCGCAACACCGCGTACGAGACCCCGGTTTCCGCGAGGGCACGCTCGACGAGGGCCTTGCCTCGAAAATACGGCAGCGGGGAGTCGACACTGGGGTGTGTGATGCTGACGTGGACAATTCGCTCGATTCCGGCGCGCCGGGCCGCCCGGAAGAGCGTTCGGGAGTTCTCTACGGCCAGGTCGTGGTCGATGCGCTGGTGGGCGAAGCGCACCCAGTAGGTGTTGTAGAGCGTGGTGACGCCTTCGAGCGACTCGACCAAGCCAATCTGATCGTCGAAGTCGAGCGGGCGAACCTCGATCGCAGTACCCGTTGCCCGGTTGGGGTGCCCGGTCAAGGTGCGGACTTGGCGACCCGAGTCAGTGAGCGCCTTGGCGATGGCTTGGCCCGAGTAGCTGAAGGCTCCGGTCACCGCATCGAGACCGGTATCGGTCACGCGAGTGGACCGAAGTCGCGTAGCGGAATCTGTGGTCATGACGTCTCCTTTGGTGGTGCGAATGCGCTGAAGGCGCCGAGCATTGTGACAAGTTGCTGAGCGCGACCGAAGATGGTGAGCGCGTGCTCGCGATCGCCGTCGAGGTGGGTGAGCATTTCGAGCCCGAGAAAGAGCGCCACGATGGCGTAGGCCACGTCATCTGCCGGTAGCAACGAGGCGAATGGCGAGTCGCCGAAGGACTTGTCAATCGCGCCCTTCGTGAAGGTGATCCACGGACCGATGCGAGTGGCGACTTCTGCGCCGAGGCCCGGAGTCGAAGACGCACCGGCGATCATCTCCACCAGGACGGTGACGTGTCCCGTGTCGATATCTTCACGGAATATCTGTGCAGCGACGTCCATGAGTTCAGTGGGCGACGACACGCTCTCGACCGCTGCGCTGAACCTGACCATCCGGTCGTCGCTGACTGCGTCGAGAGCAGCTAGGAGGAGATTGGCGACTGAACCGAAATGGTAGAAAACGAGTCCCTGGTTCAGCCCGGCTCGTTCGGAAATCGCTCGGGCACTAGCGCCCGCGAAGCCGTGGTCTTTCAGCGTCTCGATGGCGGCATTGACGAGCACTTGACGGGTGGTCGCCGATCGCTTCGTGCCGGCTGTCGCGACTGTGCTGGGGGATCCTGACTTAGCCATTCGACCCCTCTTCCTAGATTGAGTAATTGCTCAAAGCATACACTCAAAATTAGGAAAGTCAAGTAAGCATGGCCGCGCACGCATCGAAAGCAGCCAAGTTTCTTTACCGTCTCAGACATGTCTCATGCCTCAACTCGGTCTACTTATAGGCGGGTTTGCTGGAGTAGGGCATGCATTGAATCAAGCCGCGAAGGCGGGAGTCCACGTAACTTCCAAGACGGTGTTGCCGCTCGTCGGTTCGGTTTTGCAGTGTTGCAGACTTGTCACGTCGGAGCGCCGACAGAACCCCGCCGTTACCTACGTGTGATTCAGTTTGGAATAACAAACGTGTAGTTATGCCATCATTGGTGCGTCGAACGTGGCTGGCTGCCACGAGTATGGCACGCGGCACCGTTTTGGGAGTGGACCTGTGATGATGTGCTCAGGGTGACACCAGAGGAGCGGTTGAGTGGAGAGTGACAACACGACGAGCGAGGTGGAGGCTGCCTACATTGACAGCCGCAAGAGCCGTTGGCTTGACGGTGTCGGGGTCGGTGGAACCGTCCTGATCGCTCTCGTCGCAACGCTCTGGGCGCTAGCCAACTTCTGGACGATGGGATGGTCGTGGAGCGGGGCCCTCGGTGTCGCCGTGGTCACGCTGCTGCTCTCAGCGATGGGTTATCGTCGCCGTGCCTCCTGGCACGCACGGAGGTTAGATCGGCGACGCCAGACGGCATCTCTCGGCGACAAGAGCGAAGGTAAGTAAGCCGAACAACGGGCGCGTCCTGGCGGGATGACTATGCCCGAAGCGACGAGGGTAGTGGGCGGTGCCCAGCTTCATAGGCAGCGTGGGGTATCTTCGTCCCTGGCTCACGGCAGGTCAGTTGACGAGGTGTCGCCTCACCCCCTGAGAGCCCTGAGCGCAGTTGCCGCGTATAGACCTCGACGTCCGCCCAGCGGTTGTATCGCACCCTCACGAGCTCCAACATCCGGTTGGTGCGAACCTTGTTGCGCAGCGCCTCCTCGCGGCCCTCGATGACGCGCCTCACGTCTCGCAGAGCACGCTCGGCGGCACCGTTGGCGTGGTGTTCTGGTAGTCGAGATCGCCAGATGGTCTGGGCGCGCACCTGGTCGTGAACCCGCAAACACCAGGCATCGAGGCTCACCTCGTCGGATGACACCGCGCGCCGGAGGGCCAACCATCCCGGGAGGCTGGTAAAGGCCGCGCCCAGACGGCTTATCACCAGATCCTGGTCGCCGAAATGGCCGTAAGTCTCAGCATTCTTCTGGGCGTTAGCGCGCAGGTGGTACTCACAGCTGAGCCAGAACGGCTCAGCATTCACCGTGGACCAGTTGTTCTGTGGAGTGGTTTGCGGCCAGCGAGCCGCCACGGCGTTCTGAATGGCCTGGTCGTCATCGCTCACGACGAGGCGTGGCGTGCCCGGTAGCAGTCCGAAGACCTCACCCCAAGCCGCCGCGTTCCTGCGGTGAGTGGCGTGAAGCGCCCAGAGCCGTCCGCGCTTGGCGCCGGTCTCATAGCCATAGACCGCCAGAACGCAGAACAGGAGCATCTTGTTGCCGGTCACCGGGTGGGCGCCCCAGAACTCGGTGCTGTCGCAGACGATGGTCTCGGGCCACTCGGTCTCGGCGTAGGGCGCGGTGACGACGGGGGCGAGCACCTCCACCCAGTTGCCCACCAGCTGGGCCTGGACGTTGTTTGTGCGTGCGCCTCCTCGAGCTCGTTGGCGCGTTCGCACGGCAGCGTCGGCGTAGGTCTTGCCCTCACCGACCGCGACCAGGGCCGCCGCTGCCTCTTGGATGGAGTAGTGGTAGCGCCGCGGGGTCTGGGGACCCTGGTGGGCCGCGAGGTGGGTGCCGCAGGCTCCGCAGTCCGAAGCCTCGTCGAGGAGCCGGCGCGGCAGGTCGCCGCTGAACGCGTGGGAAGCCTCATCGTCGGGGTAGCAGCGAAAAAGCTGACGGCGCGCTATGCCGGTTCCGTAGTGCCCGCAGCGCACTACGTGGCTGCCAGGATGACGCGCGCAGCGAGGTATCCCTTCGCGCATTCCCGAGCCCCGTGGGCGACCACCTGCCACGCGATCCAGGTTAGCTAACTACATCTCTGTTATTCCAAGTTGAATCACACGTAGGCGCCGTTACGCCTCGTCGCGTGTACGGTCTTGGCAGGTCCAACCAACCTGGTGTCTCGTGAAGAGCGCTCTAACTGAGAACTTCAGTTAACGATTGTCGAAGTCGACAGACACGATGAGTTGAGTTTCCTTCCAGTTCGGGACAGGGCTACCAGCGCCCTCCAGCTTGCAGATCTCGAAATCCGCTTCCACGTACGCGATGAGCGATTCTCACGTCGGAACCCACGAACAAATTCCTCGTTGACAATCGTCGACACGTTCTCGATCCCTCAACGAGCGCCACTATCGCGGCCACAGATAGAGAAAGAAGAGTAATGAAGCGAACATCTAGGTTGAGCGGTAGGGCATTGAGAAGTTCTGGATCGACGCGCCAACGTGACACACCACGGATTGCTCTGCTGCGAGAACGGAACTTTCGCCTCTTTCTGATTGGTTACACGACCTCGATGATCGGGACAGGGGTAGTACCTGTCGCGTTGAGCTTCGCGCTGCTGCGCGATGGTCGGAGCGTGCAGGACGTTGGCTTCGTGTTCGCCGCCCAGACCCTGCCGCTCGTGGTCTTGTTACTCATCGGTGGCGTGGTGGCCGATAGATCAAGAAAGACCGTGATGGTGAGTGCCGACCTCGCTCGC
>DAIEHI010000095.1 GCA_027355725.1 Acidimicrobiaceae bacterium
TGTAACCATGATTCCCCTTTGCGACCGCGACCTGGCGGCCGATACCGCCATCGTATCGCGCACGGGGTGAATTCCTTCACGAACTCTTTCACGAAGGTCGCTGTCGGCAGTAGCCTGGTCAACTCGTGAATTTCTTCGAAAACCTCCTACCGACCTCCTTCCGCAAGGTCCTCACGACTCCGATGCGAGTCTTCTACCTCTGCACGTTCTTGAGCGCCCTCGGTTCGGGCCTCACCCTCTCGTTCTACGTCGTCTACCTGCACAACGTGCGCCACTTCTCCACCGAGTTCGCCACGCTCTTGCTCGCCGCCTCGGCGGTGGCGAGCCTCGCCACCAGTCCACTGTGGGGGACGCTCGTCGACCGGTTCGGCCCGTTTCGAATCGCGATCGTCAGTTACGGTTCAATGGGATTCACCCTGATTGCGTGGGCTTTCGTCACGACCCGGCTGTCGGCAGCGATCGTCGCGATCACACTCTCGATTCTCGGTGGTGCCGGGTGGGGGCCTAACTCGACACTGCTCGCGCGGCTCGTGAGTGAGGAGCATCGCCAGCGAGCCTTCGGTTTCAACTTCATGCTGCTCAACTTGGGTATTGGCTTCGGGAGCCTCGTCTCGGCGTCGATTGTCAACCTCAGCCACCCACGCACGTTCAGCGCGCTCTACCTACTCAACGCCGTTTCCATGTTCGCCACCGGCGCAATCTACGTGACCCTGCGCCGCCACGGTGGTCCGGTTCGCGTCGTCCACGACGATCCAGTTCGCAACACCGACGGGTGGCGAACGGTCCTCGCCGATCGCCGTCTCGTGCAGTACGTCCTCGCGGCGCTCGTACTCATGATCGGTGGCTACGGGTCCCAAGAAGCGGGATACAGCCTCTTCGTGGTCAACAACCTGCATCTGAGCGTGCACGACATCGGGATCATCTTCTTCTTCAACACCGCGACCATCGTGCTCGCGCAGCTCTGGACGCTAAACCGAATTGACGGGCATAGCCGCACCCGCGTGTTGGCCGTCGTCGGCGCGCTCTGGTGCGTCTTCTGGATCGCGTTGGCTACGGCGCTAGCGATGCCGCCCGTCGTCGCGTTCGTCACGCTGAGCGTCTCGATGGTGATCTTCGCCTTCGCCGAGACCATGCTCCAGCCCGTCGGTTCGGCGCTCGTCAACGAGATCGCCCCCGAGCACCTGCGCGGCCGCTACAACGCCGCGTCCGGTGCGACGTGGGCCGTCTCGGGAACGGTCGCCCCACTGATCACTGCCCTCTACTTCGGCAAGGGCCTCGGAAACTGGTGGCCGATGTCGATCGGGCTCACCGCGTTGCTCGGCTCGGCGTTGATGCTCAACCTTCGTCGCTCGCTCACACCCGCCGAGGACGGGCGCGCGGCCTGATTAGAAGACGAGGACCCGCTCGGCCTCGAGTGTCAGGTTACCGAGCTCGTCCATCGAGCTTCGCGCCGCACCCTCGAGCAGTTCGGACTCGGTGATACCGCGCGTGTCGATGCACGTACCGCACGTGAGGACACGGCCGCCCTTTACGAGCACCCCCTTCAGCATCCGTTCGATGTTGTAGTACCCGTCCGGCGTGTGCTGGCCGGTCTTCGCACCGAGGGTCGCGTCACCCATGAGGAACACGGTCAGTGCGACGTCGGTGTGATTGCGCTGCAGGTTCATCGCGAGACGAAGTGCGTTATAGGTGCGTTCGTTGCCATACGGCGGGTCATTCAGGATCATCAAAACGTTCACGTCAGTTCCTCTGGTCGTTGATCAACTGTCAATCCGA
>DAIEHI010000099.1 GCA_027355725.1 Acidimicrobiaceae bacterium
GGAGTAGGAGCGAAGAATCTCGCCGGTCGAGGTGTTCACGTTCACCGAACTGCCAATGAGACGGATGGGGTGTGAGCACCAGCCGCACTGTTCGCCCTGGCGTTGCAGGTTGGCGAAGGCCGCCGGGTCACTGGCGCGGGCCAGCACTCCGTGCCAGGTCGTCTCGTCGGGTGCACGGGTGACGGTTGGCATCAGTTCCTACTTCCCGAGTCGAAGTTGGTGGGCACGCTCGGCCAGTACGCGCACGCCGTCGTCGTTCAGGTGAAAGGTCCGCAGTTGCACTGGTACGCCACCTTCGTGCAGAAGCAGTCCGACCCCGCGCCGCGCCGAGTTGAGGTTCGAGGCGGAAAATCCCTCACTGGCCCAGCCGGCCCCGAGCACGGTGTCACTCGCATCGCGCGTTGCACAGCGCAGCGCCCAGCGAAACCCGAAGAGATCGCGCAGTGTCGACGGCACAATATCCGTCGAGGGCTTCTGGGTCGCCGCCAACACGATGATTCCGGCGGCTCGCCCACATGCCACGAGACCCCGCAGCAGTTCGGCGAAACGCTGAGCGGACTTCTTGTCGGTGCCCGCGACGTAGAGCGCGAGCTCGTCGATGACGACGACGTGCAGGCGCAGCCCCTCGGCGCGGGTCACTTTGCGCACGCCGCGACGTAGAAGTTCTTCGTAACGGAGGTCCATCTCGGCGGTCAGTTCTTCGAGGACGGTGATGGCGCGCTCCACCTCGTGGCCGACGAAGACTCTCGCGCACGCTGACCACGCGCTGAGTTCAACCACCTTGCCGTCGAAGAGCCAGAGGTCTACTTCGGGGTCGAGAGCGGCGGCGACGACGAGCAGCGACAGGGCCACCGACTTGCCCGCACCGGGTTCGCCACCCAGCAGCACGTTGCGCTCGGGTAGCGACAGCGTCACGATCTCGCCGTCCTCATCGACACCCACCGGGACCGCGTCCCAGAGACTGGTGCGCGCCGCGTCGAGCAGTGGGAAACGCAGCGCTTCAACACTGAACGGGTCGTCACTGGTGATGGTCAGTGACACGAGGTTTTGCTTCGCCGCGTTCGCCACGCAGCGAACCTGGCGCACCCCGAGCGACGCCGCGAGGACGGCTTCGACCTTTACGAGGTCGTCGACGGACGTACCACGCCAGAGTACAAGCTCGACACGGTCCCCGAACGTCGTGCGCGTGATCTTGACGATGCGAGGCCGCTTCTCGCTCAGCACTCCGGGCAACGCGTGGAACGCCGCTTCGAGGTGTCGACGCACGCTCGCTCGGTGCAACAACCGCCCGAGGAATCGGCGAAGTGGACCGACGCAGAGGACCGTCGTTACGAGCGCGACCGGAGCGGCGATGGTAAGGAACAGACCGAGGCGCACGTAGAGCCAGAGCCCAAGTCCAGTGGGGATGCCAAGCACCACTAGTTCGACGCGCCAGGCGGCGAGTAGGTGCAGAAGTTCATCGAGCATTTCGTCGGTCATCGAACGTGAGTTGGTGGGAGTGTTCATTGGAACTTCCTTTCGAGAACGGGAAGGTGCCCCGAGAGAGAGTTCTCTCGGGGCACACCTCCTTAGGCCGCGACCGAGGCCTTGGTCGCGGGACCGGACAGGACTTCCACCCGCTCGGTGCGGAAACTCACGCCGTTGCGATCACCCATGGCCCACGTGGTCGCCACGAGCCCGGTGACCCTCACCTGGCCGCCAAGCACGAGACCTTTGGGCTCGTTGCTCACCTTGACGTTGATGATGTCCGCGCCCTCACTGCCCAGTGCGACGACACCGAAGGTGAAGATCGGCTGGCCGTTCGCGTCGACGCGGGGTTGCTTGGAATCAAAATCGAGTACCGGCTGAGGCGGGACCACGACGATGAAGGTGAGGTTGCTTGTTTCAATAGGGAGGCGCATGGCGCTCCTTTCATGGTCAATACTTCTCGTCGCAGGTTGCGACCTCACCATCAAGCCCGAACGTCGCGTAACTTTCGTCCACTGGTGCAACGTTGCGTCACACTTTGAGGAAACTTTCAAAGTTAAAGAAAGTTACGGTAGGCCGTGGTCGATCCGTCCGTGTGGTTCGTCGCGATACAACGACGTGACAGAGTGGGTCAATGAGGAATGCACGTCTCGAAGCGGCGATGGCCAAGAGTGCTCTGTCCCCACAGGGACTCGCCGAGGCCGTGGGCAAAACGCGCAACGCCGTCGACAAGTGGCTGAATGGAACTATTCCTCACCTGGAAACCCAGCTCGCCGTCGCCGATGAGTTGGGAGTGGACCACCTGCGGTTATGGCCCCGCGATGAAGTCGGTGTTGCGGCGGCTCGTGAGGAGATTGTGCGAGCCTGGGCGCGCCGTTCGGACTGTCCGTCTGACTACTGGTGGAAACTCATCGCGGACGCCAAGCAACACGTTGACATCCTCGGCTACGCCGTACTGTTCCTGACGGAGGTCCACCTCGACTTGACGA
>DAIEHI010000203.1 GCA_027355725.1 Acidimicrobiaceae bacterium
AGCGTGATAGTTGCTCTGGTTGAGACTCATGAACTCCCCTTGGGTTAACTCTGGTTGTGCGTTCCCTCGCTGAGGGCCGATATCTTTGGCGAACAAATGTCCTCGAAGGCTAGTCATGACTTCGATTTTGGTCAAATGCCCTGCATTACGACGGTGGTGGACCGGTCACCGCCAATTCCCCGGGCACGCTCGCATCGACCACATCGCCCGGTCCGAGCGTGCTATGTGCAATGACAGAAGCAATCGACACGAACTTATCCTTCAATTCAACTGGCTGGCCCAAGACGAAGGTGACCGGTGTCGTCATCTTCAATTGCACCACACCCTTAGCGTCCACCACGACCTGCGATACCTGGGCCGCGAAAGCTCGGGGTAACTGGGCTGCGACCAACGCCGCACCGATGCCCGCGTGCTCAAAGGGCCAGGCGGCGCTCAGGGGATGTTCATAGATGAGCGTCGGGTAGTTCGCGTGCAGCGGAGCCGGGCCGAGGTCTCGTCCCTGAGCGTCGACGTATTGCAGTTGGTGCTTCGAGTTGAACGCAACGGCCACGGGCGTTGCCTCATGGACCGTCAGGGTCACCGAATTGGGCCAATGCTCGCTCAGGGTCGCTCGTTGCACCCACGGCAGTACCAAGAGTCTGCGCTCGATCGCGTTCGACGAGAGCGCGAACATCGACGGATGCGCTTCGAGTCCCGACACCTGTAATACCTCAGTGATGGATTCGTGACGAGCGCCGAGCACGGTGACGTGTTGGACGCGAAGAAAAGGCTGTCGAAGCGCCCAGGCACCACCAACGCCGATTGTGGTGACGACAAGTCCGCTCACGATCAACACCTTGGTCATGCGATGCGGTCTGCGAATCTTCTTCTTGTTTTTACCCACAGTGGGGCTCTGCTCTCGCCCAGCGTCCACTGGCGCGCGCGTTGGCGGCGAGCGCAGTGGCGTCACTTTGCTCGCACGTCTTCTCGCACGTGGCGCGGTAGATCGAAGGGGGGCGCGGCGTTTGCTCACGTCAGGGCCTCAAAGCCAACGAATCGCGTTTCGCTGCGCAACACCACGCCCGATGCCGCTGCAACCTGCTCGCGCACACGATGCATCAGTTGATACACGTCACCTGCGCTCCCCCCGGCGTCCACCTGGATGAAATTCGCGTGCTTCTCACTGACTACAGCGCAACCAACTCGAAGTCCCCGGCACCCCGCCGCCTCGATCAGTCGCCCGGCGTGATCACCGTCAGGATTCTGAAAGACACTGCCCGCATTGGCGCCGCCCGGCTGATGTTCGCGACGCCATCGAACAATCTCCTTCACGCGCTCGCGCGCTACGCTCGCATCTCCTCGAGTCAGCTCTAACGTCACTCCGGTGACGATCTCGCCCGGGCCAAGAGCACTCGATCGATATTCGAACGCGAGCTCTTCGCGGGTCCAGTGACGCATCCCAGAATCGTTGAATGACGTAGCGCTGCTCACCACCGCGGCCATGTCAGAACCGTGTCCGCCGGCGTTCATCACGACAGCACCCCCAAAAGTCCCCGGGACGCCGACGGCCCATTCGAAGCCCGTGATGCCCTCATTGGAGAGTCGTCGCGATGCGATGGGCAAATCCAGGCCTGCGCCCGCGCTGACGATGACGCGACCCTCATCACGCTCTTCACGCCACGTCATCTCGCAGAAGTCGCCGCTCAGGTGCACCACGAGCACGTCATGTTCGCCGTCGGCGACCAAGAGATTGGACCCATTTCCAAGCACCACCACTGGAAGCCCACATTGGAAGATCAAGGAGCCCAATTCTTCCAGTTGCTGTTTGGACTGAAGGGTGAGTAGCGCACGCGCGCTCCCGCCGACGCGGTACGTGGTTCGCGCACCCAAGGGGGCGTGCTCGTCAATGTGTTCGCCTGCGGCGAGGATGAGTTGTTCGAGACTCACGGGTGCGACCCTTCGATCGCGGCGATGACGCTAGAAGCGATGTCGCCCGCGCCGAGCAACAAGATGGCGTCATGGTCGTAGTGGATCTGTTCGAGTCGATCACGCACCTGAGCGACGCTTGGGGCGTAGACGATGTTCGCAGTCTTGTTCACGTCGCGCAACGCATCCGCCACGATCTCGCCGGTGACTCCTAGAGGATTGGGTTCCCCGGCGTCATAGATGTCGGTGACGATCACTTCACACGCCCCATCGAAGGCGCTCGCGAACGAAGCGACGAGATTCGTGGTTCGCGTCACGCGATGGGGCTGGAATACCGCAACGATGCGCTCGTAGCCCGCAGCCTTCGCCGCACGCAGCGTTGCGATGATTTCGCCGGGCAGATGTGCATAATCCTCGTAGACGTCTGCCGTTCCCCAGTGCCGCAGGAACTGAAACCTTCGCGGCGCACCGTGAAAACTCGCCAGTCCGCTCACCAGCGCCTCGTTCGAAATACCGAGTTGTTGTGCGACGACGGCCACGACAGCCGCATTGGCCACATTGTGAAATCCGGTGACACCCAGTGCAATCCGCACCCGATCGCCGCCACCAGCCAGTTCGAACGAAGCACCGTGGCGAGCGAGTTCGACATGGCCAACGTGGTAGTCCGCAGCACTCGTCGAAGCGACGCTGATCACCTGTCGCTGCGCGGTCGAGGCCACACGACGACTACCCTCGTCATCGCCCCAGATGACTACGGGCCCCGTCGTGCGCTCGATCAACGCCGAAAAGGCCAACTCGAGGTTCTCAAGGGTGCCGTAATGGTCAAGATGATCCGCCTCGACGTTCAAGACTCCGAGCGCATATGGACAGAGCAATTCAAAAGTCCCGTAACTCTCATCAATCTCGAGAATAAGATCATCAACTCCGTAGTGGCCATTTGGCCCAACGCCGGTCACGTCGGCGCCCAGCAACCGAGAGTCATCCAAGCCCGCCGCGTGGCGCACGTGCACCATCATCGAGGTTGCGGTCGTCTTGCCGTGAGTGCCGGTGAAGCCGATCACCCGCTGGAGTCGTGCCAATTCGCGTAACGTCTCGCCGCGTCTCAGCAGGGTCACACCGCGGCGCCTCGCTTCAAGCAGTTCGACGTTGTCAGGTGATACCGCAGGTGACCACATCACGACATCACACGTGGGGACATTACCCGCATCGTGTCCTTGTCGGGTCCTGACCCCGAGGGCCCCGAGTTCGTCAAGCACCTCGGGGTTCGCTGCATCGCTGCCGCTGACAACACAGCCCATCTCGACGAGCAGCCTCGCCAGGCCGCTCATACCCGCCCCGGCAACACCCACGATGTGGACACGTGTACCTCGAGCGAGCTCTACGACCATCCGCCAACCTCCGCTACCACCCTCGCGATCTCGAAGGCGCCGCCCTTACGGCCGAGCGATGCGGCCGCAGAGCCCATTGAGTCCAGTGAGGTCTCGAGCACCTCGTCTACCAGCTG
This sequence comes from Acidimicrobiaceae bacterium, assembly GCA_027355725.1. Classification (GTDB taxonomy): domain Bacteria; phylum Actinomycetota; class Acidimicrobiia; order Acidimicrobiales; family RAAP-2; genus RAAP-2. The sequence continues at coordinate 3,410 of DAIEHI010000203.1, forward strand.
CGCGAGCGCTTGTGGCGTGCAGTCCTTGTCAGCCAGAACCTTCGCGGCCCCGACCCTGGACAGGGCCGCGGCATTCTTTGATTGGTGGTCCCCAGGTGCACCCGGTAGTGGCACAAGGACTGACGCGATACCGAGCGCGGTCAATTCAGCCACGGTCGTCGCGCCTGCACGACAAATCGCTATGTCACACAGTGCCCACAGCTCAGTCATGTCGGCAAACTCAACCACGCGGTAGTCGAGCGCGCCCCCAACCGTCGCCTCAGCCATCACCTCTTCGTAATCGCGCCGCCCCGTTACGTGGATCAACGTGAGGTCTGCACGCTCACTCCACTGGCGCGCGAGTCCGCTCACCGCCCGATTCACGCTCGACGCGCCAAGAGAACCAGTCATCACCACGAGAACGCGCCGTGAGGGTTCAATCGGAGGGCTCTGGCTCGTACGAAGCATCTGGCGCGCGGGACCGCTTCGATCAATCGATACGATTGCGTCACGCAGGGGCACGCCAGTGAAAACTGTTCGAGGTTCGCCAGTCGCGAACGCCGTACATCGGGTGTGGGCGAAACGCTCGAAGAGTCGGTGAACCGCTCCGGGCGTCGCGTCAAGGTCAACGAGAACGAGCGGGCGGCGAAGGAGCACGGCAGCGAGCGAGACAGCGAAGGAAGCGTACCCGCCCACTGACACGACCACCGACGGCCGCCATTTGGCGACCTTCAGGAACGCTACGACCATCGCTTCGCTCAGTCCCCAGATGGCGCGAAGGTTGTCAGTGGTTGCCCTCGGCGCGAAGGATCGCTTGATCCCCCGGCCCGCGAGGAGAGTCAGTTCAATGGACGCGTCGGCGAGTAGCTGGGCTTCTTGTCCCCGGCGACTGCCGACGAAGCGAAGCTGTGACGCACTGATGCCTCGACGTTCGAGTTGTTCTGCAATCGCCTTCATTGGAAAGATGTGACCACCGGTGCCGCCACCCGTGATAACGACGGGCCCTCTCATTACCGGACCTGACGCTGGCCGCGTGGTCGTTGGACGACTGGACTGCGGCGATCCATTGCTCGTCGCTCAAAGGAATCACGAAAGTTCGTCACCTGGAAATCGCGGATGGAGACGTCACTGGACCGACTTCGGTCATGGGCGACGTTGTACACGAGACCAATGGCGGCGAGCTCGGTGATGAGCGCAGTCCCTCCGTATGAGAAGAATGGTAACGGGATACCGGTGACCGCCCACCCTCCAACCACGGAAGCAATGTTGATGATCGCTTCTGCCATGATCCAGGTCAGTACACCAACCACAATGAGTCGATAGACGTCATTGGTGCACTGCTTGGCAATGTGCATCGACACCAAGAGGAACCAGATAAAGAGGACAATGACGAGTAGCGCCCCGATGTAGCCAAGCTCTTCTCCGATGATCGTGAAGATGAAGTCCGTGTGAGGATTTGGTAGCAGTCCCCACTTCTCTCGACTTTGACCTAGCCCGAGCCCCGTGAGCCCTCCCGCTCCCAAGCCGATCTTTGATTGCAGCAACTGATAACCGCTGCCCAACAGGTCGCGGTTGGGGTGCAAGAAGGAGAAGAAGCGCGCCGCCGAATACGGCTTCAGCCTCATGTAGCCAAGAAAAGCAACCACGCCGAGAACAATGATGCGCAGCTGCATCTTCCCCGAGAGGCCAGCGACCGCGAGCATTGCGAAAGCAATGGCGAGCACCACCGATGAGGTGCCGATGTCGGGCTCGATGACGATCAGCCCGGCACCGAGCCAGACTGGCGCGGTCCACACGGCGAACTGCTTCCAATGACCCAGTTCGTCATGATGATGGTGAACCAACCACGCCACGAAGATCACTGTTGCGAACTTGAATATCTCTGAAGGCTGTAGGAATATCACGTGAAGGTTGAGCCAGCGTTTGCCGCCATTCGCGCTCACACCCACGCCTTCGACCGCAACGAGCAGAGCGAGCCCGACGCCCACCAACAATGGTGCGCGGCGCACCAGATGACGAAGTTGCACTCTCGCAACGATGTAGAACGCAAATATCCCGAATCCCAGATAGATGAGATCTCGAATGATGATGCTGACTGACGAACCTCCATTGGCGGTGGCTTGGCCCTCGCTCGCCGACGCGACCGCAACCGTACCGAAGGTGACGAGCAGTGCGGTGACGAGCATGAGCATGCGCGCACTGCTGTTTCCCCTTGGAAACGGCTGAAGTAGCCCTCTCGCGGGCGCGGGCGACATTTAGACGACCTTCGCAATCTTCAAGAAATCACCGTAGAAGATTCCAAGGCCGAGCATCGCCAGCAGTCCGGCGAGGATCCAGAATCGAATGATGACCGTGATCTCGGGCCAGCCGCGAAGTTCGAAGTGGTGATGGAACGGTGCCATGCGAAACACTCGACGCCCAAAGACCCGAAAACTGACCACTTGAAGGATGACCGACGCCGTTTCGGCGACGAACAGTCCGCCGATGATCACGAGCAGGAGGTCCAAGTTCATCAAGAGACACAACGCACCGAGACCCGTGCCGATGGCGAGCGAGCCGGTATCACCCATCATGATGCGAGCCGGTGCAGCATTCCACCACAGAAATCCAAGACACGCTCCAACCAGTCCGACCGCCACCAGACCTAGGTCCAGGGCCGAGTGAAGGTGATAGATCGAGAAATGACGGAATTGCCAGTATCCGATGATTGCCAGGACCCCAAAACAAAATGTCGCCGAACCCGCCGCCAGACCGTCAAGTCCGTCAGTGAGGTTCACCGCATTCGACGTTGCCACAATGACGAAGATTGCGAGAAGAACCCAACCCACAACCGTCAAGTTCCAGCCTGGCAGCGAGAAGCGAGTGAATGAGAGATTCGTTGAAGTGCGGACCCAGTAGATCGACAGGAGCGCGAACGCGCACGCAATCAGTAATTGTCCAACCAATTTGCCGCGCTTGTTGAGACCCAGATTTCGAGCATTGCGAATTGCGAGGTAGTCGTCTAGAAACCCAAGGATGCCCGATGCAACGGTCACGCTCAGGGCGAGCACGCCACCGCGTGTGAAGTCAATCGAGGTGCCGACGTGGCCCATCATGTACCCAATTGCGGCCGCCAGCACGATGATGACACCGCCCATGGTCGGGGTCCCCGCCTTCACGTGATGCGTCACCGGACCGTCCTCACGAATCAATTGACCGAGCGAACGCTTTCGCAAAAAACGAATCCACAGGGGCGTTACGAGCAAAGCGAAGAGAAATCCCACCCCGCCCGACTCCATCAAACTCAACATGTCGCCCTCACTTCAAAAACTCCCTCGCTACCTCTCGGTCGTCAAACGGCGTGACAACATCACCAATGATCTGAGTTGTCTCGTGACCCTTGCCCGCGATCACCACCGCGTCACCGGGCTCAGCCAGTCGAATTGCTTCAGCTATGGCGCCTCGGCGTTCGCTCATTCGAAGAACTGTTGCGCCGGGCGTGACACCCTCGATTATCGAGTCAATAATGGCATCTGGAGACTCGGATCGGGGATTATCCGAGGTCACAATGGTTATATCTGACAACGACGACGCAACCTCACCCATGACGGGCCGCTTCGCGCGATCCCTGTCCCCGCCGCAGCCGAATACAGTGATCACTCGGCCGGTGCCGAGGACACGTCGAACATCACTGAGCAGCCGCGCGAGCCCAGCAGGAGTGTGGGCATAGTCAACAATGATCACCACTCCAGACCCACTCACGAGTTCAAAACGGCCAGGCACACCGCGCACCTCGGACATGGCGTGGGCGATCTGGGACTCGTCCGCACCTAGCGAACGAACAATCTCCATGGCCATCAGCGCATTATCAACGTTGTAATCGCCAATCAGAGGAGTATTGACGAGGTGACCCCGCCAGAAAAAAATGGTGCCTTGGAGTGATTCACTGACGTCAGTGGCGTCGCTTCGATGCACGCGCGACACGGGTAGTCCCGTCATATCGGCCAACCTCAGCCCATAAGAATCGTCACACCAGATGACCGCTCGCGAAGCGCGCTCGGGAGTGAAGAGCTGCGCTTTTGCGTTGAAGTACTCCTCCATTGAATGGTGATAATCAAGGTGATCATGGCTGAGGTTCGTAAAGGCGCTCACCGCGAAGTGCAGACCCTGCACCCGGTGCTGGTCGAGCGCGTGGCTGGAGACCTCCATGGCCACGAGGGAGCGAGACCGCTCGGCGCTGAAGTTCTCGACCAGTTCACCCAGGGTTCGAAAGAGTTCCGGTGGCGCCGGCGTGGTGCGCTCGTTGGTGAGAGTACCGATGCTCGCGCCATTCCACCCCAGAGCTTGCGCTAAGGAGCTGACGAGCGACGTGACGCTCGTCTTGCCGTTGGTGCCCGTGACCCCGACTAACTCGAGGTGCTGCTCTGGCCGTCCAACAACGACGGAACTCGCAGAGGTCATCAACGTGCGCAATTCACTTGTTGAAACGACCACCACCGGCACCAGAGCACTGATCGGCGTATCACTGACTATTGCAACCGCACCGTTGTGCACGGCACCATCGACGAATGCGGCCCCGTGGCCATGAGCGCCGGGCATCGCGAAGAACAACGATCCGGGCCGACAGGCTCGCGAATCAATCTCGACTGAGCTGACCTCAACGCAGCTCGTCGCCACGTCAAGAGAGACGCTCTCTAGGACATCACCAAGTTGCATCACGTCACATCCGATCCAATACTCGCACCTGAACCCGTCAGAGGTTTCACCATTGTCCCGTCGGACGGAATGCCGTAATGGTGTAAAGCGTAGGACATCACTTGGTGAAACACTGGCGCCGCAATCGACCCTCCATAGATCGAGCTCAGTGGGCGCTGCACTACAACGATCATGGAGAAGACTGGATGATTAGCCGGCGCAAATCCAACGAAACTGGCGTAGAACTGTCCTGGCAGCAACAAGTCCTTGCCGGGCCAGGGAATAGATGATGTCCCGGTCTTACCGGCGACGCTGTAGCCGGGGATGATGGCACTCACGCCAGTCCCCGCGAGAACGACCTGCTGAAGCATGGTGTTCATTGTTGACGCCACGGCCGGACTGAGTGCTTGACGCGTGGCGCTGGGCGGCGTTGGCTTAGTGGTGCCATTGGCATAGACATAGCCACGCACCAATTTCGGCTCTACGAACACGCCTCCGTTGGCGACCGTGTTGTATGCATCGAGCACTTGAATCGCTGGAACAGCGTCAACTTGTCCAATGGGCAAAGCCACTTCGTCACTGGTGTACCAATTTGACGCATTGACGAGCAGACCGGCGGTCTCGCCGGGATAGTTGAGTGAGGTCACTTGTCCAAAACCAAGTCGTTGGACTTGAGCGAGGAGGCCCGCTTCGCCAACGAGCTTGCCGATTTCGTAAGTACCGATATTCGAAGACTGCGCAATGACCTGGGTTGCACTCAAGTGTTCGACGCCGTGCAGTTCCGCGTCGTGAAAGAGGCGCCCCCCCACTATGGCCGAATATGGCACCGTGAAGACTGATTTTGGTGTGATCAGGCCTGCTTGAAGAGCGGCTGAGAACGTCACGACCTTGAAGACTGAGCCCGGTTCGTAGGCTTGACTGAAAGGCAGATTGTTGATCGTCTCGTCAATGCCTGGTACGCCAACTGATTTTCCCCACGATGGGATCGGTCCCAAGACCCCCGGATGGGACTTCGTGTTGACGAGTGATGAGTCGGCGAGAATCTCTCCAGTCTTCACATCCATGAAAATCGCGTCCGCACTGACGCCACCACTCAACTTCAACTCGGTCGCGAGCGCTCGTTCAGTGACGAACTGCAACGATGAATCAATCGTCAACTCGAGCCCCACGCCAGGCGTCGCCTTTCGAATGACCTGACTCACCGAGCTCGGCAGACTCACGCCGGATGAGGAGACGAACTCTCTCGTGATGCCGGTTTGACCAGCGAGCTGCTTCTGGTACTGATACTCAAGACCAGCTGAACCTGCACCAGACGCGTTGGTACCCCCGATCAGTGACTGGCCAAGCGTGCCGTTTGGATAACTGCGAACTGATGAGTTCTGCACGACGATTCCCGGGAAGGCAGCCGCCGCCAACTTACGGCCATCGGTCAGATCGAGTTTGTTATTGACGATGACGTAGCCGTTTTTCTGCGACAGCAACTTAGTGAGCTTGCCAACCGGCACCTGAACCATCGCAGACATTGCCCTGGCCTCTTTGGCCGCATGAGTGATCTGGAAGTCGTCGGCGATGACGAGCGATGTTGGCCGCGAGATCGCGAGGATCTGTCCGTAGCGATCGTAAATGCCCGCACGTAGTGCGGTCGTGGTGACGTTGACGCGAACCTGGGCTACGGAGAGCTTCGAGTACCGAGCGTGCTCAGCGATCTGAATCTGAAAGAGGCGCGCGGCGAGGAGCACAAAACACAGGATGAACAATGCGCGAAGCAAGTTCAGACGTCGAGCGCCACTCGATGCAGTCACTCTTCGAGGTTGTGCGCGAGTTCGAGCGTGCGTCGAAGTGTTGTGTGAACTCACCGATTCGTCCTTGATGTGACCGGTGCATAACCTGAGAACTTCGGTAGCGGCAGGATCGCATCAAGCGACGTAGACGGGACTTGCGTCACGGAAACTGGATCAACCAGGTGCAGCGCACCCGCCTGAGAGGCGATCTCACTGGGCGCCGAGAGGTTGGTCAGTGTGCCCACACGAACCGCGTAGGTCGATTGGTCCTGCAACAGTTGACTCTGAAGTTGATGCAGCTGAATCTGTCGATTAGCCACGAACATGCTTCCCCCAAGAGAGAGGACGAGGGCTAGGGCTACGACGAAGACCGACTTGCGCTGCACCGTGGCACCGCGCCACAACGAGGCGGCGGCCCGTCGGCGCGGAGCGCGTTCTTGATGGACTGCCTTACGCGTCGACGGTGGCGTAGCGGTACGAGGACGTCGCCGAGTGTCAACCCGTCGCGGGAAACTGATGACACTCATGGGGATACCTTGCGCGCGATGCGAAGACGCGCAGAACGTGCTCGAGGATTGGCTTCGACCTCGTGCGCACTCGCCAATTGGGCACTGGCCTTAAAGACCTTGACGCGCGCTACCGCTCCACAAACGCATCCGAGTTCAACGGGGCACGTACACCCGCCAGTCTCCGCCTCACGGAGTAGAGACTTCACGACACGGTCTTCTCCCGAGTGATAGGAGATCACCGCCACCACCCCGCCGATCGCGAGCACATCAAGAGCTGCCGAGAGGCCCGTCGAGAGTTGTTCCTCCTCGGCGTTCACCACGATGCGCAACGCTTGGAACACCCTCGTGGCGACGTGACCGCGACGACGTGCCGCCATGGGTACCGCTCGCTCGACCGCTTCGGTCAACTCTGCGGTGGTCTTCGGCTGCCGTTCCAGGACGACCTTGGCAATTGATCCGGCAAAACGCGTTTCGCCGTTTGCACGGAGTATTCGAGCGAACTCGTGCTGGTCCACGTGAGTGAGAAACTGAGCGGCCGTTTCGCCCTTCGTTGGGTCCATGCGCATATCAAGGGGGGCATCGGAGCGAAATGAGAACCCGCGACGTGACTCGTCAAGTTGATGCGACGAGACTCCAAGATCCATGAGCACTCCGACAATGGGATCGCCGTGAAGGAAATCTTCATTGGCGCCAACCACCTCAGAGAGTTGAGCAAATGTGCTGTCTACGATCCGGACCCGGTCGAGTTGCCCGGCGAGCCTTTGAGCCGCAGCAGACCTCGCTTCAGGATCTCGGTCGATGCCGAGCACACGCAGTTGAGGAGCGCTGGCGAGAATTGCCGCGCTGTGCCCTCCTCCGCCCAAGGTGGCGTCAACAAACACTCCAGCCGGCAGGCTGGAGAACAACTCGACGATCTCTTGCTCGAGCACTGGTTGGTGATAGTTGTCCTGGGCCATCTGCAGCCTTTCAATCGTTCGTTGGGGCGAAATGGCGGAGGAGGACTCTCGACCCATCTTCACGATTGCCAGGCTGCGCATGGTCCGCGGCCGGTACTGCTCAGCGACTCCAATCACTAATTACTGCCTTGCTTGAACATCTCCTCGGCGGAGTTGACTTCTTGGGCGTACACCGCTGGATTCCACAGTTCGACATGGTCGAGCATGCCCACGATGAGTACGTCGCCGACCAACCGGCCGTATTCTCGAATCGCTGCGGGCAGCGCAAAGCGCCCTTGCTTGTCAAAGTCAACATCGGATGAATTCGCCGCCCAGTAACGGGCTTGGCGGCGACCCAGTGCGCCGCCGTGACGACTCTCAGAAAGAAAGTCTTCGGTCTTGCGAGCGAATTCGCCGGGAGTCCACAGCGCGACGCACCCCTCGGTGTTCGGGCTCAGGTGGCCACCGCGTTCGAACTCGGCACGAAATTTCGCGGGCAGGATCAATCGACCCTTGGCGTCCAGCGAATGCTGAAACTGACCCACGAACCCGAGCATCGACTATTCCTCCGGTGGGATCACCACTCTCCCCCACTTCGTGACATATTACACCACTCTTCTCCACCTGATGGAGAAATTGCACCCTTTTGATGCGTTTTTTGGCGCGTTCCACCCCGTGGGATTCCCATGACATCAAGGGCCATTAAGGATTTGAACGAAGATTTCGGTCTAGATGTTGCGCCCCGAGCGAGTCAGGGAAAGTCCGTTTCGCGACGCTAGTTGGTCAAAAGCAGTTGTCGCACGAGCCAAGGGCCGCTGATTGCCTCGAGCGTGCGCAGCAATTCTTCGGAATCTTCAACCTCGAGATCCGAGATGACGTGGTGATCGAGAGCTTCGAGGATTCCCGGTGGTGCCTTACTCAGGAGGTCGATAATCCTCGTCGACGGGCCAGCGTGCAGCACCGTGGAGACAAAGACGCCTTCTCGTACTCGCCACTGTGTCAGTCCCACGGCCTTTCGCTCGTGAACAAAGACTTCACCAGGCCCACGACCCGCGAAGCAAACGACGCGAAAAGCAGCATCGCCTTCCAGTGGGCCATGATGTACGCGCGCTTCGCCGCCGACATAAGGGTCAAGCGCCTTTCGCCACCATTCACCAGATTGAATCGAACTGACGTGAACGTCGTGGGACCAACGACTGTCGTTGTGGGGGATCCACCAATCAACCCAGATATCACCTGGCTGGAGCAAAACCAATCCCCCTCCGCCACGGCGACGGCGCAACGCAGTCGAGCCAAGACGGCCACTGTCAAGCACGTCAAGGGGCTGACTGCTCCCGAGTATGAGCGTTGGTTGCTCAAGGCGCACCACAAACATCGTGGCGTCGCTCAACTTACGAACAGCTTCGTAGTCGTATAGGTCATCTACTTCAAAACTCACGAGGCGCGGGGTAGATACGGTGCCCAAAGCGGATCGGGATCTGGGACATGACGCCACCGCCACCAGGGGCCGTCAGGAACTCGAGGCTCAAAGTGCATCCGCCAACCGATCTCTTCAAGAAGTCGGTCACCTTTTTGCATATTGTGGCGTCGACATGCGGCGACAACGTTAGTCCACTCGTGACGTCCACCTCGGCTGCGGGGCACAACATGATCAATCGTGTCGGCGTGCTCAAGGCAGTAGGCGCACCGAAAGCTGTCACGAAGCAGTAGTGATCGCCGCGTCAAAGGAGGGGTACGCACCTTGGTTGGTAACTTCACCATCTCGTGCAGGCGAACAATCGAAGGTATTGGAATCGTCACCGAAGCGGAGCGGCACACCATGGGTTCGTCCGGCGTCACGATCGGTTCGGCGCGACCTGCGAGCATTAGGACAACTGCTCGGCGCTCGCTCACCAACTGGAGTGGCTCAAAAGTCGCGTTCAACAGGAGTACTCGCCCCATCCGATGAATTTACCGCCCCGCCCGCTGTAGAAGAGACCACTTAGCTGCCTCGACCATTGTGGCGGGCGTGGGTCGATAGTCCTTCGAACCCCCAAGTGTCGTCATGCGAAAATCCCAATACGATCTCGAGGGAAGCGGGACGAACGGTGCCGACTTCCACCAGTCTCTGGCTCGTAACCTCCACCCAGCACGCACGAGTAGCACGACGCCAAACGGATGTGCCACCAAGTAGCGAGCGAGCCCGGGCGACCAGAATCGGCTCACCGCACGTCACCTCGCCAACCAACTACCGCCGCACCAAGAAGTGGACCATCGCCACCGAGCCCTGACCTCTTTATCTCGAGGTGCTCGTTGTAGCGCATCATGGCCAGTTCATGCGCAGCTTTGTTCGCTGCGTCAAAGAACTCGTCACCGTAACCAAGCGCTACCGACCCCGCGATGTAGCAGCGCGTGAAGTCGAGCACCGAACTGAGCGTACCGACGGCGCGACCTACCAACGTGGCACACCGCTGACGCGTGGACGCATCCGCGAACTGCGCCGGTCGGCCAGTCATATCTTCGATAGCCCAACCCGAGACCTCGGCCTCGAGACAACCGTAGCTACCGCACGAGCACAGTCGCCCACCGGGGATGACGTTGAGATGACCAATGTGGCCCGCGTTGCCCGTGTCACCGTCGAGGAGGCGGCCATCGATGACGAACGCCCCTCCCACGCCAGTTGATACAACCATTGACAGATACGAGTTGCTCGCGCGAGCCGCACCAAACCTTCCTTCGGCCAGTGCCAGAGCGCGCGCGTCACCATCAACGAAGACGTCGTGGCCAAGCGCGTCGCGGAGTCGACCACGCAATGGAAACTCTCGCCACGCAGCAATGTTGAGTGGCGAGACAAATTCTCCTTGGTTGGTCATGGGCCCCGCACAGCCAACGCCGACCACTGCGTAGTCAGTGTCTTTGACGGTGTCTCGCACGAGCTCTACGACGGCGTCGAACAGACGATCAACATTTGAAGCGACGTCGAGGCGCCCACGCGTTTTGACTGAACCATCTTCATCCACGAGTGCGACATCAACTTTGCTCGCTCCGATATCAATGGCCAGACACGGGATCGCCTTGTCGGCAACCCCGGTGGAGGTCATTCGCTTCTGCGGCGTTGGCGCGACAACCAGTCGCGAAGCGAACGGGTCCGTGGACCGTAGTTCGCGTGGGCATCGTCACCTTGTGGCGAGCGAGTGATGTCTTGCCATGACGCTCTACCCAGTAGGCGAGCATTGCGCTCAATCACTACAGCTGAGACAAACATGAGCGCTACACCGATGAGCCCAACGAGTGTCGAGCGCGAAAAGAAAAGCACGAGAATCATGAGACCGGCTACGAAGCCAACGACGCCCCATCGCACACGTCGACCGCCGTGTGAATAGACGTTGGTGTCTCGAACGTTCTTGACAAATCGCGGATCTTGCTTGGAGAGCGATTCCTCAAGTTCGGCCAGGATCTTTTGCTCATGCTCTGAAAGTGGCATCGCAACTCCTTCCGTACGTTCCTGGAACAATCGTACCGTTTCTCTCCGGGTTTGTGCGCGCCAAAAGTCCCGGGCGCCTGCAAGAATGAAGCAATTCTTATGAGCGCCTCCCCTGGACCTCGACCATTTTTCCTGTCCGTAATCTGCACTGGCAACATCTGCAGGTCACCAATGGCCGAAGTCGCATTTCGTAATGCAATTGCAACAGACCACTTCCTCGCCAACCGCGTTGAGGTCACCAGTGCCGGAACCGCGAACTGGCATGTCGGCAGCACCATGGATCCTCGCGCTCGCTCGGCGTTAGATGCCGCCGGACTCACCTTGGCGGGGACGCCGGCGGCATACGCGGACACCGAGTACTTGAACCGTCAGGACCTCGTCATTGTCATGACACGAGAACAAATGCACGACGTCAACTCTCGTCTGACCAATCAACGCACTCGAGTCGTGATGTTGCGAAATCTATTACAACCGGGGCAGAACCTGGATGTGCCGGACCCCTACTACGGAAATCTTCACGATTTCGTCGAATGTCTCGGGATCATTAGAGCAGCGGGTCCGCATTTGACAATGGGACTTCGTCAGCGACTGGGTGCAGGTGATCTCTGAGCTTCACTTCGGGCAATGTGAGCGACAACAAGAAGGCCAGCGCACCGACGGGAATCGCCCATAGGTAAATCGACTGAATCGTGCTCGCCAGCGAGTGAATCACAATGTGGAAAAGCGCCGGCGGTAGTTTTTGGAGACTCGCCGGCGTCAATTGCGAGATCGAGAAAGTGCCGGCAGAGACATTGTGACCCTTGAAGCCAGAGGCGAGTTGGCGCGGAAGCTCATTGGCGAAAAGGGCGCCGAAGACAGCGGTACCGAATGAACCACCAATTGAACGAAAGAAATTGGCTCCTGCGGTTGCGGCGCCGACGTCTTCGTGCTGAACGGCATTTTGAACTGCGGTGACCAGAATCTGCATGACTAGTCCAATGCCGGCTCCCAGGATGAACATGTAGACGCCCATCAGCAGCAGTGACGAAGAATCACTTACCGAACCCAGCAGTCCCAAGCCAATCGTCATGACCGCTGTACCAAGAATCGGGAAAGGTCGGTACTTGAAACCCTTGGACACCAACTGCCCAGTGATGATGGATGCGCCAAAGAGGCCGACCATCATGGGAAGCAGTCGAAGGCCCGAATCAGTCGGCGTCGTACCACGCACGTCCTGAAAATACAGCGGCAAGAACGTCATCGCCCCGAACATCGCGAAACCGACGACAAAGCCAATGGCCGATGCCGAAACGAACACTCGATTCTTGAACAGCCGAGGCGCGAGGATTGGCTCTGAAGAGCGGCGTTCGAGCACTACGAAGATTGCAGTAAAGACCAAGCCAATCGCCAGAAGGCCAAGTGACTTACTCGAAAGCCACGCAAAGCTCGTACCGCCAAGGGAGGTGAACAGGATGAGTCCTGACGATGCAATCGTTAGGGTCACGATACCGGCGTAGTCAATCACATGTTGAACTCGTGCACCTGCGCTTGGCAATGCTGAGGCGGTAACGATGAGGGCGAGAATCCCGAAGGGGACATTGACGAAGAAGATCCAACGCCACGACCACTGCTCAACGATGAAACCTCCCAGCAAGGGACCGAGCACCGTCGCCGCTCCAAAAACTGCACCGAAGAATCCCGCGTAGCGTCCCCGATCACGAGGTGGAACAATGTCCGCAATCACCGCTTGCGCCCCGACCATGAGACCGCCGCCGCCGAGACCCTGAATGGCTCGAAAGAGAATGAGTGCGATCATGCTGTGCGCCAGTCCGCACAACATGCTGCCTACGAGAAAGATGGCTATAGCTGCTTGGAAGTACACCTTGCGACCATGTAAGTCGCCCAGTTTTCCCCAGAGTGGGGTGCTCACCGTGGACGAGAGCAGGTAAGCAACGACGACCCAACTGAGGTGATTCGCTCCGTGAAGGTCCCCCACGATGATGGGGAGCGCTGTCGCGACGATTGTGCTGTCGAGGGCAGCCAGCAACATGCCCAACATCAAGGCGCCAAAAACGAAGTACAGCTCGCGTTTCGGCATGGCGCCGATTACTTGATCGCCCATAGATGATCCTTACTCGAAAATACTTGCTGCATTGCGTTTGTGTTGTGAACCACCCTAATAGAGCCCCTGTGACACTTCGCTGCCCAAGTAGCCTTTTGACATGGGCACCCCCTCGCTCGGTCGGCTCATTCGACTGATTGATCACGACTACGGCGCCCCTCTCTTTATAGGTGGGGGCGTTGTCGTTGCCCTCCTTTGGTCCGCCGTGAGTCCCTCTAACTACGAGACCGTCACGATGAACCCGTGGCAACGTCCACACTTGGATTTCACATCCGTCAACTCGCTACACACTCTGGTGGTGAACGGACTGATGACGGTCTTTTTTCTCGCCATTGGCTTGGAACTTTCGAGGGAGTTGCGCACTGGGGAACTGATACGACCGGCGCACGCGCTACCTCCAGTACTCGGTGCCGTCGGTGGGATGGCGGGGACAGCAGTTCTTTCGCTCTTGGCGGGGGTCCTCACCCACTCCGCGGCCTTGCGTCACGGCTGGGGTGTGCCAATGGCGACTGACATCGCCTTCACATTGGGGGTCTTGGCACTCGCCGGGCGGCGGCTACCGCCTCATCTGAGAATCTTTCTTCTAACTCTGGCAATCGCCGACGACGCATTCTCGGTGTTGGTTCTAGCACTCACCGGAGCGTCGCACATTCGAAGCTCCGGCGTCATAGCCCTCATTGTGGTTGTCGCCGTCGCTTGGTGGAGTTCACAAAGATGGCGCCGGTCCTGGCTAGGGGTTGGACTGGTCGTGGCGATTTGGATCTGCTCAGTATGGGCGAATGTCGAGCCGCCTCTCGCGGGGGTCGTGGGCGGCCTCGCTATCACCTTCGACGGGGTCTTCGCGCTCGACCTCGAACGAGCTTTGAGCCGTTGGTCGACTGCCGTGGTGCTCCCCCTGTTCGCGCTCGTTTCGTGCGGCGTCCATTGGCAGGCATTGTCATTACGCGGTGACGTCCTCACCATCATCGTCGCGATGGTGTTCATACGGATCGTGGGCAAAGTGATTGGCATCACCAGTGGCGTTTCGTTAGCCGCACTGATCGGATTTCACCTTCATGAATCGATCTCGTGGCGCATTCTCTCGGCAGCCGCGGTCTTGTGCGCCATTGGATTCACGGTGCCCTTGCTCTTCGCGAACCAACTCTTTGGCCCCCGCAGCGCCACCTACGGTGCCATCACCCTCGGGTTACTGGGCTCTTCGCTGATTGCTGCGATTCTCGGGGTGTCGCTGCTTCGAATTGGTTCTCGCGCTGAGTAGTTTGTGCCAAGGAGGAAACATGAAGACTCGACTTACTGAAATCTTGAAGATTGAACACCCCATCATGCTCGCAGGCATGGGCGGCGTTGCCTACAGCGCTCTGGCAGCCGCGGTCTCGAACGCCGGAGGCTACGGCTGCCTCGGAGCCTCGACGATGACGAGCGAACAATTGACCTCAGAGATTGCTGCGACCAAGGCGCTGACAAATCGCCCCTTCGGCGTCGACCTACTGACCGCCTTTCCCGACTCCTTGGTTCGCAACGTCGAGATCTTGATTGAGGGCGGCGCCACCGCCTTCGTCGCGGGACTCGGCGTCCCTCGTCACGTCATTGAACTCTGTCATCAGCACAACGTGATCACGATATCGATGTGTGGAAAGGTGGAGCACGCCAAGCGAGCACTTGATGCCGGATGCGACCTCGTGGTGGCGCAAGGAACCGAGGCGGGTGGACACACCGGCACGGTGGCCACCATGCCCCTCGTGCCGCTCATTGTCGACGCGGTTGGGGACTCAATCCCCGTCGTCGCCGCGGGCGGCATTTTCGACGGCCGTGGTCTCGCGGCAGCCCTCTCGCTCGGAGCTGACGGCGTATGGATTGGCACTCGATTCATCGCGACTCCCGAAGCCCGTGCGGTCCCTGGATTTCGCGAGGGCATCCTGGCGTCCAAAGAGGACGGTACCGTCGTCTCTCGTGGATACTCCGGCAAGACAATGCGCGTGCTGCGTAACGACACGACTGACCTCTACGAAGCGCAACCGACTCTCTTGAAGAAGTTCCCAGAGCAATTGAGCGTGTCATTTGCCAATGGGACCTTCCACCTCGGCGGCGACGAGAACACACTCGGAGTCGACCCCAGCCGTGAGTGTTACCCCGCCGGTCAAGCTGTGGGTGCCATTGATACGCTCGTCCCCGCAGGCGACATCGTGCGCTCAATGGCTGAGCAGGCCGAGACGGTGCTCGCTCGACTCGGTCAGCTCGCGCTAGTCAAGCGATAGTCCCACCGGGCAACTCACACCAACCCCACCAATGCCGCAGTAGCCGTTAGGGTTGGCGACGAGGTACTGCTGATGATATTCCTCAGCCATATAGAACGGACCGGCTGGAGCGATTTCGGTCGTGATCGGACCGTAACCGGCCGCTCGAAGAACCTCGGCGTAGGACTGAGTCACCGCACGAGCAATGCGCTCCTGGCGCTCGTCGCAGAAGTAGATTGCGCTGCGATACTGCGTGCCTATGTCATTACCCTGACGAAAACCCTGGGTCGGATCGTGATTCTCATAGAAGCAACTCAGCAGGTCTGCGTAACTGAGCACTCGGGGATCAAAGACGATCTTGACCACCTCGGCGTGACCCGTCTGGCCGGTGCAGACATCTTCGTACGACGGATTGGCGGTGAAGCCACCCTGATAGCCAACGGACGTCACGATCACGCCGCCCAACTCGAAGAACTTGCGTTCCGCGCCCCAGAAGCATCCCATCGCAACATACGCGGTCTCGCTGGATTCGGGCGCGACGTCCATCATTGAAGCGCCGAGGGTCAAATGGGGACGAGCGACGACTATTGGATCTGTGCGGTCAGCCAGTGCACTCGCTGCCGTGACCATCTCTGATTTGCGGTTCATAATCTGAGACTACGGGCTCCTTCTCCTCTCTGACGCGGTCGTATCCTTTGTTATGGCCGTTCCTGGGAATCCGGTAGATGAGATCGTCTCAAGAATCCGCCACGCCTCAAAGAGGGTCACCGTCGCCAAGCGCACCGTGGCCCAAGTCCTCGCAGATGCTCCAGGCCATCTGTCAGCGGACGCCATCACGTGCGCGGTGCAAGAACTCGAGCCGGATGTCAGTCCCTCGACGATCTATAGGATCCTCGAGGAATTCGAGGATCTCGGCATCATTGTTCACGCCCACCTTGGACAAGGCGCCGCCGTCTTTCATCTGGCTGGCACCATCCACGGTCATCTGACCTGCGAGACCTGCAAGCAAACCATTGAAATACCGAGCTCGCACTTCGACGACTTGAGTCGAGACTTACAATCGAGCTTCGGTTTCGAATTGGACCTGCACCACGTTGCGCTGTCGGGCACCTGCGCCAGGTGTCTCGAGGTGCGCTCGCAATCGCACGCGTAACGAGTGAGCTCGAGCGTCACACACCGACGCTGCACTTCACTAGTGTCAGAAGCAGGCTCATGTTACGCATCGACCATCTCTCCAAACGCTACAAAGACACCCTCGCGGTGGACGACCTCGATTTTGAAGTGAAGCCCGGAGTGGTCACGGGTTTTCTAGGGCCGAACGGTTCGGGCAAATCAACAACGATGCGCGTCATCTTGGGTCTTGACCATCCAACCAAGGGCCGCGCCACCATCAACGGCAAGAACTACGCCGACATCAAGTCGCCACTTCGAGAAGTGGGCGCCCTCCTCGACGCCAAGGCGGTCCATCCGGGGCGCTCAGCGCGCAATCATCTTCGCGCCCTCGCCGTCAGCAACAAGATCGCTCCCTCTCGTGTCGACGAGGTCCTCGAATTCGTGGGTATTGCCTCGGTCGCCCACAAGAAGGTTGGGGGATTCTCGCTTGGAATGAGCCAACGACTCGGCATCGCCGCTGCCCTTCTTGGCGATCCAGGCGTGCTGCTCTTTGATGAACCCGTGAATGGTCTCGACCCCGAAGGCATTCGCTGGATCCGAGAGTTCTTTCGATCACTCGCCCAAGAAGGCCGGACGGTCTTTGTAAGTTCGCACCTGATGAGTGAGATGGCTGTCAGCGCTGATCAGATCATCGTCATCGGGCGCGGCCGTTTCATAACCCAGGGATCAGTCGACGAGCTGACCACGACCGCCCAGGGCACGGTGTTTGTGAGGTGCTCAGACCCAGTTGGTCTCGCCGCACTCATCTCGCGCCACCAGGGTGTCGTGGTGCAGAATGCCGAAAGCGGACTCACAATCGGTTCGCTGACCTCCGATGAGATAGGCACGCTCGCCCACTCCGCCGGCATCACGATCTTGGAACTCACACCGCAACGCGCATCGCTCGAAGATGTCTTCATGAACCTCACGGCCGAATCCGTGCAATACGGCTCATCAACTCCAGAATCGACCCATCATGAGCACTAACGAAAACCTCTGGTCGAGTACAAGAGCGGAGTGGATCAAGTTTCGCTCCGTGCGTTCATCGATCATGGGTGTGTTGGTCTTTGTCGTGCTGACCCTTGGACTCGGCGCATTGATCACGGTAGCGGTGCGCAGTCACTGGCACGAGACCACTCCCGTCAATCGACTCACTTTTGATCCGGTCTCGACGAGTCTCGCGGGGACGATCTTCGCCCAGTTCGCTGTCGGCGTCATCGGCGTCCTCCTGATCTCGAGCGAGTACTCATCGGGATCGATTCGAACCTCCCTCGCCGCGGTGCCCAACCGGGTTCGACTCGCCGCGAGCAAATTGATCGTTCTCTCAGTGTCAATACTCTTCATCAGTGAAATCGTGTGTCTCATCGCATTCGTTATGGGTCAAGCCATCTTCAGCGGAGTCGTGCCGACCGACTCGCTCGCCAACGGTGCAGTGCTTCGCTCAGTCGTGCTCGCTGGAATCTATTTGACGTTGCTCGCAGTATTCGGATTCGCTCTAGGACTCATCCTTCGACAGAGCGCCGCGTGCATCAGCGTGTTCACGTCACTGCTCCTGGTGTTACCCATCATTGTTCTGTTCCTACCTCAGAGTTGGCAGAACGCTTTCACCAAGTACGAACCATCGGCCCTCGGACGAGCCATGATGTCCACGACGCCCCCCGCACAGATGTTCGGGGCCTGGACTGCGTTCTTGATACTGGCGCTCTACGTCGCTGTGACCCTCGGGAGCGGTCTCTTCTTATTGCAGCGACGCGACGCATAACAACTTTCCGCCCGACCTAGGGTGTCCTCATGGAACTCATCGACGCACTGAGAACGACGTCTTCCGTGCGTCAGTTCACGACCCAAGCGGTTGATGATGAGACGATTTTTGAGATTCTCGACGTCGCCAGATTCGCGCCGTCGGGAGGCAATCGCCAAGCGTGGCGCGTCATTGTCGTTCGCGACCCCAGCATTCGACGGGCGGTGCGCGATGCCTACCTCGATGCGTGGCACGACTACGTGGCGCATCTACTCGCGAATCTCATCCCATTCTCGCCGCTCGCCACCAGCGCAGACCGCGAAAAGGCCATGGCACTTCGTGACGAAGCTGAGCGGCGCTCGCAACCCGACGGATTCGCCGAGACACTTGACGCGGTGCCAGTGATGCTCGTTGTCTGCGCCGATCTCCAGGTCCTCGCCGCGACGGATCGCGATCTCGAGCGCTACCAGATCGCCGGAGGAGCGTCAATCTATCCTTTTGTCTGGAACATCTTGCTGGGCGCTCGCGAGCAGGGGCTCGGCGGTGTCATGACCACCGTTGCCATACGTCGCGAGCAAGAGGTCCGTACCGCGCTGAAGATACCCGACACCTACGCCGTTGCTTCTGTGGTGGCCCTCGGGTATCCAGCGAAGCAGGTCACCAAGCTGAGCCGTCGGCCAGTCGAAACGTTCACGACCATCGACACTTTTGACGGCGCGCAATTTGCTCCCTCGCGAAGCGAGGGTTAACGCAGAACCTCGTTCGTGTCCTCACCAAGGCGTCGAGGTCCTCGTCGTATCTCCAGTCGCACACCGTCGATAAGGAGTGGAGAGCGCATTGTCCGTACCTGCCCCGCAGGTGCCGCCATGGTTCCCACGAAGTCGCCGTCTCTGATCTGGGGTTGCTCGAAAGCACCCGCGACATCCAGGATTGGTGCGTGGGGCACGCCAGAAGTGCCGAGCACGTCGAGCCAGTATTCAGTACCGTGACTCGAAAAGACTCGATTCAGTTCTGAGCGTAGCGCGTCGCGATCACTCACCCGTGCGGCATTGGTCGTCCACTGGAGTTGTGCTTGTAAATGCTCATCTCCAAGGACGGTGATGAGTCGCTCATATTGGAGATCGGTACCGACCGCGATAAGAAGCAGACCATCAGCGGTC
>DAIEHI010000109.1 GCA_027355725.1 Acidimicrobiaceae bacterium
ACCAAGTATGGTAAGTGCTTGAGGTTGCCGTAGTGGTTCCCTCCGGACGAATGGTCCAAAGAAGTTAAGGAGGCCCGCTGTGGCTGAAGGAACCGTGAAATGGTTCAATGACGAGAAGGGTTGGGGGTTCATCGCAGTCGAAGGACAGCCCGACGTCTTCGTGCACTACTCCGAGATCCAGGGCGACGGACGTCGCACCCTGGTCGAGGGTCAGACGGTCCGGTTCGACATCGAGCCCGGTGACCGTGGCCCGCTCGCCAAGCGCGTGCAGCTCGGCTAACCACCGGTCGTTTTAGGTAACGAGCCGCCACCTTCGGGTGGCGGCTCGTTGTCGTTCGTGGGAATGTTCTAGGCTATCGGTAGGTTACCGGTCGGTAACCTGCGAGACGAGGTGGGGACGTGACCGATTTTTCGATGAGCCTGAACGAGGACCAGACGACACTGCGCGACTGGGTGCACGGTTTTGCGGCCGACGTGCTGCGCCCGGCCGCCCACGAGTGGGACGAACGCGAAGAGACGCCCTGGCCGATCATCGAGGAAGCGGCCAAGCTCGGCATCTACTCGGTGGACTTCCTCGCCAACGCCGTCGCGGACCCGACCGGACTCTCGTTCCCGCTCGTCCTCGAAGAACTCGCCTGGGGCGACGCCGGGCTGTGCATGTCGATCATGGGCTCCTCGCTCGCCGTGGCGGGGATCATGGCCAACGGCACCCCGGCCCAGCAGATGGAGTGGGCGCCCCAGTGCTTCGGCACCCCGGGCGATATCAAACTCGCGGCCTTCGCGGTGAGCGAGCCCGACGCGGGCAGCGACGTCTCGTCACTGCGCACCCGCGCGGTCTACGACGAGGCGACCGACGAGTGGGTCCTTAACGGCACCAAGACCTGGATCACCAATGGCGGTATCGCGAACCTGCACGTGGTCGTCGCCTCGGTCGACCCCGCCCTCGCGGGTCGCGGCCAGGCCTCCTTTGTGATCCCCGAGGGCACCGCGGGCATCCGGATGGGTCAGAAGTTCCAGAAGATGGGTATCCGCGCGAGCCACACCGCCGAGGTCGTGCTCGAGGACTGCCGCATCCCGGGCAGCTGCCTGCTCGGCGGCAAGGACAAGCTCGACGAGCGCCTCGCGCGGGTACGCGAGGGAAAGAAGTCCAAGGGCCAGGCGGCGATGGCGACCTTCGAGTCGACCCGTCCGGGGGTCGGGGCCCAGGCCGTCGGCATCGCGCGCGCGGCCTATGAGTACTCGCTCGACTACGCCAAAGAGCGCCAGCAGTTCGGCCGGGCCATCATCGAGAACCAGGGCATCGCCTTCAAGTTGGCCGACATGAAGACGCACCTGGACGCGGCGCGACTGCTGGTGTGGCGTGCCGCCTGGATGGCGGCTACGCGCCAACCGTTCACCGCGGGCGAGGGCTCGATGTCCAAGCTCTTCGCCGGTGAGGCCGCCGTGAAGATCACCGAAGAGGCGATCCAGATCCTCGGCGGCTACGGCTACGTGCGCGAGTACCCGGTGGAGCGCTGGCACCGCGACGCGAAGATCTACACGATCTTCGAGGGCACGTCCGAGATCCAGCGGCTGGTCATCGCGAGGGCCATCTCCGGCGTTCGTATCCAGTAGCACGAACCTCAATACAGGCAGCGCCAACACGGCGACCTCGAGCGGTGGATCCTGGAGTCCGCGCGTGTAGGCGCCAATGGACCCACGAACGAATTGGTGGGTCCACCTTCGAGGTCGCATTCTCGTTATTCGTTCACGGGGTGTGACTGCTGGCCATAATCCACTCGTCACGTGCGTGGCCACGACCGTTGTGAATGGTGAAGGTCCGAGTGATCATCAGCGAGTTGGAACGAGCGGGTTGGGTGCAGATTCGCCAAACCGGTAGCCATCGTCACTACAAACACGTCATGACCCGGCTCAGTGTGCGTGGCAGGGAATTTAGGTGATGAAATCCCCAAGGGAACCCTCGGTAACATTGTGAGACAAGTCGGGCTCGAAAGGAGACCACGATGACTGAATTCACCATCGTGATCGAGGACGCGGGTGCCAACTACGCGGCCTACGCCCCTGATGTTCCTGGCTGCATTGCTACGGGCGCGAGCGTTGCCGAGGTGACGGCGACACTCCGAGATGCCAGTGCCGAACACATAGAGATTCTTCGAGGTATGGGCGAAGACATTCCCGTTCCACATTCTCACGCAGCCGTGATCCACGTTGCATCTTGATCGCGCCCTGACGATGTGACGGATTCGCCTCTTCCACGAACAATCCTCTTCGATCTTTACGGAACGTTGGTGCCGGGAGGCTCACGACTACAGCGAGACAGCCTCGCGTTTCAGATGGCGGAGACCCTTGACGTCGATCGATTCAAGTTCGCGGATATCGTGCGGTCAACGTTCGACGCTCGGGTTCGTGGATCAATGGGCGGACTTTCGGAGACAATTTCAGAGCTAGCGCGACGAGTCGGAGGACGCCCCACTGCTCAGCAAGTTGCGCTGGCCGCGCAACAGCGACTGACGTTCACCAGGAAGTTGCTGAGCGACACGTATTCGGCGCCGCACTTGATCAACCTAAAGTCGCGAGGCCACTTGCTTGGCATCGTCACGGACTGTTCAGCGGAAACGCCGATGTCATGGATCTCAACGTGGCTGAAGGACGTAGTTGACGTCGTCGCGTTCTCGTGTGAACTCGGGGTAAGAAAACCGCACCCTGAGATGTACCTGGCGGTCACTCGGCGTCTCGATGTGCAGCCGGAGGAGTGTCTATTCATTGGCGATGGTGATAGCGACGAGTTACACGGGGCGAATGCGCTGGGGATGTCAACCAAGATGCTCGTTGATCCAAACCTGCTGGATATGGATCGTCGTGACACTGTGAGGAAATGGGACGGTGCCGTAATTAACTCACTCGCGGACCTGCTCGACGATCCGTTTC
>DAIEHI010000011.1 GCA_027355725.1 Acidimicrobiaceae bacterium
GACTCTCCACGATGGCCCCCGAGCGCAGCGTGCACTGGTTGAGCGAGGAGTTCCAGAACCGGGTGAGCGCGCTACTCGCCTACGCCGACGAGATCGAGGTCCCGATCCTTCGCCTCGCCTTCTCGTGGCTGCTGAGCCACCGTCAGGTGAGTTCGGTCATCGCGGGCGCGTCGAACCCCGACCAGGTGCACGCGAACGCGGGCGCACCACTCGCGCTCAGCACCGAGCAGCTCGCCCGGCTCAACGAACTCACCGCCTAGACCCGTGACCGTTCGAGACCAGGGTTCGCGTCCGCATCGACAGATCGACCCCCACGCGCTCGACGGCTTTGACAAGGACACCTTCGCCGCGCTCGGTCGTCGTCACGACGTGTACCGCACCGGCAGCGGTCCCGCCGTCATCGTCATCCACGAGGTTCCGGGCATCACGCCGCTCGTGGCGGCGTTCGCGCGCAAGGTCGCCGAGCGTGGCATGACCGCGGTGATGCCCGAACTCTTCGGCACCGCCGGGGCCGTCGCGTCGACGCGCTACCTGCTCAGCGAGGTGGCACGGGCCTGCGTGAACAGCGAATTCACCAAACTCGCGCTCAACAAGACGAGCCCCGTCACGGCCTACCTTCGCGCACTCGCCTCCCACGAGCACGAGCGCTGCGGCGGACCCGGCGTGGGGGCGGTCGGGATGTGTCTCACCGGCGGCTTCGCACTCGCGATGAGCGTCGATTCGATCATGCTCGCGCCGGTGCTGAGTCAGCCCTCGCTGCCGCTGCCCTTTCGCAAGGCCCAACGTCGAGCGCTCGGTCTCAGCGACGACGACCTCGCCACCGTGAAGACCCGCGTCGAGGAAGGACTCTGCGTCATGGGGTTGCGCTTCAGCGGTGACACGACCTCACCACCCGAGCGCTTCACACGACTGCGCGAAGAACTGGGCGACAACTTCCTGGGTGTCGAAATCGACTCGTCACCGTCTAACCCGTGGGGCTACACGAAGCGAGCGCATTCGGTGTTGACGACGGACTATTCCGACGCCCAGAATTCACCGACGCGCGTGGCCCTCGAAGGCGTATTGGACTTTCTCTCCGATCGGCTTCACCTCGAGCACTGACGATGGGATCGACCCGCGTCCACGAGGAACGAGAAGTTCGACCGAGGACATTCGGCGCAAATCGGAGGATGCGGTTGATTTGGTTCGGTCCAATATGAACGAAGCCGCTGCATCGTGGCCACCTCCATCGACTGCGAACTCCGATCGACTCCTCAATCCCAAATGGTCAGTCCCGACTCGTGATCGAAGAACTCTAGGCGATCCTCAGTTACAGCAAAGGTGAATCGGTCCCCCGAGCGAACGATATGACGCGGCTCGATGCGAGCGATGCATTCTGCCTCAATGGCCCCACTGCCCACGAGCGACTCACCATTTTCCTTCCGTCGCGTCGAATCCTCCGAGGTTACGATCGACGCGTCAAGACGAAAATGGACGAGTATTTCGGCACCCAATGCCTCAACCAGGTGAACATCACCCTTCAGTTCTGATGCACCTCGCTGATGATCCGCAGCGGGGAGATCCTCTGGTCGGATGCCGACCACCAATGTTCGACCTGCGTATTTTTTGAGACCGGGGTGACTGACAAGTACCGAAGGTGAAAGAGAAATCATCTGGCTTCCGAGCGTGACTCTATCTAACTCTGCCGAGAGCACACCTTCCAGAAGGTTCATTGCCGGAGAGCCAATGAATCCGGCGACAAAGATATTCTTCGGGCGATCGTAGAGCACCTGGGGCGCGTCACATTGCTGCAAAGCGCCATCTCGCAACACCGCGACACGATGTCCCAAGGTCATTGCTTCGGTCTGATCATGCGTGACGTACAGCGTCGCGACACCAATGCGCTGTTGAACTCTGGCTATCTCGGCGCGAAGCTGGACTCGCAACTTCGCGTCGAGGTTGGAAAGGGGCTCATCCATCAAGAACACGCTGGGATTTCGCACGATCGCCCGCCCCATTGCCACTCGCTGACGCTGGCCACCTGACAACTGACCGGGCTTACGGCTGAGCCATTCCGTGAGTCCAAGAACGCTCGCCGCGTCGCGAACCCGTTTGTCGATTTCCTCCTTCGGGACCTTCTTCATTCGAAGGGCGAAACCTATGTTCTCGGCAACGGTCATCTGAGGGTAGAGCGCATAGCTCTGGAAGACCATTGCCACGTCACGGTTCTTCGGAGGCACTTGATTCATCACTCGATCGCCGAATTGAATTATTCCCGACGAGATCTCTTCGAGTCCCGCAATCATGCGAAGTACCGTCGTCTTGCCACAACCTGATGGCCCCACGACAACCATGAACTCCCCGTCCACTATTTCGAGGTCCAGTTCATGGACGGCCTCGAAGCCGTTGGGGTATACCTTGGACACCTTCTCAAGGCGTATTGATGTCATCTGAGACCCTCCAGCCCGGCTACGCCGAGCACCATTACGAACCTGACAATGCGTGCAACACGACTCGATTTCGCGCGCGATAGCAAAACGTCGGTCATGTTGCCTCCTTCGCGACCAAGCGCAAGACTGACCAACCGCCGACGAGGGGCACCGCGCAAGAAACCCCGCGTCCCTCACGCATTGACGTCGCTTCCGTTGCCAGTGTGGCGAAACGCCCGTCATCGCGCCCCAACACTGCTACGTGCGCGTGCCACCTCTCCGGGGCATCAAGCAGTATGTCGACCGAGGCGCGCGAACATCCCCCCGCTTTGGTGGGTGAAGCCCAGGAACCGTCGCTACTCCCCGACAGGTCGAGCAAACTCAGCACGACCAACTCGTCGCTTCGCATCACCCTCGCGTAGAGAGCCCCACCGACCGGTTCCGGACTCGTGTCGCCATTCCATGACACCGTCACCGAGGCGTTCTCGTCGCTCAGTTCGTACCAACTCGTGTCCGTCACAACTTTGAACAGATCTCGGCAACGGAGTCCGAACCGGTGCCATTCAAGAGCCACGGCTCGTTCCTCAGCGTGAAGTTGTTCGTGGTCGACGTAGTACGGATGACGTAGGACCCCGTCATCATCACCCCAGATCAGCGTGTTGGCTCCGAGCGTCGTCGTCACCGCTTGGCTCAATACTGCCGTGCGAAGGGCCGAATCTCGATCGCTACCCCACACCGGTGGGTAGACCGCGAGCGTGTCACCTCGCCTCGTACCGGTACCGGTGCTTCGCTGCAGCAAGCCTTCGAAGTGACGCCACTTGTCGTTGGGCGGCCAAAGTTCCGCATAGCGAAACCCCGGTGACGTGGGCGGCTCGAATCCTCTTGGTACCCCGTTCACCTGGTTGAAACTCACCACGTCGTCGGGTCGAGCACCGCGTACCGCCTTCACGAAGTCCGAGTAACCGTCACTCACCGACACCGGTTCGGAATCGACGCTGAGCGCCACGCGCGGGTAGCCGTAGGTGTCGAGGTGAAAGCCATCGAAGCCGAGGTCGTCAGCCGCCGCGCTGTATTGGCTGAGCCAGTGATCCTGCCATTCGGCGTTCCCCGGGTCCATGATCTGCAGTAGGTCTCCCAATGATTGTGGGGCGCCGTCGCTTCGAAAGAGACGCCACTGCGGATGTTCCTCGGCGAGTTCCTTGTCCGCCGCGCAGACGGGGGCGTAGGCCTGGGCCACTGCGCCGATATCTCGAATCCCTCGAATCAAGTCCTTAAGCGCCGCCCGGTCGATGGGTCGGCCCAAGGGGTCCTCATACGAGTTCGATGTAGGTAGTGGGTACGAGTAACTGTCCATCCAGTCGTACACTTGGACGACGGTGCAACGAAGGTCACGTAGCCACGCCAGTACTGATGCTCGTGATGACACATCGAAGGATGTCACAAAACCCATCACCGGATCGTCACCGACGTAACGTGCAACGCCGAAGAGTTCTTCCGCCATCAGCACGCCGTCATTGGCACGAACCTCCATCGTGTGAGTGCCGATCGGGAGGTTCGCGAACCGCACGCCGTCATCGACGAAAGCCCCTTCGTAGACTGCGTCGAACGCCGTTCGAACGAGCGCCCTCGCGGCTCCATCGGGAATATCAGCGACCACCACCTCTTCACCTTCGCGATAGCAGGAACGAAGATCAGAGAACCATCTTTGGGGCATCAGCGAATACCTCCCAGTGAGACACCACGTTGAAACCACCGTTGCGAGATGAAGTAGACGACGATGCTCGGAATCGTCGCTATCACCGAGCCGGCGAATAGGGGGCCCCACTGCGTCGTATGTTCGCTGATGAAGAAGTTGAGTCCAATGGGCAGCGTTCGATGCGTTGGTGAGTTGATGAGCGTCAGGGCCACCACGAACTCCTCCCACGCGAAGTTGAACGTGAACATGGCAACTACCGCGAGGGCGGGGGCCGACAGCGGCGCGATGAGCCGCGAGAGGACGCGCAATGATCCCGCACCGTCCAGACGGAACGACTCCTCGAGATCCTTCGGCACCGCTTCAAAGAAACCTCGCAACAAGAAGATGGAAAAGGGGAGGTTCTCGCTCGAGTAGATGAGCACCAGACCGAGTAGCGAGTCGGTCATGTGCAACTTGAGCGCGAGGAGGTACTGCGGGATGATCAGCTCGACGCTGGGCACCGCCAACGCCGCAAGGAAGACGTAGAAGATGGTCTCCTTGAATGGGAACCGATAGCGAGCGAAGGCGAAGGCGGCCAGCGAAGAGAACAGCACCGTGATTACGACGGTCCCGATCGCGACCACCAGACTGTTCACGAAGAATCGGCTGAAGCTGTTCTCGGACCAGGCCTGGACGTAGTTCTGCAGCGTCGGGTGCGCCGGGACGAGCACCGGACTCGACGTGAGAATGTCACCCGTTGGCTGGAACGACAACGACAGCATGTACAGCAACGGAAAGACCGACACGGCGCCGAAAACGCACGCCATGATCAAGCGCGATTTTTTCCACGAGCGGATCCCGAAGAGTCCCGGCTGAGCCGATGACCGCGCACGCCGTTGCTCGCGGGCCATTCGTTCCTTTGTCAGGTTCTTCGAATCCTTCAAGGTGATTATGCTCATCAGCCGTCGCTCCTACGCATGAGGCGGATCTGCAGGATGCTGAGTCCGAGCACGAGTACCGCCATTAATGACGCGATGGCTGCGGCGTAGCTGAAGTCGAAGAAGGAGAACGCTTGTTGGTAGGCGTAGGTGAGCAGAACGCCCGTTGATCCGAACGGGCCACCACCCGTCGTGATGTAGACCTGCGTGAACACCTGACTCGCGCCGATGACGAGTAGAACCAGAACGAATGTGATCGTCGGACGGATGTTGGGAATCACGACGTGGCGCCAAATTCTTGGCTCACTTGCACCATCGACCCGGCCGGATTCAACCAGATCACGTGGCACGCCATCGAGAGCCGCGAGGAACATGATGAAGGACCAACCGACGCCCTTCCAGATGCTGACAATCCAAATGACGGCGTTGCCCGTCCAAGTTTGGGCAAGCCAGTCAATGTGTACCGCGTGACCGGCAAAGAACGACAACACCGCATTCGCGAGTCCACCCTGCTGGGCAAATATGTAGGCGAAGACGTAGCTCACGACCACCCATGAGGTGACCACGGGGAGAAAGATGAGTGCGCGCCAGAGCCCCCGACCCGGGAGGCGGTCCGTGAGAAGGGCGGCCGCAGTCAGGCCGAGGAACATCTGAATCGGTACTGTGATGACAAGAAAGAGCAGCGTGTTCCAGGCCGCCGTTCTAATAGCCGGATCGTGGAAGATCCTCGCATAGTTCGACCAGCCAACGTAGGGGTTGGGTACACCCGGAAAGATGTGCCACGTGTAAAAACTGATATCGAACTGACGAATGATGGGGTAGACGATGAAGAGCGCGTAAAGGAATCCAGCTGGCAGCAGAAGTGCGTAGGGGGTTGCGAGGCGCGAAATTCGAAACCGGCGCTGCGAGACAGCGCCCGGCGGAATAACCACCGGGCGCTGCTCGTAGTTTGTGACGGTATCGGTGCTCACTAGCTCCCCGCGAGCGCCGCATCCGCTGACTGCGCGGCTGAGGCCAAACCCGCAGCGACGGTCACTTTTCCAGCCAAGATCTGACCAATCATGTTGGACCAGTCCGAGTCCAGCTGGCTGTAACCCGGGCTGTTCGCGCGGATACGAGCGGTCAATAGTTGCTTGGCGAAGACGGCGTAGTAGGGCACCGCCTTCACTTCGCTCGCTGCGACTGACTTCATAGCCGACATGTCACCCTGCTTCGCCATCGCCAATTGAGCGAAAGGGGAGGCCAGGAATGCTGCGAACTTGTCCGCTGCCGCAATGTGATGACCTTGCGTAGCCACGACAGTGTCTTCACCACCTACGGTTGAGACAGAACCAGCTTGGCCACTCGGGAACAGAGCGATGCCGTAGCTCGGTACCGGGCTCAATGATGAGTACGTTGGCACCGCCCACGGTCCGTCGATGTACATCGCGTACTGACCCTTCGGGAAGCCCTGCTCTCCCGACACCGCGCTGGCACCACCCTGGAAATCGCTCCCGATGTAACCGGCCTTCAGCATGTTGACGAGCGTGGTAACTGCTGTCTGAGTCGCCGAACTGTCCATAGACCCCGAAGCTCGTGTGTAGTTCGCATTCGTGAACGATCCACCCATGCTCCAAATGTATGGCGCCATGTTCCAAATATCGGTGCCATCCACACCCAGTCCATACTGCTGCTTGGAGGGCACGGTCAAGGCCTGCGCGTCAGCCACTAGCTGGTTGATGGTCGTAGGCGGACCCGAAATCCCAGCGGCAGCGAAGTCCGCCTTGTTCCAGAACAAAGCCTGAGTGTTGGTGTCATCCGGGAAAGCGTAGGACTGACCCTTCACCACGGTCGTTGCGAGCGGACCGGGAAGAATGTCGTGCCTGATTGATCTGAACGACTTCAACTTGCTCACGTTCTGAATCAGACCCTGCTGGGCCAATTGTGCCACCCAGCCAATGTCCGAACGCATGACGTCAGGTGGGTTCCCTGCCGCCGAGGTCGTGATGAACTTGTTGAGTAGATCCGAATACGGATAGATCACTGAATCGACCTTGATTCCGGGATTTGCCTTCTCGAAGGCTGGAATGATGACCTTCGCAATCGTTGACGCTTCCTTGTCCGCTGTGTTGTAGGTGCTCCAAAACTGAAGGGTCACGGTCTTCGGCTTCGCTGCTGAGCTGACGCCAGTGCTGGCGAGCCCGAGCATCGTGCCACCGAAGACAAGGGCGGAGAAGGCGACAAACAGCCGCATCGACTTCGCAGTTCCCCCTCTGATGATTTTCTCCATCTTCATAATTAGTAACCACTTTCTTCGTACCGGTGGGCCAAGTGGCCCAGTTGCTAGATACCGCGCACTTCATTCAGGCCGTGAGGCCATCGTCGCTTTTCCCCTTCCCCCCTTGTAGATCTCGGACTGCAGACCTCTTCGACCATTTCTCCCGGCGGCGAACTGACCAATTCATCTAGTGCCCCGCTTCTTCGATCGCTTGCGACAAGATGACGTACATGGCGTGAGACCACGTCAGGTCTCGCGCCGGCGGACCCCACCTCGCCACCCACTCCTGGTAGTGCTGAGGGTCACGACGCTCGCCCCCAAACTGTTCTCCGAGTCGCCCTTCAGTGTCGAAGTGCGTGGCGATCCAATCTCGGTACTGGATTGCGCGCCCGAGGTCGCCACTGGCGACGTAGTACCAACCGAGCGAGCCGGTAAGCACGGGCCACGATCCGCTACCGAAGTAGACGTCGGCGCCATAACGACGAACGCCCCCTTCGAACTTGAGTTGTTCTTCGATTAGGGCCACCGTGCGAGCGAATTCACGGTCCTTCAGCTCAACGACCCGAAACGGCGTGGACAACCACAGCAGACTTCCGTCAACCTCTTCACTCGCGCTCGACTTGATGAAGTAGCCCCCTCGAGCCGCGGCACCGCGTAGACGGGTCCGAATGCTCTCGGCCACGACTTCGTAGTGGGTATTGTCGAGCAACCGCCCGGCGGCAACAAGTCCGCCGTAGACGCACGCCAGTGTCGACGTGTGCACATCCTCACCATTCTCCTCCCACACGTCGTAACAAGGGCTCAGCACAAACGCTGACAAGTACCGTGCCACTCGAGTGACCGACTCGAGGAACTCTTCGGGCACGGAGGCGACCCCCGTTAACGCAAAGTGTTGGCCGAGCGACCAGAGCCAGGTACCGTACCCGTCGATCTGGAAGTTCGGCCAGTCATCGATCACCGTCGAGCCATCGAGAGCAAATCGTGCGGGTGGCATGAACGCTGGATCGAGCAACTCACCTCGTTCGTGCGTCGCAATGACGTCGTCGATGAGGCTCGCAATGCCGGATACCGCCTTTACCACCCACGAGTGATATCGAGCAGATGCCTCGTATTGCCCCGCGACGTCCAACGCGTACGCACAGAATGAACCGTCGCGGAGCCAACAGAAGTGATACTGCTCGAAGTCGGGCGAGGCCACGATCGCCCCGTTTTCCTCTTGATGGCGGAGGATGGACCGAACGCTGTTCTCCACCGTCGCGATCGTGTCCCGGGGCAGTACGTCATCGGCCATTGGCCAGCCCCACTTCACTGAGAGTGGTCGATGAGGACGAGTGTGATCGGCGCCAGATTGCGAGACTTCGATCGTCGGCACCGGGCAGATTGAATGACTCGCGAAGAACCAGGGTCGCGGCCCCAACGGCCCACGCTTCGTCGCCCCAGTTCTGCACCTTTATTTCCAGACCGCGACCGAGATCAGCGAACGTCTGCTCGCGAACGGCGCTCACGATGGGATCGATGAATGCCGAACCAAGCGATGTTCCTTCGCCGCAGATTATGAGCAGTTCGGGATCGAACAGGGTGACGACGTTGGCCACGGCGAGTCCGAGTTTGCGCCCCGCGCTGTCGACCACTTCAAGCGCAGCGCTGTCACCCAAGTCCACCAGTATCTGGAGTTCGTCACGAGAGACGTCGTGGCCCTTTCGCTCCGCGACACGACGACGGAGTGCCCCCTCACCTACCATCGCCTCAAGACAGCCGAAGCGACCACAACCACACTTGGGCCCGCCCGGCTCGACGACCATGTGTCCGAACTCTCCGCCCGCGCCGTGCGCGCCACGGTAGAGCGAACGATCGATGACGATACCAAGGCCGATACCCCGTCCGACACTCAAGGTGAGAAAGTCCTGAGCGGTGCCAGCGTCACCGGCCCACTTCTCGGCCACCGCCAGGGTGTTGACGTCGTTGTCGACCCAGACCGGAAGCCCCATTCGACGACGAAGGGGTTCGGCCAGATCTACATCGCGCCATTGGAGCAGATGCGAGAATCGACACACCCCGCTGCCCGTCTCTATGATGCCCGCGAGGCCGATGCCGACGCCAAGAACCTTGGATGGCGGTACCGCGGCCTCCCGCAACGCCCGGCGCGTCTCTTCCTCGATTGCCTCTATGGCCGCCTGGGGATCACCGACGAGGGGCACGTAGTGCTCCAAGCTGACGATGATTCCCGCGTCGAGGTCGCAGACAACGGTGGTGAGTCCGTCTCCTCGGAGTTTGATACCGACGACGTAGCCGGCTTTGGGATCAAGGCTCAAAAGGACTGGTGGACGACCACCACTCGAAGGCGCCGTCGTCGTTTCCACGACAATGCCACGCTTCAAGAGATGGTCAACAATGCCCGACACCGCCGGTGCACTGAGTTGACTCTGGCGAGCCAGCTCGGCCCGGGAGATGGAGCCAGCCTGGCGAACCAGTTCAATGAGCAGACTCACGTTAATGTCACGCTGTAAGGAACGAGAGGCCCGGGGCGGGTTGGGACGGCCCCCGACCTCCCGTTCATTCTTCGTGTCAAGAGCCTCGGTCGAGGAGCGCTTCGGTTCATCTGAAGCACTGAAATGGTTGCGTGTCATGTTCCCCCATCAACGAATCCTTAAGCATTTCTTCACTTACTTAATTAAGTTAAGATACTAAGTTATTGAGGAGCACATGTCAACTCAAATGATGAGAACTTCTTTCGTTCAAGTTCCTGACGAGAAGTGCGATGAGCAAGAACATCCTCGAACGACCGTCCTTGACTTCCTCGGCACCAGGATCAGGGATGCCAACGAGAATTCCCATCGACCGGCCGCAAAGTCTGCTCACCTGAGTACGGGTAGCTCGGGCCGAAATGACGGACAGTTCGCGCGAGGAATCGAGCCACCCACGGTCGTCGGCGGGGGACGCGTGGGATTGAGCTGGCTCTCAACCCACGTCGTTCAACGCAAGTGCGCCTGTCCCGCGAGACCAACGGCGCGACCTTCAGACCCCGACATCACCAAGTGGTGCGGCGGTGCTACCCGTTCTTCACGGTGGCGAGGACCTTGGTGAGCGTGTCCTTCGCGTCGGCGAACGCCAACAGGGTCTTGGGGTTGTAGAGCAACCCGTTCTCGCCGCCGGCGAAGCCTGGGCGCATCGAACGCTTCAGGAAGATCACGTTCTCCGCGAGGTCCGCACTGATGATGGGCATGCCGTAGATCGGTGAGTTCTTGTCATCCTTCGCGGCCGGGTTGACCGTGTCGTCGGCCGTCTGGCGTTCGAAGTTCGCCTCGTCCATCTCGACCAACTCCTCGTAGGGGACGTTGATTTCGGCGAGCAGGTCGTTTATGGGACCGGGAATACGTCCCGCCACCGGGTGGATGGCGAAGAAGACTTCGATGCCCTTCTTCTCGAGTTCCTCGGCGAGTTCGCGCACGACGTGCTGGGCCCAAGCGACCGCTTCACATAGGCGGCTTCACCAGATAGCAGTCCTGGGCATGAATACAGCGGGAGGGTTCCATTAGATCCAGCCCGCAGCATCGAATGCATGACGACGAGAGATCTTGAGTTAATGAACCCTTGGGTCCAACGCGCAACGCAAAATCAAGTCGCCGGTAATTCCGACAGCGTCGCACAAGCCAACTCCAATTTGATAGCAGATATGCTATCATTAGTAAGTGCGAGTTTCGGGAAGGGCATCCACTGTCGCGGGGGGTCTGCTCGCACAAGCGCGAGTACGTTTGGGCCTCACGCAACGTGAATTAGCAGCGCGATCCGGTGTCGCGCAGTCGACCATCGCCCGCATTGAATCGGGACGTATCGATCCCGGGTTCGAGTCAGTGCAACGTATTCTCACCTCGGTCGGCCTCGAACCAAGAATCCATCTCGAAACCATCGATGACCACGATCAATTGTTACTGGAGAGGCATTCCCAACGTCGTGACCTCGAACGGCAACGAGTCGAAGAACGACACGCAGTGAATATCGCTGGGTTCAAGAATGCGCGAGTCATCAGGGAGACGCATGCGCCGAGAACGAAAGGCGAAAGTCATGATCGAGGTCTTCAATAGATTCGAGCTTGAATACGTGGTGATTGGTGCCTTCGCTGCTAGTGCGCACGACGTGCCGGTACCTCCCACCATGGATCTTGATCTCCGAGTTCGCAAACGCGTGAGGCGCCCTGTTGGGAAGACTCTTTGGCACCATCGAAGACCAACTTGCCCATTATGGGAAAATGGGATAAAGTACGGCATAGCCGAAAGGACATCATGACCCTCATTGAAACCGACGACCGCAGCCGCGTGGTGCTACCCGGCCATCCGAGCCAGCGATTTCTGGTGCGCGAAAACGAAGATGGCAGCATCCTGCTCGAGCCTGCGCGCGTGGTGAGCGAGGCCCAACTCGAATATGACGAGAGTCCCGAGCTCCAGGCCCTACTCAGCCGCGCGGCGGCATCAGCGACCGTCACGCGATCGCGCCGGCGCCAGTGAGCGCCGACCCGGGCTACTCCGAAGTGGCCAACGCCCAACTCGACGAGATTGAGAATGGCGGTGATCCCGACCTCTACGACGCGCTAATGGACGTCTGTGAGTTCGTGCTCGCTGACCCCGGCGCGGCCCAGGCCAGATCAAGTGCACTCACCACCGCTGGGGGAATTCGCTTCCGCCTAGCGGTGCCCGGCCGCCACCCATACAAGGTCTTCTGGTCGAGCGATGGCCCGCGCATTGAGGCCGTGTTCCCCTATCGTTAGGTGGGAACCGCCCTTGCGTGTTGCTGAGCGTCCGCGCGACTATCGGTGGTTCGGGTGGTCCCTCTTGGTAGCGAGACCCGCCCCTCGCCGGCGAATTCATTTATTGGTACGTGAATCCAGACCGTCTCGATTTGGAACGACTGATCACTGCGCACAA
>DAIEHI010000053.1 GCA_027355725.1 Acidimicrobiaceae bacterium
GGAGCGATAGTTTCGCCCTCTATAAGACACGCCACTTTTCCGGGCACTTTTCGCACAACAATTTGGTCGAGCGAACCAAGTATTTTCGAAACCCTATATATTTCCCCGATTGTGATTATCAGCCAGTGAGCCCGATCGGCCGACTCGGCGCTTCGCGCCCGTCGTCCTCGGGCTCTTGAGATGTTCATGACAAAGAGACTGAGAGATAAGGCGTGATGAACCTAACTATGCGTCAATTAAAGATGGAGACGGCAATCCGATCCCGGTCTGACTTGCTATACGTCTGACCCGCCGAGGCTGGCGAGTGTCCTTTGATAGAAGTGTCGGCCGGAATCAGATTGTCACCCACGCGAGGGTGACCGAACCGGGCGGACTGTGACTTGATAGGACCAAGCCGAGCTCAACATGCCTCTTAATTGATTTGTCCACCCGGTCCGGTCCGGTCATCCCTCGCCTTAGACGAAGGAGACGGACCCTCATGGTCACCATAACCAACGAACCCCCACCACGGATAGTGGTCGGCGTCGATTCCCACAAGGACAAGCATCAGGCTGCCGTGCTCGATGCCCAGGGGGCACTCCTGGGTAATCAGTGCTTCGCCGCGTCAACCGATGGCTATCACGAACTCGAAGTGTGGCTCGCCACGTTCGGCGAGGTGGACCGGGTCGGCATTGAGTGCACCGGTTCCTACGCCGCGGGTCTCACGAGATTCCTTCGCGAGCGACACGTTGCCGTGCTCGAGGTGAACTCCACGCACCGCGCCACCACGGCCCGACGCGGCAAGGACGACGCCATCGACGCCGAGATGGCCGCGCGCAAGGTGCTCTCGGGCGAAGCGAGCGCTCAGGCAAAGGACACGACTGGCTCCATCGAGTCCATACGACTCTTGAAACTCAGTCGAGAATCAGCCATCAAGGCCCGCACGAGTGCGTTGCTGCAGATCGGCGACGTGCTGATCACAGCGCCCTCGGAGCTGCGCGAACACGTCGAAGCAGCGGGCGGACTTCGACACCGCGTCAATCGTGCCGGCGCTTTGCGACCCGACCTCGAACACCTTGACGAGCCTCTGCAGGCGGCCAAGTTCACGTTGCGACTCCTCAGTCGGCGCGTGAAGAATCTCGACGAAGAGATTGCGACAATGGATGTGCAATTGTCCCGACTCGTCGAAGCCTGTGCACCGAACCTGCTCAGTTGTCGCGGCATCGGAGTCCAGCACGCCGCGACGCTGCTCATCACCGCGGGCCAGAATCTCGACCGCCTTTCGAACGACGGTTCCTTCGCGCGACTCTGTGGGGTCGCTCCAATACCCATCTCGTCGGGCAAGACCAACCGCATGCGACTGCACCGAGGCGGCAATCGACAGGCCAACAAGACCCTGCACCTCATCGCCGTTGTCCGACTGCGCGTCGACCCAAGGACGCAGGCTTACATGGAGCGCCGGCGGGCTGAGGGGCTTTCCAAGCGTGACGTCATCCGCTGTTTGAAGCGGTTCATTGCCCGCGAGGTCTTCAACGCCCTGAAGCTCGATCTGCTCTAAAACGGGTACTTGACTTTTATAGGACCTTCTATCAAGGGTTTCTCGCCGCGCTCTTGCGCGCGAAAGTTGGGCGAGTCATGCTGAGATCGTGACCAACGTGGGCAAGCGGCTATCAGGATTGCTCGTCGTCGCGGTACTGGCCGCGCTGGGACTATCGGAGGCTGTTGCCGGAAGTCCTGCTGGCGCAGCGAGTTCCTCTGGAAGCGGCGTCTGGCCTCTACTCATCGTCCCGGCCCAGCGTGAAGGCCTCTTCTATCTGCTGACGTCAGAACCGTGTGGTGAGCAACGTTGCCTTCATCTGTATCGTACGCGCGACGATGTGGATCGAACGAGGGATTCCGCATTGCGACTAGCCCAAGTCAGAATGCCTCCCTACGACCGGCTTGCACGAACGCCGCAAGGCACCGTGATGGCCATTGTCTTCACGACGCCCAAGATTGGTTACGTACTCGAGGGCAATTCTGAGGCGCAGGAGCTCTTCGTCACAAGGAACGCCGCTCACTCGTGGCAACGGTCTCCGATTCCCCACGGCGACACGATTTGGGGTCTCACCGCGACGAGCACACACCTCTACGCGCTGTTCGCGCACAACTCGTCTGCGGGACACAGAAGTTCCTACATAGACTTGGTGCACGCTCCCTTGCGCGCGACGTATTGGCGAGGTGTGAAGATTCCCTTTGGGCAGTTCGACGAGCAACCCCTTGGTCAAATGACCGGGTATGGCGAGATGGTGATGTTCGCTGAGACGTCGAAGAATGGCGAGAAAATCTACGTCTCGCACAACGGCGGTCGGAACTTCGTTTCGTCAACGCACTCCAATTTGAAGAGTTCGACGGGCTGTGCCGTGGCAGCAGAAGACGTTCGGCGGGTGTGGGCAGTGTGCACTACGAAGTCGCGCGTGGCGCTTCATCTCACTGATGACTCCGGTTCATCGTGGAGCGTCTTCGTGCGCCAGCCTCACAATATTGACGCAAACGGCATCTTCGCCTTGACCAACACAAACGACTTTGGCTACGTCTACACGGGCGCCGCGAGGCGAAACATCGTTCGCCTCAATTTTGGGGCTAATCGAGAGCACATCGTCGGAACGCTCGGGTGTCGGAGCGTCGCGAGCATGACCTTCATGAGTGTGGGCCATGGCTACGCCGTATGCAACCTCGTCAACGGCGCCACGGCGTTGGATCGAACGACGAATGGGGGAGAGTCATGGCGACGAATCACCATATCGCCGTCCTTGCAATAGAAAAGGCGGAAGATTGTAAGTGGTCAGAGCGCGTCCAAAAGGTTGCGGCATTTGTGTGATGTCGGCACTCCGACACCAGTTGTTTAGATTTCGCTTCGGGCCGACAGCTGCCCTTTGATTGACTCGTTCCCTTATGGTCTTAGTTGATGAAGCCCTTCGGAATCAGCGCGAGAAGCATGTTTCGTAGATCTTTGCTCCTTCTCGCGGCTGTGGTTATTGTCGCCCTTGGGGCCACGTTGTGGGTAGGTGCGAGGAGTACCAATTCAAGTCTCACCATGCCTTCGACGGGCATCGTCACAATCACGGGATACGGAGCATCGTCGCCAGAGAATCCTTCGACTCGGCCACGGTCGGTAGTCCTGTCTGAATCCCAGGCCGCGGCATTGCGAACACGTGTCTCGGAGATTCCAACCTTGAAGCAGCCAACGGGGCGAGTCATTTGCATGGAAAACGAGACGGTGTTCAGGATCGCCGTCAAGGGTGCGCAGAGCTCTTCGAGGACCGTGTGGGTTGCTCAAGCGGAACGCTGTCCGGCACCGGGCATCCTCTACATTCATGGCCAAGATGCCGGCAAACCGGAAGGCGGAAGGTACTGCACTCTGAAGACTCTGCTGCTCTCCATCTTTCCTAAGGGAACCGTGAACGTCACCCGTAAGGAGTTGCGTTCCTGTTGAATACCGCCGTTGCTGGAGAAATCTTGGTCGCGATGGACCGACACGGACTTACGCGGTTCAGACAAGCCGCCAGTGCGTGGTGGCAGAACTGTCGAGCCGGGTCCTCCGACGCCAATCAGATCGTGGCTGAGTCAAGCCTCCAGTGGAAGGTTGCAGATCTGTTACGTCGTGCCTCCGAATTGAACCCGCACGCATAGTCGACCAAGACTTCACCACCGAACAAGCCCTTGATCTGTTCTGTTGGCATCAGGTGAAGTAATCGTGGCTGGTGTAGACCGATTGACCCAACACCAGCCTTTGCGCCCGTAGAGCGCCCGAACTTGCCATTCGCTTGATTCCTTCGGCAAAAAATACAAGCTGATCATGACTTTTACATCTTGAAAGGTAAATCTACTTCCAACCTTTCAAGGTGGCTCCTCGCGATGAGAAGTCGTCACAGACGTTCAAGTGCGTTTGCTTCTATTTTGGAAACCAATGATCAATCGTACCTCCGTCACTTCAGCAACCACTTCAGCAACCACTTCAGCAACCACGATGAATCTAGAAAGACGGCCCCGAACGATACTGTACGAAAGGCCAATGAATTACTGGCGTATCGAACTCAGCCGACTGGTGCTGAACGACTCCAGAGCCCATGGCATGCAAGGGGTCAGGGGTTCGAATCCCTTTACGTCCATCGAATAGGCGGTTGTGCCGACGCGGCGGTATTTGGTATGTGAGACTGACGCGGTGAAGTCGTCGCTGAATTTCGCCCAACGGGTCATCCTCGTCGTGGCGCTTGGTCTGTTCCTAGTCATCGTCGGGGAGGTCACTCTCTCGTGGTGGCAGTACGGCCGGGTCCGGTTCGCGGGCTGGACCGGGTACACGCCCCTCACAACTACGCCGATCGCTCGGGTCAGTCTGCACCCCTGGGTCGTCATCGCCTACTGGGCAATCTTGATCACCGTCTGGACGGCGGTGTCGCTAACGCTTCTGCGCTCCTCGCGCCCGACTCGGGAAGAGTGAGACGAACTGGACTCCGGGAGCGATGGCGGTCCGTCTGCATTGCGCAGGGTTCGGTACATGTCCACCTCGGTACACCTTCGTGAATGACGGCCGCGACGCACGGAACCGATAGTCGTCACAGAAGAGGCATTGTCGATGATCATTGACCTCATGTATTTCAACGGCTGCCCGCACTGGCGCCAAGTCCTGAACCACCTTGAGTCACTGCGCAACGATCCAGGTGGGTTCGAGATACGACTCGTCGAAGTGGCCACTCCCGAGGCCGCCGACGCGTGGCATTTCCATGGCTCACCGAGCGTCGCGATCAACGGCGTCGACCCTTTCAGCAATCCTCAGGACCCAGTGGGTCTCACTTGTCGCACCTACGAGAGCGACCAAGGCATGACGGGCTCACCGACCCGCGAACAACTGAGACAGGCCATCATCAGCGCCAAGTAGGTGTCAACGAGGCATACCTTCGCGCAACTTGTTTCGCAGATCCTTACCAAAACCGAACAGTGTCAATCACGGTCATCGGCGCTGAGACCTACCTCGTGACGTTAGACGTTCTTTGGGAGTAACTCGAGTACTCGGTGACGGCGACGGGTCGGAGCGCTGAGTGCTACTTGAAACTCCTAGAAACGACCTTGACCGGCCCGGTCATCAGGTGGATGAGCTTGGTTGCACTCGTTGTCACGCCGCCGGGTTGGATAACAACGCGCACGGGCGTGGGTACCGGGCACGCCTGATACGCGATCATGGCGTCGGGTACCGTCCCATACTCGTTTATCGTGAGCGATGACATCGATCCGTTCTTTGTCGTTGCGGCTATGGCACTACCAGCCAAGTGTCCACACGGTGGCGGCGAGACCTCCAGGGTCAACCGTGACGTGCCAATACCTGCGACCACGTGCCACGCCAGCGAGTACTGCTCGCTGGCGCTTGCCACCTCGGCGGGATAGAGACGACCGCACCGCACGCTCTTTGCGATGTACACAAGCGCCGGCGACCCCGATGGCTGACCTATCACAACGGCGGCCAGTCCATTAGAGGGCGCGTGGCGAAGTAATTGCTTGGTCGACGGGGTGCCGGTCTCGAGTGGACAGTGGTAAAGGGTGTTCCCTCTCGCAAGACCCACCCACGCCGCCTGCTTCGTGATCACTTGAATGCCACCCTCATTTCTCGTGAGGGTGACGATGCCGTAGCCAAAGGATGTCGACGATTTGGTGGGTCGCCACTTCGAATAGCCCTGCAGCTGGGATGTGGCCCATATTTCTGTCTCAACCGCGGCCGCGTTCGTTGGCGTCTTCATCGACGCGGGTGCTGGAGAGACACTCAAGGCGCCCCCGTCAAGTTGCACCGTGTCAACGAATCGATCGTGTCGCACACTCTTTGTGAGGACCATGCTCGTTGAGAATGCTTCGGGACCTGGGACCTTCGCGATTGGCCCTGACTGAATGTGTTGGTCACCATTGTTAGTGGCTCGAAGCGCAGTTGCTTGCATGACGCCAGGAGTTGCACCGAAGAGCGTGACCGCACCCGACACAGCGAGCGTCACCGCCGCCGCGCCCGTGACAATCCTGACGGGCACGCGTCGCCAGATTGACACGCGAGGTGTTGGCGAAGTGGGCTCGTCCGCAAGTGCGGCGATGAGCCGGTTGCTCAAGCGCTCGGCTGGAAAGAGTTCATCGATTGTCTCGTCGGTGAGGTCGCGAGCGGGGTCAAGAGCCTGCATCATTGTCTCGAGCAGTTGATCGTTCATCAGTTCGTCTCCTCTCGCCACATCGGCACCACATTCGTCCCCGTCTGACCGTCGTTCATGAGTCCTCTCAGGCGCGAGCGAGCCCTCGACAATCTGATACCGGCAGCCTTCTCGCTGCATCCGAGCACGATGCCCATCTCGCGATAGGACAACCTCTCCCAGTAGACGAGTTGGATCAGTTCGCGCTCATCGGCGCTCAAGGCGCCGAGCGCCACCATCAGACTCTCAATGTCTTGTTCGTCGTAACGCGCATCGAGGTCATCGCTCTCGCGCTCGAAGGCAAGTCGCGACTCGAGTCGCATGGAGCGCTGGCGACCACGCACGATGTTGGAGAGCACCCGTCCGCCGATTCCGTAGAGCCAAAAGAGCTCCTCCTCACGACGAGGGAGCGTTTCGAAACGGCGCCACGCGACCACGAAGGTCTCGGCAACTAGGTCCTCTGCGGTGGCGTGATCGTCCAGGCGACGCGTCGCGTAACGAAGCAGAGCATGACGATGCGTCGCCACGAGGCGGGCGAACTCTTCGTTCTTCTCCGACATGGGCCACCTTCGCTCGTCCATCACCATCTAAATGTCCGCCAATTCCAATTCCCTTCATCGAACTCTTACACTGCGTAGAGCATCACGACGCGCTGTGCGCGATACTCGCACGCGAACCGCTGTAAGGCCGGGACAAGACGTACGCACCGGAGCGGGCCTGCACTAAAAACTCGGCCTCGGCGACACCAGCTCAACGGTCGATGATTGAAGGACTCATGGTGCAGTGTCGCCGCTCACCTCGGACTTTGGAAAGGGTTATGGAGAGTCAGGTGGTGGCGCGGCTCGTAACGACTTCATTGGCCAGAGTAACGCGGGTCTCTCAGCATGCGAAAAGACTCCCCCGCTGTCGAGAACCCGTGGGTGTCCACGAGCCACAACACCATGATGTGTCCCGTCGAGATCAGCGGTGCACTTCGAATCCGCAATCTACGAATCGACACGGTGCAAAGGAGTTAGAGGTGCTCTTCTAGCTCGTGAATCTCCTCGAGTTGAGCGTGTCGGTCCAACGTGCTCGGTATCTCGAAGTACGGATTGCCCTTGATCCAGTAGTACGCCATTGGTATGAGTCCAAGGGCCATGGCACCAAGTCCCACCCAGAGGGTCGGTGCGTTCAGACCCGGAATCGACTTCACGAAGAGGTACGCCATGAAGATCGCACCGATCAACGGCCAGAGGCCCATGAAGATGAAGTTCGAGACCGACTTCATGATCTGTCGGCGGTACAGCACGATGACCGCGAAGCCGGCCAAGCTGTAATAGATGCAGATCTGTAGTCCAATGGCGTTGATGGCGTCGGTGAGGATCTTTGCAATCGATCCAATGAACTGCGATCCAATGAAGAGTCCGAGCGACAGGATCGTCACGACACCGGTGGCGACGATGGGCGTCTTGTAGCGCGGGTGCACCGTACCGAGTCGCTTCGGAAGTGTGTTGTCTCTACCCATGGCGAACAGCGTGCGCGTCACTTGAATGA
This sequence comes from Acidimicrobiaceae bacterium, assembly GCA_027355725.1. Classification (GTDB taxonomy): domain Bacteria; phylum Actinomycetota; class Acidimicrobiia; order Acidimicrobiales; family RAAP-2; genus RAAP-2. The sequence continues at coordinate 7,713 of DAIEHI010000053.1, forward strand.
GCGTGGTCTCCAATGTTGCCACGGTCGAGAGCACGACGGCGAGCACGATGAACTTCCCGCCCGTCCCGCGCCAGACCTGCTGGCCGAGGACGCTCAGGACGTTGGCGGAGTTGCCTGAGATCTGCGCCGAGGTCAGTACGAGGTTGGTCGCGATGGTGAAGACCTCGAAGAGCACGAACACCACGAGGATCCCGATGATGGCGCCCAGACCCGGCGTCTTCTTCGCGGACTTCGTCTCCTCGTTGAGGTTGGCCGTGACATCCCAACCCCAGTAGTAGAAGGCGGCAACCAGGGCCCCCGCGACGAAACCAGAACTCCCATGGAAGATCGAAGGTGAGAACCAATGCCACGAGAAACTTCGAACGTGATGAGAGTTCACGAGCGCGAGCACGGCGAACAACAACAAGAGCGCGAGTTCAATGACCGACATGACGATCTGCACGGTGACGGTGATCGTCACCCCGAGTGCCACCGCGGCAACCATCAACAAGAAAAAGATCGCACCCACAAGGGTCACTTCGCCAGTGTTGTTGGCGGCTGAAGATGAGAAGAGCGCCAAAATATTCGCACCAGCCGGGACTGTCGCTGCGACCATGAAGATGAGGGCCGACACAATGAGCGCCCAACCAGAGAGGTAGCCCAGCGCGGGGTGCAGCGCCCGACGCACCCACGAGTAGCTCGCCCCGGCGTTGGTCTCGACGCGGCCAAGGTAACTAAAGGCGAACACGATGCCGAACATCGCAATACCGCAGTACAGAAGTGCCGCCGCGCCGCCGAGCGCCACCGCGCCAAAGAGGACAGCCGTGGAGGCGGCTATTGAGTACCCGGGAGCGACCCCTGCGACACCCATGATCACCGAATCGAAGAGACCGAGCACCCCCGCACGAAGACTGTGCTGCGTCGAGTTCTCTCCATCATCCCGCACTGCGTCGCTCACTACTTCCTCTTTCTGGTCGGTGTATCACCCTCATTGCCAAATTCTGAACATCGAAATGTAACATGCGAAGACGAGGGCGATAGTCGCACTCGAGAGCGCGCTGAAGTCGAATATCTGCGTCACCTTTTGGATGCGGGCCACCGTTCTATGGTGGGGGCAGGTTCCGTAGCGACCACTCGGCCAGAAGTCCCGGCGCGAGCCCGTCACGACATGAAGCGACGACAGGACGTCCATGTGTTTCTCGCCAGAGGGTGATTTGGTCAGCGGTGTGCTGGTCGTGTCGATCGGCATTGACGCCTGTCTTCACCTGAGGCAACGAGTTGAATACGCCCCTCTTGCCGTCCTGCCGATTGTGCTCGGCCTTCACCAAATTGACGAAACGTTCGTGTGGTGGTGGCTGCAGGGCCACGTCTCTCGCAGCGTCGGCGTTACCGCGATGTGGATCTATCTGCTCTTCGCTTTGGTGATCCTGCCCACACTCGTGCCCGCCGTGGTCTACCATTTCGTCGCTCGCGCACAACGACGCAGGGTGGCGCCGTTCATTGCCCTTGGCGTCGTCGTGTCAGCCATCTTGTTGGAGGCCATGGTGGTCGGGGATCCGAATGTTCGCTTGGGAACGTACCACCTCGCCTACACCATTGGACTGCGCCACGGTATCGCCATCATTGGTCTCTACATCGTGGCGACCTGTGGACCGTTGCTCGTGTCCGGGTTCAGACCAATGGTGTGGTTCGGGGTCGTGAACCTCGCAGCGGTCGTGATCTTGGCGATACTCTGCGCGAGCGGTTTCACGTCACTCTGGTGCTTCTACGCTGCGCTCGTGAGCGCCGCGGTGGCGCTCCATCTTCGATCTTCGAAGCACGAGCGCACTGCGCGTGCGTGAGGGGACGACGCTTCGACCGGTGAAGAGACCCCTCGAGCTACGCAAGTGGCTGACTGAACACGACCGTGAACGGCGACGTTGCGCTATCGCGCAGCGGCGCAATGGGCTTAGACGCTGAGCCACTGGCGACGAAGATGCTCAGCTGGGTGCTCCGGTACTGTCGCGCCGGTCCGCTCATCGCGATGTGCCCAGTGGTCTTGGGCTTCACACAGACGTCTCGAAGCCCCGCCATGTAGGTCGAGCTGATACTGAGTGCGAAGCACTTCGTACGCGTTGTCGTGTTCGTGAAGCGCACCACCGCAGTCTCTTTGACGTTCACACGAGGTGCGTTCGCCACGTGAAATCCGCACACCAACTTCGACAGTGACGTTCCGTGCTTCGAACAGTTCTGGTGCGCTCCCAAGGTCCCCGACGCGCGCCATGACCACGTGGTCGCCGCCGAACTCGGTGCGATGAGGAACAATGAAGCGACGAGAACTGCGACATTCAGCCGTATGAAACCTTCAAAAAGTGTGACACTCTTCATCAAGACTCACGCTAGTCATCCTCAAGGGAACGACCTGCGGGACCCGAGAGCGCAATGATGGGCCGGTCCTCTAGACCCGCCCATCATTGTCGACAAGTGGTGTCGCCGCTCGGCGTTGCCTTCACTCCTCATCGCCTTCGGCGAGAATTCGGTAGAGGCTACGGCGCGTTTCGACGAGAATCGCCGTGGCGCGCGTGACCTGGAGCGAGGACCCCGCCACGAGTACCTGGCGTGCCGCGAGCACGACGTCCTTGGCGGTACCCATGAGCTCACGAGCGGCACCACTTGCATCAAGGTCCGAGTTCTCCCAGGGCTTACCCAATTGCTCGCGCTGTTCTGTGACCAGCGCTCGTCCCGCGTCGCTCAGTTCGTACGTGCGTCCTGTTCCGGCACTCACGACGACCATACCTTCGTCCTCTAATTGCTGCAGGACCGGGTAGATCGAGCCGGGGCTCGGTCGCCACGCGTCGTTCGAGCGCTCGCTCAACTCCTGGATGAGTTGATAGCCGTTTCGCGCCTGCTCTTCGAGGAGCACGAGCACCGCAGCTCGCACATCGCCACGTTGGCGGCGGCCTTCACCGCGACGGCCTGGACCTCCCCTAAATCGCCCCCCTGGACCACCATGTCCGTGTGCGTGGCCGGGTCCTCCCCTACGGCGCAGACCCTTTGGTCCATCGGGGCCTTGGTTGCGCCAATTCGAATTGTCTTGGTTATACATACTTCTCTCCATTAACTAGGTGTGCACTCATTTGCACGTACTATCACGATATATCGTGATAGTACTCTTGTCAAGAGATATTTGACTGCCGGATCGAATCGCCCAACAACCAGGAGGAACGGTCCTCCACCCTTCGCCGCAGACACGAATTCATCGGACGAGACGGTGGTGAAAGGGGAATTCCTCGAAGTCACAGCGTCGTGACGGCGCTCGTAGGTGCAGCTCGAATGAACCGCCCTATGGGCTCGTTACGACTCAAAGATTCGCGCTGAAGCCGCAGCGTCTGGCGGACAATGAAGGCTGCGACCATCGTGATCGCCCCACTATCTCAGGCACTGGTACAGCTGATGATGGTCGCTAGAAGGCAATCACCTTGTCCGCGTCCACGGTTGCCTGCGTGAGGGCATCCATGGTGCTTCGATGTGCGCCTTCCAACAGATCCTCCTGGGTGAGACCTCGAGCATCCATGCACGTCCCGCACACGAGTACCGGGGCCCCCTTGCGCGCGACGCTCGCGAGCATGCGTTCGACGTTGTAGTAGCCGTTGGGGGTCTGTTGACCCGATTTGGCCGCACTTGCCGCATCACCCATCAAGAAGACCGACAATTCGACCTGTTCGTGCTTCGCTTGAAGGTTCATGGCCAGACGAAGTCCGTTGTACACACGCTCGGTGCCGTACGGTGGGTCATTCAGGACTATCAGTATCTTCATGGCCTTCTCACTTTCATTGATTCGAAGTGGGTACACATCAATCGCTCCAAACTCAACCCAGCGACGACGTCGATCAACGAAACTCGCTAGAACTCTCCATAGACTGCGAACCCACCGGGTTCGCGTTGTTTTGATTCATACATCGCGGCGTCCGCGGCCGCCACAACGGCGTCAGCGTTGGCGAACGAACCCGGTCCAATCGCGAGGCCCAGGCTGCTCGTGACCGTACGCGACTCGTTGGCCAAGTCGTAGGGTTCGTTCAGGGCTTCGCGTAATCGATTGACGACAACCAGCGCCGTCTCTCGCGTGGAGACCTCGTCGAGCAGGACGAGAAACTCATCGCCGCCCATACGTGCTGCACTGTCACCCACTCGCAGCACACCTTTGATCCTTGCCGCCACCTGGGTCAACAAATGATCGCCGACTGCGTGACCCAAGGTGTCATTGACCACCTTGAATCGGTCGAGGTCGACGAAGATGACCGCGAAACCCGCGCGACGGCGCGCGTCAAGACTCATACGATGCGCCAACCGGTCCCAGAAGAGACTCCGGTTCGCGAGGCCAGTCAGTGCATCGTGCAGCGCCCGTCGAGTCAACTCCTGAGTGATGACGCCCAGTTCCGCGGTGCGATCGGCGACCTTGCGCTCGACCTCGCTATAGGAGGCTTCGAGCTCCTCGCCGAGAAAGTTCACGCCGGCAGCGACCGCGTCAATCACGTCGCCCAGGTCGCTCAGCGAGGCGCGTGCACTGAAGTCGAGCATCGCGAATTGTTCGATCGTCGCGGTGATCTCCTCGAGTCGCTTTTCAATGTCGTGAATCCGCTCAATCTCTTGATTGGCGAGAGGCTTGTAGAGCAGCGGCTCAAGCGTGTGTGGAGAGACCGGGTGTGACTCGCCGGTCTCGGGTGTCGTGGTCACGTCTCAAACTCCTTCAACCAGCGAACGGCTGTTGCTTCATCGTCGAAGAGTTTCGTGGCGACCCTCGGTTTACTGACCGCGACGAAGAAGTTGCCCATCAGTCGACCGAGTGGTGTCGTCACCACGAGTGCCACCGCCGACACGAGGTCACCACGCTTGACGAATTCATTTCGTGCGGCGCGGTCCTGTGAACCAACCGCACTCGCGTCCACGAGCAGCGGCGCACGTCGACCTCCGGTGAGGGCGGTCATGGCCTCAATCGAGGCGACCGCGTCTTCGAAACGAAGTTCGCGCATTGGTGACCAGTTGAGTTGCACGATGCCGTCGGGGCGCAGCCATATCCGAAACCTCTGATGCTCAATCTCGCCTGATTCGTTCACCATGAGAGACTCCGCCATTGTTGGATACCAGTCACTTCGTCTCAGTTCGCACTTTCATTGCGAAGCATACTTAAGGTTCACGTTCTTTGGAAAACCACCGCAACGGGTCAGGTGCTGCGGTGCGGTGCGTCGAGGATCCGTGACACAACGCTCCGTAACGCCGAGCGGATCTCGGTTCGACTAGGACTGCGCGCTCGTCGTGACACCGAGGTCGCCGAGCAGCTCGAGCACTCTCTGCTCGATGTCGTTGACGATGCGCTGCACGCTGTCTCGGTCCAGACCGGCCGGGTCGTCCACCTCCCAGTCCAGGTACCTCTTGCCGGGAAAGAACGGGCACGTCTCACCACAGCCCATCGTCACGACCACGTCAGCGATGCCGACGAGTTCGTTCGTGAGCAGCGTCGGGACTTCGAATTCGGTGCTGAGACCGCGGTCGAAGAGCACGGCCGCCACCTGGGGATTGATACTCGTGCCCGGTTCCGAACCAGCTGATCGCACCTCAACGAGCCCCTTCGCGTAGTGCTCGGTGAGCACTTTGGCGGCGACCGATCGACCCGAGTTGTGGATGCACGCAAAGAGCACGACCGGTCGTTCGTTCTCCGCCCGTTCACGCAGTGGCTGGTTGTCCGCTGACGAGTTGTGTGGGTGTTCGCTCATGTGGAGATGTCTCCTTCGTTCGAGTAGAAACGCCGTTTGACCCAGAGCGAGACGTAGACGAGACCCACGAGGGCAGGCACTTCAATGAGCGGGCCAACGACGCCGGCGAGCGCTTGACCCGAGGTGACCCCAAAGGTACCGATCGCCACCGCAATCGCCAGTTCAAAGTTGTTCCCCGCGGCCGTGAAGGCGAGCGTCGCCGTTCGTGCGTAGGAGAGTCGAAGTGAGCGCCCCGCGACGAAGGACACCCCCCACATCACCGCGAAGTAGCAGAGCAGCGGCAGCGCGATGCGCGCGACGTCGAAGGGACGATGGGTGATGGCACTGCCCTGGAGGGCGAAGAGGATCACGATGGTGAACAACAGTCCATAAAGGGCGAAGGGGCCAATGCGAGGGAGCAGTCGCTCTTCGTACCACCTTCGACCCTTCGCCCTCTCGCCAAAGGTGCGCGTCAGATACCCGGCCAACAAGGGGATGCCGAGAAAGATGAGCACACTTCTCGCTATCGACCACACCGAGACGTGGACTTGAGCGGTTGAGAGTCCTAACCACGATGGCAAGATGCGCAGGTAGAAATAGCCGAGCCCCGCGAAGGCCACGATCTGAAAGACCGAGTTGATCGCGACGAGTACCGCGGCCGCGGTCGCGTCGCCACACGCGAGGTCATTCCAGATCAGCACCATCGCAATGCAGCGCGCGAGACCGACCAGGATGAGGCCCGTACGGTACGCCGGCAGGTCGGGCAAGAACAGCCACGCCAAGGTGAACATCAGCGCCGGACCGACGATCCAGTTGAGGATGAGTGACGGGATGAGCAGGCGACGATCTGCGGTCACGCGGTTGATCTCGCCGTAGCGCACCTTGGCGAGTACCGGATACATCATGATGAGTAGCCCCAGGGCAATCGGCAGACTGGTGCCGGCTACCTGCACGTGATCGAGGCCGCGATTAAGGCCGGGCTCGATGCGACCGAGGCCGATGCCGGTGGCCATGGCCACACCGATCCAGACGGGCAAGAACCGATTGAGCAGCGACAACTGAGCGGCGACCGGCGAGCCGGTGTGGGCGCCAGTAGCGACGTTGGCGGTGGAACCGGGCATCAAGAAGCCCCGCGCGCTGCGCTGAAGCGGTCGGTAGCGATCCCCGTGAGACGTGGGCTGAGTGACACGCGACTACTCCGTCAATAGATTGATGAACTTGAATATATCAGTTCCTCGCTGACACATTTACATTCATCAATGAAAAATTTCCAGCGACTTCAGTGTCCGTCGAATTCAGTGGGGACCGGACTCCCTAGTCGTTGTCCGGACCATGCTGATATCGAGCGGCCCACGACGCGAGAGTCCTCTCATCGGCGACCGGGTTGATAACGGTCGGATCGTCGGGGCCCGACAAGGTCACCGGTGCTTGAACGAGGCGGTTGACGGTGTCGCTGCGGCGTGCTTCATAGAGTGGCGCCGGTAGCTCAAGGTGTTCGAGTTCACGTGCGAAGTAGTGATCCTCAGGGGCGCTCGTCAACAGGTGCTCGCGCACCCAGTCCCACTGGGCCGCTTCGTGCACCGCGAGCAACTCACTCATGTCGCCCTCGGAAAGTCCCTCGCGCAACAACGCCGCCTCCCACGCGACGATCAACGCAGGAAAGAATCCGGATTCTTCTCGGACCTGCCACGCCCTACCCGAAGAGAGTTGTTGGAGTTGATAGCCCACACCGAGCGTGTCGTCGAGGCGGTGGGTGCCGAATCGTGCTCGCCCGCCCGTCAGGTACGCGCCAACGTCACCCAGGCACGGCGAGTTCTTCGATACCACGAGCAGGTCGCTTCGATCGATCGGCGCGTCACCAAAGGCGACGTCGAAGAGCGCGCGCATCGCCCACACGCCGCGCAACAGCCCGTCGCAGGCGTGGCCGTGTGCGAGCACGAGGTCGCTCACGAAGACCGTCTTCGCTCGTATATCGAGACGACCCTGGGCGGAGCGGGTGTCGAGAACCTCGAAACGAGGTAGCACCTCGTCATCGAGCCACGACGCCATCGCCCACTTCTCGGGTCCCCTTGTCACGTTGTCTTCAGCCACGCTTGTCATGGTGAGGACGCCGAGCTAGAACGTGAGGACGCTTGCGCCCTCGAGGGCGTAGCGAACGAAGGCGTCGCGTGCGAATTCGAGTGTGATGCCGCGCGCGAGCAGCGCTTCTTCAGTGCCCTGCGCGCGAGCGGCATTGATGCACGCACCCACGCGCACGCCAGCCTTCACGAGGTCGTCGATCTGCTCGTTGTACTCACGAAGCACCTGCGATTCTCCCGATCGACTGAGGGCACCTTGGCCGGGACCGAAACAGAAGACCTCGAGCGCAACGCCCTGCTCGCTCGCTACTTGACGGATGCGCTCAGCGACGTGGGACCCCGCGTTGAGCGAATCGTCGTCACCGTGAAAGAGATGGATGACCGATGTTGGCATGTTCTGCTCCTTTTTGCTGTGTTGATGGAAGGATGGTCGTGCGGCGACTCTGGGTCAACAGCACGCCGACGGCTTGGCTGAAATACTCAACGTCTCGGGGACACAGCACAGCGCGTCCTCGTCCTCGGTCTCACTCGCGGGCAGATCCGAAAGGACCGTGTAGACCTCCCAGCGAGACTCGTCAGGACCGTTCACCCACACCTTGTTCTGCACGGCGTGACAGCACGACGTCTGAACCTCGATGTCGGTGTCGAAACCCTGGCCCTCGAGGTACGTGGTCGCATCGACCACTTCCTCGCTCGAGAACACCTCGACGCCGAGGTGGTTGATCGAGCCCGCGACGTCCGGGTTCTCGAAGAGCACCAGCTTGAGTGGCGGCTCAAGAATCGCGAAATTGGCGTACCCGGGGCGCACCTTCGCCGGTTCGGTCTTGAAGAACGTCGAGTAAAAGGACACCGCCTCTTCGAGATTCGAGACATTGAGCGCTAGTTGCAGACGTGACATGAGATCCCTTTAGATTGATATTTGTCAATACGAAGGCTAGCGCGTGCATCGATGACTGTCAATACTAAAGTGGTCCCCATGGCCCAGCACAAGACAATCACCGTGGACGCCGACGTGGTGGCCTGTTGCAGCCCGATCGCGAGCGTGGAGATGTCCGAGGCGGAAGCCTCGGACATCGCGCAGATCTTTTCTGCCCTGAGCGATCCCGTTCGACTCCGAATGCTCTCGATGATCGCTTCTGAGTCCCAGGTGTGCAGCTGCGCACTTGAGGGCCCCCTCGCGAAGAGCCAACCCACCATCTCTCACCACACCCGCATCCTCGCCGAAGCCGGACTCATCATCGGCGAGCGTCGGGGCCGGTGGATGTGGTGGCGCGTGGCGCCCGAACGACTCGGTGCCATTGCTCGAATCCTCGGTGGCTGATTGGCCCGCCGCTCTCTCACGGGTCATGTCGAGTCCGCTGCGATCACTGCGCGTACGATGAGCGGATCAGCAAGAATCCCGTGAACGAGCCCCACCATCACGATCACGCGGTCGTCTCGCACGACTCCGACATGCGTCTCGTCCTCATCGCGCTCGCGCTCATCAGCGCATTCCTCGTCGCAGAGTTCGTCACCGCGGTCGTAGAGAACTCATTAGCGCTCTTCGCGGACTCCGGGCACATGCTCACCGACGTCTCGGCACTGGCGCTCAGCGCGTGGGCCATCCACCTCGCGTCTAGACCCTCGAACATCAAGTGGACCTTCGGTCTCAAGCGCGCCGAGATCCTCGCCGCCCTCGCCAATGGCGTCACGCTCGCAGCCATAGCCCTCTTCATCACCGTTGAGGCCGTCCAGCGACTCATCAACACCCAACACGTCACCGGCTCGCCGCTGCTCGTCGTTGCGATCGTCGGCACCGCAGTCAACGTGGTCGCCGCCTGGACCCTCGCCAAGGCCAATCAGTCGAGTCTCAATGTTCGAGCGGTTTCGGCGCACATCATGACCGATCTATTCGCCTTCATCGGGACCGCAGTCGCCGGCGTCGTCATCCTCGCCACGCACTGGGTGCGCGCAGACTCGGTGGCGTCACTCTTCGTGGCGCTGCTCATGGCGCGAAGCTCGTGGTCACTGCTGCGCGACGCGGGCCGGATACTGCTCGAAGCCACGCCCGACGAGTTGATGCTGAGTGACGTGCGCACTCACCTGCTCGAAGTCCCGCACGTGCTTGACGTGCACGACCTGCACGCGTGGACGGTGACCTCAGGACTGGTCTCGCTCTCGGCGCACGTGGTGATAGAGGACCACTGCTTCTCGAGCGGACACGCCCCCCAGGTCCTCGACGCCCTTCAGGCGTGCCTCGCCGCCCATTTTGAGATCGAACACGCCACATTCCAGCTCGAGCCAGCCGCCCACGTCACCCACGAAGACGGCCTGCACCCCTGAGATTCGAGACTCAACCGCCTAGATGCGCGGTCGCCGGATCGAGGGTGGGGGTGGGGGTTGTTGACGGGGTTCGAATCACGAAGAGGGCGATCACGAAGGCGATCAAAGAACTGAGGGCACCCACGCGCATCGCCGCTTGGAAGCCGTGGACCGCGGCGTTCACCTGATCGTGGGCGCTGAGCCCACTCGCCGCGTGCGCTTTCTGCGCCAGTGCGAGCTGGTGACTGCGCACGGTGGCGGCGATGGTGACGAGCACCGCGAGACCGAGGGATCCGCCGATCTGCTGGCTGGTGTTGAGAAGTGAAGAGGCCAGACCCTGTTCATGGTTGCGCACCGAGGAGACGGCGTTGAGCGTCAGGGGTACAAAGGAGAACCCCATGCCGAGTCCGAAGATCACGAGCGGGCCAAAGACGTGGACGTACGAAGACGACGCGTCGAGGAACGAGGCCCAGAACACCCCCGCCGCAACCAGCAAGGGGCCGAGGGTGATGAAGATCCTCACGCCGTATCGCTTGATGCGGCGCGACAAGAAGATACTGGTGGAGGCGACCATCACGGGAACCGGCAGGTACGCAACCCCCGCTCGCAGCGAACTGTACCCGAGGACTTCCTGGAGGAATTGGGTCAAGAAGAACAGGAGCGACAACATCGACGCGCCGATGAGCATCATCATCACGTAACCGCCCATGCGGTTTCGATGGCGCAAGAAGCCGAGCGGTATCAGTGGTTGGGTACTTCGTCGTTCGATGGCGACGAACACGAGCAGTAACAAGATACCGACGGCGAAGGACGCGAGGGTCGCCGGCGCCAACCAACCCGCGTCGGGTGCGCGAACGAGTCCGTAGACCAAGAAGGCAATCCCGCCCGAGACCGTCACCGCACCGGGTACGTCCAAGCGGCCACCGTGGCCGTCGACTTTGGGCAGGACAAAGGGCGTGGCGGCCATCACCAGCATCGCAATAGGCACGTTCACAAAGAACACCCATCGCCACGATGCAGCTTCGACGAGCGCGCCACCGAGGAGCAAACCGGTGGCCCCTCCCGCGGCGGTCATACTCGCGTACACCGCCATCGCCCGGTTGCGCGCATGACCTTCGGGGAAGGTCACCGCGACGAGCGCCAGTGCCGTGGGTGAGGCAATCGCGGCACCGATCCCTTGCACCGCGCGTGCGATGACGAGCGGCAACTGCGACGTCGCGAGTCCACCCGCCAGTGACGCAAGTGCGAACAGACCGATCCCGACGACGAACATTCGACGCCGCCCGAAGATGTCGCCCGCGCGCCCCCCAAGCAGCAATAATCCGCCGAAGACGAGGACGTACGCGTCGATGACCCAGGTGAGATTCGTCGTGGAGAAGTGAAGATTGCCCTGAATGGAAGGTAGCGCCACGTTCACGATCGTGAGGTCGAGCATCACCATGAGTTGTGCGGCCGCGATCACTGCGAGTGCGAAGCCTCGTCGTTCGCGCGCGCCGCGGTCATTGCTCGTGAGATCACTCATTTCTCTAACCCGCTTTCCTTGGAGTGTTTCGTGGCCCAAAAGACCAGGACCACGTCATCGGTGTGGTCAGAGTCGGACAGAGTCTCTCGCCGCTCGAGCACGTCGGTCGTGAAACCATCGAAGCCACCAGCGAACATCGCCTCATCAAAGAGCCGCTCGATGTCTGGAGGACCCGCGAGCCCAAAGGCGTCGACGTGATGGCCGGTGATGTAAAGGTGACCCGAAGGTGCGACCGCGCGCGCGGCACGCGCGAAGAACTCACTTCGTTGCTCTGGTGCAAGGTGGATGTTCGAGATCACGACCAGATCGAAGGACTCCGGCTCGGTTTCGAACGAGACGAGATCGCGACGCTCGAGGTCCAAGGTGAGACCTTCACGCTCGGCCTGGTCCGCCGCCATCTGTAGACCGACCCGAGACGCATCGACACCCGTCACCCGCCATCCCTCTCGCGCCAGCCACAGGGCATTTCGGCCCGTGCCGCACCCGAGGTCGAGTGCGCGACCGGCCGTCACCGGCGCAACGAGCTCCACCAGACTCTCGTCGGGCACGACCGACCACGGGTGTTCACCGTACCGCTTGTCCCACATCTCACCGGTGCGCTCTAGGTCTTCACTCATGATCAGCACTCACTCTTCTCTACGACTGGGTTGGATGGACTGTGAATCTCCAGGTGCCCCTCGAGGCGTTCGAGGACGCTGAGGAGAATCTCGTACTCGTGCGCACTCAGCACCTCACGCAGGGTCGCCTCCTGGAGGCGAACGCGTCGATCGATCTCTCGCGCGAGCGCACGACCCGACTTGGTCGCGTTCAAGACCCGAGGTCGGCGGTCCCCGGGTGCCGCCGTACTGCGCAGGAGTTCGCGCGTCTCGAGTTCGTCGACGCAGCGCTTGGCCGACATGGGGTCGGTGCCCATGGTGCGAGCAAGTGCGCGAAGTGACAGGTCGGGGCGCTCAACGACCGCCCGCAAGGCGGAGGCCTGCGCGGGGGTGAGCGCCAACGCCTCGAGTTCCTCGGTCCACGCCCTCTTTCGCGCACGCGCCACTCGGCTCAGGCGAAACCCCACGCTCTGTTCCAGAGTGAGCAACTCACCGTTCGCCTCCGTGGGCGACTGCGGTGTTACGTCGTTCATGAGCCGACGCGGGGGCACATTTCGCCCACGAGACTGTTCGTTGAGGTGGTCCACTGCATGAGACCAGCATAGGGCTATCTGTAACAAGTGTGACAGTCTGGCGCCACAGGCCTCACGGGTTCGAAGCGTGTCCATGAATCAGTCACCCACCGCGTACGTCGCCACCAGTATCGACCATGCGAAAAGCGAGGTGAGCGGATGTGCCAACATTGCGCGATGGCTGATCAACATCTGAATGTAGGCACCTTCACCCGCTCGATCCTCATTCACATGGCGCGAGAATCGGGCGACCTCGAGCGGGCGGGACTTCGCGTGCACGAATCACTCGTCACTTCGTCACCCGCGCAGTTCACGTCACTCGAGAACGGCGAACTGGACCTGGTCTTCACCAGTCCCGACAACGTCCTCGCGTATCAGTACCTCGCGAAGAACCCGCTCGGACGGACAATCCCCCTTCGGGTCCTCGCTGCCCTCGACAAGGGTCTGGGCCTCTCGCTCAACCTCGCACCCCACGTGAGCGACGTGGCGCAGGTGAGAAACGAGGTCGTGGGTGTCGACGTGCCCCAGTCGGGATTCGCGTTCGTCGCCTACGAGCTTCTGGCCCGGAGCGGACTCGAACCCGGCGCGTACCGTCTCGAGGCCCTCGGCTCGACGCCCCAGCGCACCGCGGCTCTGGTCGAGTCGCGCTGCGCGGCGACAGTACTGAACGCGGGCAACGAACTTCGTGCGAGGGGACTCGGTTGCACGAGCGTCTCCCAAGTGGATGCGCTCGGGCCCTATATCGGCACCGTGATCGCCGCCCTGCCAACGAGCGATCAGCGAAACGACCACGCGCACGCTCGATTCTGCGACGTGATCCTGCAGACCTCACGCGAGATCCTCGCGGGTCAACGTACCGCCGAGGTCCTAAAGGCGGCGGAACACCTGCTCGACCTCGATGAGTCCCAGGCTCGCGAGCACTATGACTGTCTCACGGGTGAGAGCGGGCTGGTCGCTGACGGTGTTGTGGAACTTGGTGCGATTGAGACGCTGGTCGAGCTTCGTCGAAAATACATGCCCGCGCGCGAACTCGACGATGTCGTCAAGTCCATCGACGACATCCTGATCGGCGCGGCGCGACGCTAGTCACGACCTCAGATCACCGGTGAGAGACCGCCGTCAACGCTCACACCTACGCCGGTGACGTAACTCGCCCTCGGCGACAACAGGAATGCCGCCAGGTCAGCGAATTCATCGGCCCGGCCAATTCGCCCGAGAGGGATGTTCGCGTTGCTCGCCATGCGCTCATAGAAGTCACTGAGGTCCATGTTCGCCTCGTGTGCCGCGCGTACCCACTGTCCCGACTCGATCAGTCCGATCAGGATCGCGTTCACTCGCACACCCCTCGGTCCGACTTCGTTCGCCATCGCTTTGGTCATCGCGAGACCCGCGGCGCGAGAGGCCGTGGTCGGCGTCGAATTCGCACGCGGCGAGCGAGCCATGATCGCGAGCACGTTCAAAAGTGCCCCCCTTGACGCCTCGAGGGCCGGCAGCACCGCGCGTGACATGTGCAGCGCCGCGATCACCTTCAATTCGTAGTCATCGCGCCAGACCTGATCGTCGGAAGCGGCAATGGACGAGCCGGCCGAACGACCCGCATTGTTCACCGCGCCGTCGAGGCGTCCGAATCGCGACAGCGTCGCGGCGACGAACTCGTCGAGTTCACCCTCGCGGGTGACGTCGGCCTCGAAACACAACGCTTCACCACCCAACTCGTCTTGCGCAGCGTCAAGTCGCGCCCGGTCACGGCCACAGACCGCCACCTTGGCCCCTTCGCTCACGAGTCGCTTCGCGAGCGCGAGTCCCAGTCCGTCCGTGCCACCGGTGATGAGAACGACGTGATCCTTCAGTTCTAGGTCCATGTGCTCATCCTAGGAACGCTCCTGGCGAGCTCACGACAAGGGAGGTTGGCCGTTCGTGGTCGGAAGGACACCCGAGACGAACGTACTCACGAGTTTGGTGCAGGTCGAGCTCTTGAGTGGCGTCCACCACTGGCCAATGCCACCGACCAGCACCGTGACGCCCGCGAAGTTGGCCGGCACGCACTGTGAAGGTGTGTAATTGGCGCTTTGGGCGACGCCGTAGGCGGCACTCGCTTGGGCGTGCGGGGCGAGACGGATCGACTGTCCGTACCCCGATGCGCTGAAGTCTCGAAGTGACGCCGTTGGTCCAACGCGAAGGTGCGCGCCGGCGGTAGAGGGCTGCACGCGCGGGATCCCCGAGATCGTGCAGGCTACGCTTCCCACGTTGGTGAACACCAAGGGGTAGTAGATCGTTCCCGCCGCGCCTTCGGACTGGCCAATGCCCACTCGAAGCGACGTACTCGTGCACCGGTTGGGCACGGGGAACGTGACCGAGTCGACCGTGGACCATTTCGTTGCGCCGTTGACACACACACCAATGGTGGTGCGCAACTTGACGACGCGCCGCGACGTCGGTGCGATGACTGCTAGGTACGACGCGACCTTTGAAGTACACAAGACCCCTTCAGTAGTGCTCACACTCGAAACCACTTGAAAGGTCATATTCACGTTCACACTCTTCGCACCGGCCTGTACGAACGCGTTGCCGAGCGGCTGTGACTGTGCGTTCAAGAACTGGTAGCGCGTAGCCCCAGACCATTGACACCGAGGGAAGTAGTGACTGGCCATCACCACGCGCACACTCGTGCCCCCGGGGCGCGAGGTGACCGAACTCGACGCGGCGAAGCGTTGAAGGTTGCAACTGGGCACCGCCGCCGCTGATGACGGATTCGAGTGGCCACCAATGGAGACCACGCTGAATACGCCCGTGAACAACACGAGGACCGCCAGGATTCGAAGCGCGCGAAATGGTCTCATTTCTCCATAGTGCCACTATTCGCGCACACCAAAATCTCGCCCTTCGAAGCCCGCCCGATCGGGTGTGTGGGACTGGTCACTTGGGATCGGACGGTGCGAAAATCACCTAGCGTGGCCGCGATTCCTCGCCCGCTCAGACGACGTTGAAGTGACTCAACTAAATTTGACGAGGCTCAAGAATTGGCCGCCATCGTCGAGCGAAGGATTATCACAGTGTCAGGATTCCCACGCTTCGATGCCGAGGGGGCGACCCTTCTCAGCGACCGCGACATCAAGCGGCGCTGGGCGAAATTTCACGACAGCATTCGCTCGGTGTCGGGCAACGTCCTCCAGCGCGTCATCGGGCGCATGCTCGGCGAGGACACCGTGCGCTACAAGATTGCTCGTTTCTTTGGACGGCCCGTGTTGCGCGTGGTTCGCTCGCTTCGAAAGCGCCCCGCCCCGACCGTCGTAGAACCAGTCGTCGTCCAGTCCCAAAAGGTGGCGGCTCGACAGCAGTACTTTCCCGTGAACTACCGGATCCCCCGCCACGCCCTCGAGTCGGACACCATGGCGGCACACCAGCAGTTCGCCAACGTGGCGATCTTCGCCGTCGACGAATCCATCGAGAGCAGTGAACCGAGCGTGCGCGCACTCAACGATCTCCTCGAGAACTCGAAGAGTGAATGGATCTTCCTCGTCGACGCTTCGATCAGCGAGGCGAACCAATCGGTGACGCTCGCGGCCCTGCTCAGTGCCGCGCTTGACGGCGACGACGTCGTCTTCGCCGACGAGAACGGCCCGAATCCCTTCACACCAATCCTCAAGACCGCGGGCGTTGGCCCGCACACGTTGCTCAGTTACAACAGCGTCGGACGACCAGCCCTCCTTCGTCGAACGACCCTCGCTCGCATCGGCGGGTTCTCGACCGACGCCGGCTGGGTCTTCGAGCACGACGCGTACCTGCGACTAAAAGAGACCGGCGCCACGTTTCGCCACGTGACCGCGGTGCTGCCCGCGGGACGGCCCAGTATCGCCTTTGAGGCGTCGCACGTGAGTGAGGACACATGTCGCGTGGTTGAACGCGCCCTCGAGCGCCGGGGAATGTCCGGTGAAGTGACCGCAGGGAACCTGGCGGGCCTCGTGCACTGGCGTCTGCACGCCCCCGAGCCACACCCGTCGATCGACATCGTGATCCCGACCCGTGACCGAATCGATCTCGTTCGTCAGTGCATCGACGCCATAGAAGAGAAGACGACTTACACCAATTACGACATCATCATTCTCGACAACGACTCGAAGGAGCCGGCGACCCTCGAGTACTTCGCCCAGACCAAGTACCGCGTGGTCCCCTGCCCTGGTCCGTTCAACTACGCGCACATTGTCAATCGCGGCATCAGCCACTCGAGCGCCCAGTTCGTCGTGACCCTCAACAACGACACCATCCTCGTCACCCCCGACTGGCTCGAACAGATGGTGGGACTCGCCTCACAGCCAGACGTCAGCATCGTGGGTGCGTGTCTGCTCGATCAAGACGGGCGTCGAGAGCACGAGAGCATCGTGATCGCGCCCTACCCCCAGCACCTTCGAACCGACTCGAACTACCCCCACCTCGATGAGTTCAGTGCCGCGACCCGCGACGTCGCGGCCGTCACCGGTGCGGTGCAGATGGTTCGTCGAGAGCTCTGGGAGTCCCTCGGTGGCATGGATGAGCAGTTGAAGGTCGTCATGAATGACGTCGACATCTGTCTGAGGAGTCAAGAGGACGGCCGTCACGTCGTGTACACCCCTGACGTGCAGCTGTACCACCACGTGAGTTCGTCTCGCGGTGACCTCGACCCACTCGACGACCGGAATCGATTCATCCGCCGATGGGACATCTTTGGCACGTTCAAGGACCCGTACTTCCCCGAATCGCTGCTGTTACTTGGCGAAACGGTCTATTACCGTCACCAATGGGACTAAGAGGCGGCCCGGATGTGACGGGCCGTTCTTGTAACCTGTGTCCGTGAACAACGCCTGGGCGAGTCTCGTCGCCAGATACCAGAGACTTCCCGCGTCCACGACACCGATCCTCGTGATCGTGCTCTGCGTGCTCTTTGGCAACGTCTTGTTCCTCGTGGGACTCGCCAACGTGAACCCCATCTCATGGACCGCGGGGATATCGCGGATCCTCTGCAACGTGACCTGCGGGCGACCAATGATCGACCCCAACGTTGGCTACATCACCCAATCACTCGGTCACGTCGCCGCTATGGACGTCCTGCACGGCCACTTGCCGTGGTGGAACTACTTCCAGGGCCTCGGCCAACCACTCGCGGGAGAGATGCAGTCCGCGGCCCTGTTCCCACTGACGATCCTGTTCGCGCTCCCGAGCGGCCTGCTGTGGTTCCACGCGTCGCTCGAGATCATCGCGGGGGTTTCGACGTACTTCCTCGCCAAGCGCCTTTCCATGCCCACCTTCGTCGCCACCGGCGTCGGTGTGCTCTTCGCTCTCAACGGCACCTACTCGTGGCTCGGTAACGCGGTCCTCAATCCCATTGCGTTCCTGCCAATGCTCATCCTCGGGATCGAGATCATCTACGACAACGCCACGAACAACGCGCGCCGCGGCTGGTACGTGGCGGCGATCGCACTCGCGCTCTCGCTCTTCGCCGGGTTCCCCGAGGTCGCGTACTTCGACGCCCTGTTCGGTGGCGGTTGGGCGATCGTGCGTTTCTTCTCGGTGCCACGCGAAGCCCGGCTGGTGGCGGTTCGTCGAGTCGGTCTCGCCGGACTCGTCGGCGGGCTGCTCGCACTACCCATCCTCGTGCCCTTCGCCGACTTCATGAAGGTCGCCAATGTCGGCAGTCACGCCGCCGGTGGCGAGAGCACCGCGCACCTCGGTTTTCACGCCGCGTCGATGTTCATCGACCCTTACATCTACGGTCTCATCTTCGCGAACCCCAACGCGGCGACCGCGTGGGGCGGCATTGGCGGGTACTTCACGTTCAGCGTGGTGGCGCTCGCGCTCCTCGGACTCTTTGGCTCGCGTCATCGACCGCTTCGGATATTCCTCGCCGCTTGGACGATCGTCGGGCTCGCGAGCATCTTCAATCTCTTCTACGCCCACCAACTGTTCAATCTCCTCCCGCTCGCGAGCAGCGCCGATCTGCCGCGCTACATCATGCCGAGCTGCGAGATGGCACTCATCATCCTCGCGGGCCTTGGCATCATGGACTTCGCCAAGGAACGCCGGGCGCAGCGTCTGTTCACCGTGACGACCGTCGTCGCTATCTTGTTGCTGCTCTGGGGCGCACTCGAAGCGCACACCTGGAACGCCGGTGTGATCCACACCACCAAGACCCAAGTCGTCTATACCATCCTCGACTCGATCCCCTTCGTCGTTGCATTCATACTGCTCATCCTCGGACGCTTCTCCTTCGCCAAGATTGTCCCGTTGCTGATCACGATCGTGGTCGTGGGCGAGACGATCGTGATGTTCCAGGTTCCCACCGGCGGCGCCGCCAAACAGATCAACATCGACATGGCGCCCATTGAGTTCCTCCAAAAGAATCAGGGCCAACTGCGTTTCCTCGACCTCGGTGTCTTGACGGCGAACTGGGGGTCCCAGTTTGGCATCAACTCACTCAGTGCGATCGACCTGCCCTTCCCGTCCACGTTCGCCACACTCATCAACACGACGCTCTATCCCAACTTTCCCGCCCCCTTGAACCAATTCGTCATCCACGACGGCATGACCGGCATCATCGCGCAAGAACAACAAGTCGTCGACCACCTCTCGGCCTACGAAGACGCTTCGGTCAAGTACCTCGTCGCGCCGAGTGCGGTCGTGATCCTGCCGGCGCTGACCAAGCTCGGCGTCACCCAGGTCTTTCACGACGACATCGTGACGATCTACCAACTCCCTCACCCACGGCCTTTCTTCTCTACGACGTCGTCCTCGTGCACCGTGACGAGCACGTCGAACAACCAAGCGACCGTCTCGTGTCCAACGGCTGGCACCACGCTCATCCGCACCGAGCTCTTCATGAGCGGCTGGCACGCGTACGTGAACGGCAAGGAAGTACCGATCACCGCTTCGGACATTGCCTACCAGAGCATCCCGGTGCCGGCGGGCACTTCAACGGTGACCTATTCCTTCGCTCCGCCGCACGTGCACTACGCCCTGCTCGCAGCCCTGCTCGCTGGTCTGTTCCTCGTGTATTCGTGGATTCGTGAGCGAATGCCCGCTGCGAGGCCGCGCCACAAGCGCTGAGGTGATGCGATGAGCGTCACACTGTTTGGCGTCATCGCGGTCAGCTTCATGATGCTCATGTACGCCCTTGAGTCAAAGGGCCGGCACTTCATTGCGCTCTTCGCACTCGGCTGCGCCCTCTCGAGCACGTACGGCTTCTTGAGTGGGGCGTGGCCCTTTGGCGTCGTGGAGGGCATCTGGACCTTCATCGCCCTCGCGCGCTGGCGATCGGCGAAGTAGTCACGCCCCTCGGTGTCGTGCGGTACGGTGGCCGTAATGTCGAATCGACTTGAGAGCCTCGACCTCAGCCAGTCCATGAGTCATGAGGCGTCCGAGGCTCGCATCCAAGTCGCCCAGCGCCGCCTGACCCAACTGCGCCTGTTCACGGGCGGCCTGCTCGAACCCGCGACCGAGGGCCCCGGACTGCTCGTGCTCTTCGAAGGCTTCGACGCTGCCGGTAAGGGCGGCGCCATCCGCAGGCTCACCGCGAGCCTCGACCCGCGCCACGTGCGCGTCGTGCCGATCGCCGTTCCAACCGACGAGGAGAGTCGTCACCACTTCCTCTGGCGTTTCCAGGAATCACTGCCGGGTCGCGGCGAGATGACGGTCTACGACCGCTCGTGGTACGGGCGGATGCTGGTCGAGCGCGTTGAAGGACTCATCGACTTGGCGACCGTCAAGTCCTCGGCCACCGAGATCGTCGATTTCGAGCGCATGCTCGTGAACGACGGTGTCACCATCATCAAGCTGTGGCTCCAGATCTCAGAACTCGAGCAGTTGCGTCGATTCGACGATCGAGCGAGCGATCCACTCAAGCAATGGAAACTCACCCCCGACGACTGGCGCAACCGCGAGAAGCGCCCGGCGTACCTGAGCGCCATCAACGACATGATCGAGCTCACCGATCACGCCCACGCCCACTGGGACTTGATCGCCGCCGAGAACAAGCACTTCGCGCGCGTGCAAGTACTCGAGACCATCGTCAATCGCTGGGTGCACGACCTGCAACGTCGCGGCTTCAGTGTGCCCGAGGCCCACGGCGGCGACTACTTGCGCTGAGTGGCCGCGGCACCTGGCTATCTGGAACACTGAGGGTATGACCTCTCGCTACGGCATCACCATCCCCTTTGACGGCGTGTCACTCCCCGAGCACCGTGAGTGGTTCCATCGCCTCGCCGAGCTCGGCTACAGCGACGTCTGGTCCTCCGAGGTCGACGGGGCCGACGGCTTCACGCCACTCGCGTTGTGCGCGGCCTGGGAGTCGCGACTGAACGTGGGAGTCGCGGTGACGCCGGTGTTCACCCGAGGTCCCGGTCTCATGGCGATGAGCATCGCCGCGCTCGCTGAAGTGGCTCAAGGTCGTTTCACGATGGGCCTCGGCGCGTCGAGCCTGCCGGTGGTCGAACGATGGAACGGCATTGAGTACGAGCGTCCCTTCGCCCACACGCGCGACGTCCTGCGCTTCGTGAACAAGGCGCTCGCCGGCGAGAAGATCGACGAGGTGTTCGAGACCTTTGAAGTCCACGGATTCAAACTCTCGCGCCCCGTCCTCGAGCGTCCGCCAATACTGCTCGGGGCGCTTCGCCCCGGCATGCTGCGTCTCGCCGGTCGCGAGGGCGATGGCGCGATCCTCAACTGGCTCGCCGCGACAGACGTCGCGGCGTGTCGAGACGAAGTCGGCCCCGACAAGACCATCGCAGCGCGCTTGTTCGTCATCCCGACCGAAGACGCCGACGCGGCGCGCTTCATCGCTCGACGAATGATCTCGTCGTACCTGACGGTGCCCACCTACGCCGAGTTCCATCGCTGGCTCGGACGAGGCGAACGGCTCCAGCCAATGTGGGACGCGTGGGCTGAAGGTGATCGCAAGCGCGCCAATGAAGTGATCCCCGATGACGTCGTCGACGAACTGATCATCCACGGTTCCTACGAGGCGTGTCGAGAACACGTGGCGCGCTACATCGAGGCGGGCGTGCAAATTCCTACCCTCGCCGTCATCCCCTACGGCGTCGAGCTCAGCGACGCCGTTGAGGGGCTCGCGCCACGCTGAGTTCATCCATCGAGCAGTGTCCACGCCGGCGAGGGGTCGTGGCGCGTTCTCTACACTGGAACCACTACCGATTGGAGTCTCGTGGCCAAGAAAACGAAATCGCGCAAGAAGCTGAAGATTGGTGTCGTCGACACCATGTTCGCCCGCTACGACATGGGCGCGGCCGCGCGCGCAGAACTCGCCGAATGCCCGGGTTACGACAAGAAGTTCACCGTCGTCTCTCGAACCGTCCCGGGGTTCAAGGACCTCGCGGTCGCGGCGAAGAACCTCATCGAGAAGAACGGCTGTGACATCGTGGTGGCCCTGGGCATGCCGGGTTCAGCCCCCATTGACAAGCAGTGCGCTCACGAGGCGGCGCTCGGCATCATGCAGGCACAACTCCTCACGTCGACGCCCATTCTCGAGGTCTTCGTCCACGAAGACGAAGCGAGCGACCCCGCCGTGCTCGCTTCGGTCTTCGAGAACCGTTCGCGTAAGCACGCGAGGAACGCGTACTGGATGTTGTTCGAACCAGAGCAACTCGCTCGCCGCGCGGGACAAGGTGTGCGTCAGGGATTTGACGACGCCGGTCCACTGACGAACGCCTGACGCACGCAGGGTCGCTCGGTTCACTATGCTCCACTGAGTTACCTTGCAGTAACCAAGAGGAGGATCCAATGCCCGAAGCCGTCATCGTCGCCACCGGACGCACCCCGATCGGGCGCGCCTTCAAAGGATCGCTGGTCGACTTGCGACCCGACGACCTCGCCGCGCACGTCGTGCGAGAAGTCCTCGCCAAGCTCCCAGAGCTCGACCCCAACAGCGTCGAAGACCTCATGCTCGGCTGCGGCCAGCCCGCCGGCGAAGCCGGCTTCAACATCGCGCGCGTGACCGCCCTGCTCGCGGGAATGGACAATGTCCCCGGTGTCACGGTCAATCGCTACTGCTCCTCGTCACTCCAGACCATCCGCATGGCCGCGCACGCCATCCGCGCTGGCGAGGGGGACGTCTTCATCGCCGCGGGCGTTGAGACCGTCTCGCGCTTCGCTGCCGGAGCCTCGGACAGTGGCAAGGCCATGAACCCGCTCTTCTCTGACGCCCTCGCACGCACCGCCAGCCGCTCAGAGAAGGCCGGCGAGCCCTGGACACCACAGCCGGGCCTGCCCGACATCTACATCGCCATGGGCCAGACCGCGGAGAACGTCGCTGAGTTCGAGAAGGTGTCGCGCCTCGAGATGGACGAATTCGCCGTTCGGAGCCAGGAACTCGCCGTCGCCCACCAGGCGAACGGATTCTTCGAACGCGAGATCATCCCCGTCACCCTGCCCGACGGCACCGTGATCTCAAAGGACGACGGCCCTCGAGCCGGCACGACGCTCGAAAAGCTCGCGACCCTGCAGCCGGTGTTTCGAGAGGGCGGCACGATCACCGCAGGCAACGCCTGTCCCCTCAACGACGGCGCGGCCGCCGTGGTCGTGATGAGCGACACCCGTGCGAAAGAACTGGGCATCAAGCCACTGGCGAGGATCGTGGCGAGCGGCGTCACCGGACTCAACCCTGAGATCATGGGGCTCGGACCGGTTGAAGCGTGCCGTCAGGCCATGCAGCGCGCGGGCATGACCATCAACGACATCGATCTCGTCGAGATCAACGAGGCCTTCGCCGCCCAGGTGCTGCCGTCGGCGAAGCACCTCGGGATTTCGCTCGACAAGTTGAACATCCGTGGCGGCGCAATCGCCCTGGGTCACCCCTTTGGCATGACCGGTGCTCGCATCATGACCACGCTGCTCAACTCGCTCGAGGACTCGGGCAAGCGTATTGGCATGGAGACAATGTGCGTCGGCGGCGGTCAGGGCATGGCCATGATCGTCGAGCGACTGGACTGACTAGGACGCCTTGCCCGTCGAGCGCGCCGCGGGGTCGTTCACGTAGGCGTCATGACGCTCGTCACTGACCGGCGTCGACTCGTCGGGTAACAGCACCGGGATCGAGTCGATCACCTGATAGGCCACGCGTCGACGCGGGTTGTACAGCACATGGTCGGCTTCGATGTAGAGCAGCGATTCGTGATCGACGGGGTCCTCGAGTAGTTCGAGAAGGAAACTGTCCAGTGCCATTCCTAGGCTCCTTTGATCATCGTGAGGACGTCGCGCACGTGCGCAGCGCACAACTCGTCCGTCGCTGCTTCGACATTGAGGCGAAGCAGCGGTTCGGTATTCGAGGGGCGCAGATTGAACCACCAACTCTCGAAGTCAGCGCTCAGCCCATCGAGTTCGTCGACGTTGACGCCCTCATCCTTCAGTCGTCGCGTCAGGGACGCCACGACCGCGGCAGGGTCGGCGACCTCGGTGTTGATCTCGCCCGAGGCGGCGAATCGCTTGAAGGGTCGTGCCAGCTCAGACAGGGCAATCTGCGCGCCACTCAAGAGTTCGAGCACGATGAGTGCGGTGATGATCCCAGAGTCGGCACGGTAGTTGTCTCGGTAGTAGTAATGCCCCGAGTGCTCGCCGCCAAAGACCGCGTTGGTCTCGGCCATGGTCTGTTTGATGTAGCTGTGACCGACCCGGGTGCGAACGGGCACGCCACCGGCCTCGGTGATGACCGCCGGCACCGACTTAGAACAGATCAGGTTGTAGAGGATCGTCGCGCCCGGATTTCGTCGCAGCATCGCCGAGGCCACCATCGCAGTCGTGGTCGAGCCGCTGATGGGTTGGGCCTTCTCGTCGATGAGAAAGACGCGGTCGGCGTCACCGTCAAAGGCGAGCCCAATGTCGGCTCCGGTCTCGAGGACGCGGGCTTGCAGGTCGCGCAGGTTCTCGGGATTGAGCGGATCGGCGGGGTGATTGGGGAAGGTGCCGTCGAGCTCTTGGTACATGATCTCGAGCTCAAAGGGCAGGCCGTCAAAGATCTTGGGCGCAATGTAGCCACCCATGCCGTTCGCGGTGTCGGCCACGATCTTGAGGGGACGAAGGGCCCCGAGGTCGACAAAGGAGTGCACGTGGCGCACCCATTCATCCATCAGGTCACGCTGCTCTAACGCGGCGAGTTCACCGTTCGCCGGTTCGCGCCAGAACGCACTCGCCATCTGCTCGATCTGGGCGAGGCCGGTGTCTACGCCAACGGGCTTGGCGCCGGCGAGACAGAGTTTGATCCCGTTGTAGCGCGCCGGGTTGTGCGACGCGGTGAACATCGCCCCGGGGGCGTCGAGGTGACCTGAGGCGAAGTAGAGAAAGTCGGTGGACGCGAGACCGAGGTCCACCACGGCAACGCCAACCGCTCGGGCGCCCTCGGCGAATGCCATGCTCAAGGTTTCTCCCGAAGGTCGCATGTCACGCGCTACGACGATGCGCGGGGCCTTCACGAAGCTCGCGAACGCCGATCCCACGGCTCGAGCGATACGTTCGTCGAGTTGATCAGGGTACGTGCCTCGAATGTCGTAGGCCTTGAAGATTGCGCGACTGTCCACCACCCAACACTATCGGGCTTGATTTCTGCGTTTCTTGACGAAGAGCCAGAGCGTGACGAGGCCGAAGAACACCGCGACGTCGCTCACCACATTGCCCCAGAGCAGCGCGGGCGTGCTCGTGTAGGAGAGGGTGACGTTCTTTGAGGTCGGTATCACGACCATGAGGTTCGGGCTCACGCGGTAGGGACCGGTGGCGCCGGTCGCGTGCCACCTCGGAAAATACGAGATCTTGACAAGCATCGGCACGCCCACCCGACTGACGTGGAACGAGATCGACTGGGTGTCGACCTTAAGCGCGCTGACCGTGACCTTGGCCAGTGGCGTTGAAGTCGTCATCTTGTTGGTACTGGCAACGTGTGGCCACGACGCCGGTCCGCTCTCAGCGATTGGAACCTTCCAGGCACTGTTGTTCACCCACCACCACGTATTGGCGTTCAACCAACCCACTCGGCTCGACACGCCCGCGACCACGTTGGGCGTATGGGTGAGCGACTGGACCATGGGGCTGTTCTTGATGAGATAGATGTGCCAGCTCACGTCGGGCACGGGCCAGTGCTGGGTGGTGGCGACCAGTTTCAGTTCGGGGTCGGCGTTGGCTTCAGAGATCGCGGTCGGCGAGAAGGCCATGTAGTACTTGACGCCGAGCATCTGGAGATGGCGGACGCCCTGAAAGACGTTGAGGGTCCCATAGGGCAGACCGCTCTGGGGGTCGCTTGGGGCCACGCTCAGTTCCGCCTGGTTCAAGAAGTGATAGGGAGCCGTGGGCGAAGACTCGAAGAAGAGTCCCTCCATTGAATCAACGCAGTTGTTGGTCCAGTACGGCAGGAGCATGAGGGCCATGGGACTACCGAAACGGTTCTCGTTGGTGGCGCCGCTGCCGCTGTACTCCCACATCGCTCGCCCGCATCCGTAGCGTGTCGAGACACTCGTCATGGTGTCGATCAAGTTCTTGTACTCGGGCCACGCCGCCTTACCCTGGTAACCCGAGTAGTTCCACGCCGCCCAGCTCGACACTTGGTTGCCCGTTGTATTGAGGTGCAGGTCAGTGGCGAGACTCGGAATGAGTCCCGGCACCGTCGACATCAGACCGAGCAACGCGACGATGGCGGTGGCCCGGACCGTGCGGCGCTCGCGACGTTGCGCGACTGGTTCGTCGCCCGTCAGTGGTTCTACTCCGAGCATGCGAGAGGTGTCCCCAGTGACCTCAGCACTCGACTCGCCGAGCGAGGACGCCTCGGCATCGCTCGCAGCATCGTCCGCATTCGAATTCGCGAACTCGTTAGCGAACGCTGCGGCGAGCCCGACTTCGTCGTCACCGTGCGATCGCCGTCGCCGGGGACGTCTCGTGACCCACCTCGAGAGGGCGTAACCAAAGAGCCACCCGGCACCGAGGTGGATCATGATGAACCAGAAGGGGACGAAGCGCTCGTTCCACAAGACGCTCTGGGGATCAAACACGTACGCGAGCAGTGAGAGCACGGTGAGTGAGGCGAGCACCATGCCCAAGCGGTCGCGCACGATGAACGCGACGATGACCGCGACGCTCGCGAGGATGATCACCCAGCGGTCACCGCCCGCGCCCAGGGCACCCGTCGTCGGGTTGCGGGCGTACCAACCGAGCTGGGCGAAGATCTGGCTGAGTGTGCTGACGTTGTCGTTGGTGTAACCCATTGAGTTGGTGAAGCTCTGGGTCGTCACGAACGTCGTGAGCCACCACGCGCTGAGCGCGAGCGAGATCAGTCCCGCACCGAGCGCGAAACGAAAGGGTCGTGCGTAGTCCCCGCGCACCATGTCGCGGTCTCGCGGGTCTCCGATTCCACGTCGTGCGAACAACTCAAAGACCACGAGCACGCCGGTCGCCGCGATCGCGAACATCCACGGCAGCACGTGTGCGGCGAGGGTGGCACTGAGACTCAACGCTGCGAGCCAGTATCCGCGACCCGTGCGCACGCCTCTCGCGAAGAGCCCGATTGTCAAGAGACTGAGCGCCAACGAGAGTGAGAACGCGTACTCACCCGCCATGGTCGAAAAGAGGTTGCCGCCATCAATGGTGAACGAGGCGTCGAACAAGAAGGGCAAGGTGGCGACCGCGAGCGCGGCCGGGACCGGTCGTGGCGCTCGAAAGAGTCGACCCATGGCGTAGGCGGCGATGGGCATCAGCACTGAGCCGAGGATGGTGGCGAGTTTCATCGCCACCGCGAATCCAATCACGTAACTCGCAATGGTCGCCAAAAAATCGGGCAGGACAAAGTAGTAGGTGTAGGCGGGCATACCCGCGAACCAGCCCGGGTACCACGGCGTGAGATTGAAGATGTTGCCAGTGGTCTTCAAGTACGCCGGCAGCGCGAGGTGCGCACCCGTGTCGCCACCGGTGATCAGACTCGAGGAGAAGATGAGAGAAGGGTGCAGTGACCACACCGTGATGTAGATGACAACGAGGATTACCCCGGCGTCGATGAGACCGAGCGTGCTGAGGTGACGACGCAACCAGGCGAGCATCAATGACCCGCCCGCTGAAGAAGGAGCGACACCATGGCGACCGCGTTGAATGAGACGTGGGTGATCACGCTCGGCGTGAGTCGTCCGGTGCGCTTGACGAGGATTGCGAGCACCACGCCGAGTAGCGCCAGACCCGCGAACTGTAGAGCCTCTGCGTGCGCGAGACCGAAGAGACCCGCGCTCACGATCACCGCCAGCACCCCTCCGGTGCGCTTGGCGTAGCGCTGCAGGCCCGCGTCGAGCGCGCGATAGAGCACGCCTCGAAAGAACCACTCCTCCATGATCGGCGCACCGATGGTCGTGAGTGTCGCCACCACCGCGAACGTCACCCCGCGCGAACCGCCGAAGAGGTGGTTGACCGGTTGGTTCAGGTGCTTGAAGTGAAATGGCGCGTACGCGAGGTCGACCGCGAACTGACAACCAACCCCGAGCAGCACGAACCATGCGTCACCCGCGCGCACTCGCCACTGGTCCTTCAAAGGCGCCAGTCCCCCCGCGGTCTTCGCGTACCAGATGGCGCTCGCGAATCCGCTCCACAGCCCGATCAGGCCGAGCACGTTCGCCCACCACGGGGGATTCGTGAGCTTGGAGAGTGCTGACAGGCCGCCGTGGAAATGTGCGAGTTGCACACCCACGAGTTCAAGGAGCGTTGCCGCAATCTCTCCGAGCAGGAACCCGATGAGACATCCGATGACGATCATTCCCGCTCGTACGTGATTCTTAGATTCGCTCGGCTCCAGAATGCTCATTAGCCTTTACGCTAACAAGTACAAAGTTATCCACAGGCCCAGAGACAGCCCCTTGGAGTTCGCCCCTAGATTGGAGAGCGTGAGTACACCACCAAACGAAAAGTCGGGATTCAAGAAGTACCTGCCAGGTGGCGATAAGCCAATGGCACCCGAATCGCGTCGGCGCCTGATAACGATCGCCATCATTGCGTTCGTGCTGGGGATTCTCGTCATCCCCTCGCTCTTCTCGAGCAAGACCGTAAAGACTCTCTCCTACTCGTCTCTGATCCAAGAAGTGCGTTCCCAGCACGTTCTGTCGGCGAGCATCAACAACTCGTCGGGCGTCATCTCCGGTCAATTGACCGACGGCACCAACTACTCGTCCAATGGCCCGCTGCCGGTCGTTAATGACGAGGTGAACAGCCTCAAGACCAACAACGTGACGGTGACCTTCGCCAATCCCTCGAGTTTTGCGTCCACGTTCCTGCCCTATCTGATCTGGATCCTCATCTTCGTTGGATTCTTCATGTTCGCGAACCGCCAAGCGCGCGGCCAGATGAACGGGATGATGTCGGTCGGTAGGTCGAAGGCCAAGCAGTTCAACCAGGACCGACCCAAGACCACCTTCGCTGACGTCGCTGGCTATTTCGGTGTCAAACAAGAGATCAGTGAAGTGGTTGAGTTCCTGAAGACCCCCGGCCGTTACAAGGAAGTCGGCGCCCTCATCCCCAAGGGCATCTTGCTCGTCGGGCCCCCCGGTACCGGAAAGACCATGCTCGCCCGCGCGGTCGCTGGTGAGGCCGGGGTTCCGTTCTTCTCGGTGTCGGGTTCGGACTTCATGGAGATGTTCGTCGGCGTTGGTGCGAGTCGCGTGCGAGACCTCTTCGCCACGGCGCGCAAGCAGTCACCGGCCATTGTGTTCATTGACGAGATCGACTCCATTGGCCGCAAGCGTGGCGCGGGTGTCGGTGGAGGTCACGACGAGCGCGAACAGACGCTGAACCAGATGTTGAGCGAGATGGACGGATTCGACCCCTCAGAGGGTGTGGTCGTCATCGCTGCGACCAACCGCCCCGATGTGCTCGACCCGGCACTCCTTCGACCTGGTCGATTCGACCGTCAGATCGTCGTACCGTTACCCGACCTCGAGGAACGAGTCCCGATCCTCGAGGTCCACGCGAAGGATAAACCCCTTGACGCTTCAGTGAGCCTGGAGATGGTCGCGCGCGGTACTCCGGGGATGAGTGGCGCGGACTTGGCGAACCTGGTGAACGAAGCGGCGCTGCACGCGGTGCGACGCAATTCGCCCACCATCTCCATGGAGGACTTCGAGATGGCGCGAGACCGCGTCATGATGGGTCAACAGCGCGACACCATGGTGCTCATGGACGACGAGCGTGAGCGCATTGCCTTTCACGAGAGTGGCCACGCCCTGCTCGCCTACGTGCTCGACAAGACCGACCCCTTGCACAAGATCACCATCATCCCGCGCGGGATGGCGCTCGGTGTGACGATGACCTTGCCCGAAGAGGACCGCCACATCATGTCGCGCCAGCACCTCGAGGATTCGTTGTGCATGCGCATGGGTGGACGAGTCGCCGAACTCCTCGTATACGGGGACCTGTCGACCGGCGCGTCTGACGACCTCCAGAGAAACACCGAGCTGGCTCGTCGGATGGTGCGCGAGTGGGGAATGTCAAAAGAGATCGGTCCGATGGCGTGGGGTTCGAACAACCAGGTGTTCTTGGGCGAAGACCTCATGCACACGCGCGACTACTCAGACCACACCTCCCAGGTCATCGACGACGAGGTGGAGCGGATCTTGCGCGAGCAGGAAGCTCGTGCCATTGAGGTGCTGACCCTGCACCGTCGAGGCCTCGAAGCCCTCACCGCAGCCCTCCTCGAGCACGAGACCGTCGACGGCGAGACTGCGGCGCAGTTGATCGACGAGGCCCACGGCGAGCCGGTACACGCTCACGGCACCAAGACCGTCAGTTCACTCAAGAGCGCTCGTAAGCCAGCCGCGACCGAGACGCCCGCACCCTCGGTGCCGACGCCCGCGGCGGTGACGGGCTGGCAGCCTCCGACGCTACCTGCGGTCTAAGGGGTTGACCACGACTATCCCGGCCGGGTGACTCGGCAGGGTGGTCGACACCACGAGCGACGCCTTGTCGCTCGTGATCAAGAGGGTTTGACCCTTTAACGTTGAGAGCCCCGAGAAGAGGCTCAGGATGTTCGATGTCGTCGAGCCCGCCAGTTGTGCCGACAACGTCGCGCTCGAGGCACTCGTCCCAAGAACGCTCACGGTGACCTTGATCGTGTGCTTCGAGGTGTTGGTGAGCGACGCTGCGTCAAAGCCCTTTCCCGAGAAATCCGAGATGAGGAACTGGTTGGAGGCAACGACTGGCGCGGCCAGGTAGAGGCCCGCAGTGGTGCCGGTGGCGAGGGCGGCGGCGACGGGCACGTTCGACCGCAAGCTCACTGCCGCGTAGCCTGCGGCCGGTATTGCCGAGTTGGGCGTGATGATCACCACGCCACTGGTGTAGGGCGCGACGGTCAGTGATTCGGGGGCGATCTTGAAACTGCCCAGACTCACGTTCGCGGTGACGTCGGCGGGGAGGTTGCTCATGTTAAAGACGCGAAGTTGGGCCAGTGCGCCCGACACGGTGGTGACCTTTTCGAACACGATGTTCTTTGACACCTGGGTACTGCCCGCGTTGAACGAGGTGACGAGGTTCGTAGCTTGGGTGCCGACGATATCAATGGAGCCGCGCAGCACCTTCACGTGCACGCCAACGTTGTCAGTGTTCACGATCTGTGCACCGAGGTTGAGCGCCATCAACGAGTGCGCACCCACCGCCATACCCTGGAACGGCGCGGGGGCGCTGAAGCCACCCGGACCATAGATCGATGCGTCAAAGACCGCCGGCGTGGCCGTTGGGTTGTAGATGTTGAGGATCGCACTCGACCCGACCGAGGTGTTAAAACCCGCCCCGTACCAATCGGTGACGCCCGCAGACGTGCACGGCGTCTGGGTGAGACCGGCGTTGGCGACCTCTTCGCCTACGACGCCGCCCCCACTCACCTGGACCGCGACCGCAAAATAATTGCCACTCGCGAACGACTGGGGCTGGATCGACAGCGAACCGTTGGCCGCGAGTTCGACCGTCTTGGTGGCACGACTCGCGGTGTTGGACACGACTTGCACGATGAGCGACCGCTTCGAATTGGACGTATTGATGAACGTGACGTGTCCTTCGGCGTGGTGGCGAGCGTCGGTGAGCCCCGTGCAGTAGAGCGCCGTCGACTCGGCGTTCTTCGAACTCGTCAGTGACCCCGAGGATGACGGAGCGTTGTTGGGCTTTTCAAGAGTGCTCAGGGTCGCGACCCCACCGAGGATGACGGCCAGCACCAAGAGCAACGGAGCTCGACTCGAGCGTGGCATCATTGGTCCTTTCGCACGTGACGGGCCACGACCGCGGCGCGTCGGCGACCGGTGAAGAGCCATTCGAGTCGCTGGATGATGCCAAAGCCCAACCACACAATCGCCCACAGCCCGAGCGTTATGAAGGCGAGAATCCCGTTCCATGGAAAGAGGTCCATGACGAGGGTGCCGGTGGCCTTGGCGCCAACGGCCCCCACCTGGTACGTCGGGGCCCACCCGTAGGAGATGGTGTGCGGGACCGACTTGGCGTCGATGTCGAGCGCGAAGGCGCTCGCTGGCGCGAGGCCGGAGACGATCGTTGCGTTGGCGGGCACGAGTCCGCTGTTGGAGGTGCTCGTGAACAGCGGTGTCGGTGTGGTCGTCCCCGACAAGCTCGCTGAGACCAGTCCGTGGAACATCGAGTTGGTGTAGACCTCGACAGACGTCGTCTGCAGGGTGAGAGAGAGGTCCGTCTGGAGACCCAGCGTCGTCACGAGCGCGCTCGGCACCGGTCGAAGCGGCACTGATTGCACGCCCGCGAGCTCAGGGGCGAGTGAGTTCATCACCACGATCGTCGAGATTCCCGCTTGGGCGAGCAGCGAGCCCAGACGCACGGTACGACCCTCAAGGGCGAGCTGCAGCGACTGCAGCAAAATCTCTGAGGGGCCTGCGTTGGGCGGTGCGAAGAGCGTTGAACCACCCGGCAACCCGTTGGTGGAGGTCGCCGCCTCGAGACCCGGAGCAACTGACCAACCTTGGACCGGCAGCACCGAAGGGTCCCCGAGCCACAAGACCCGATATCCCCCCGAGTTCGCCGGAGCGAGGGCGCTGAGCGAGCCCGCAACGCTCGTAGTGGGCAGATTGAAACGACCGCTCGCGAAACTCATGAGAAACGGTCCCGTGGCGACCACGAGCGTCGCGATACTGATACCCGCCACGAACTGGCGCCAGCCAAATCCGGATTGTCGAAGGTCCAGTTCAATCGCACTCACCCCAAGGCCAATGAGCAGTGCCAGCATCACCATGTAGAGCGCGAGCAACACGTCGAGGTCGGGGGCGAAGGGGCCCATCCAGTGATGGGCGTCGAGCGTCGCGAGTGCGAGGGTCAGGGTTGCGATGGTGGCGGCCTTGCTCGCCATGGAACGCCGCTCGTTTCGACATAGCAACAGACCTAGGAGCGCCATTGCTGGCAGCATCCAACCGAGCCAGTTGGCCCCGAATGAACCGTCCGCTCCCCTCACCAGGTCCGCGAACGACGGAGCCGACCATGGTCCTCGGCTCAATCCAAAGACTCCGAGCGCTCGCCGACCGGCGAACACCACATCAATCGTGAGTGGCAGCAGAAAGATCGCGACGTTGAAGAAGAGCGAACCAAGCAGTCGCCACGCACGAACGGGCGTGGGTACATGGTCAGGCTCAAAGGCACGCGCGAACACCACTCCGCCAACGACCAGGGCGACGAGCACCAGCGTCGCCGGTGCCATCGCGCTCAACAAGGCAATGAGCATGATGGTGCTCATGCGCTTTCCCGCCTCGGTCGTTCGCCAGCCCCGATGTCCGAACTGCACGGGCTCGGGATATGGCGCGGTTCGAAAACCCGGCACCGCCAGCAATTCGAAGAGTCGTCGCACGACAAACGGCATGCCGGCGAGTACGAACAGGACGTCGATGCGACCCTGACCGATCATATTGAGACCCAACGGCAGCGCCATGTAGGCCACCGACGCAATGACGCGCGCGCGATTCGACACTCGGCCCTTCAACAACCGAGCGATCCCGAACGCACCGATCGGCACGAGGGCAATGAGCGCGAACCGGGGCAAGATACCCATTCGACCGAACACGAACGTGCCCGCGAAGGCGAGCACTCCGTACGCCGGAGCGCCGGGAGCCCCCGTACCAAGCCCGTTCGGCGACCAGGACGCGAAGAAATGACGCCAGGTCGACCACCATGAATCGAGCGGGGCGAGTCGACCGATCAGTGGCAGATGCATCGCGACCAGATTGCGCGAACCAATCGCCCACAGGATCAAGACGGTGACGACAACCGCAGCCTGGGACCGAAACGAGGTGAGGATCCTCGATGGCCGGGTTCGAAGTTCGATGACTCCGCTTTCGGGAATCTCATCGAACTCTTCCTCTTCTGAGAACGCAGCGGCGAAACCGACGCCGGCGACGTCCTCATCCACTTCCTCGACGACTTCGTGGTGGATGGGCAGGATTCCGCGCGCACGGTCCAGACCGTCGCGCAACAAGGTGAGAAAGAAGCGCTTGAGCCGACTCGCACCGCCGACTTGGAGACGACGCAACTCGTCATCGGAGAGCACCCGGGTCTCAGCGAGGAACTTCCTGCGTTCTTTGATGCGTGTGCGATTGATCAGCAGCCAGCGCCACGACCCGACGATCGCACCCGCTCGGTCAGTGTCTCGACCGAGCAGTGCCAGGGCGAACTCCATCAGGTCCATGACCAACAAGAAAGAGAGCGTGGTGAGCGTGTTGCGTCGGCCCCATCCAGTGGCGACGACCAACAACTGGTGGCGACGTTGGAGGTCCTGGCGGCTCGTGCGACGAGTGCCCCTCGCCAACACTGCGCGCTCGCCGGTCGCGATCGTCTCGCGGTGGGCGACCTTCGCCTGGGGCGCGACGACGATGCGCGCTCCGGCCACTTGTGCTCGCCAGCACAAGTCCAGGTCTTCGCCCAGTGCGGGAATGAGCGGATCGAAGCCCCGAAGCGATTTGAAGAGGTCTGAGCGGACCAGGGTCACGCCTCCAGGGGCCACGAACACGTCGCGTTCGAGGTCCTGCTGGCCGTGATCGATTTCGCCGGGTTCGACCCGTTCGTGCACAACACCGAATCGGTCACAGGTCTGACCCACGTGCAAGAGGACCAACGGATCCTCATACGCCACGACCTTGGGCGAGACAATCCCCGCATTGGTGCGAAAGGCGGCCTCCACCATCAGATGCACGGCGTCGGATTCGAGCAGGACGTCATCGTGACAGAAGAGGAAGAATGCCGAACCATCGACCATCAGCGACGCTTCGTTACAGGCCGAGGCGAAGCCCTTGTTCTCTTCGAGTACGCGCACAAAGGCGCTCGGCGCCACCGACGCCACCCGGGCCGGAACGTGCTCGCTCTCCCCGTTCGCGACGACGAGCAGGCTGAGTTCCTCATAGTCCTGAGCCGCGAGTGAAGCCAATGTGGCTTCCAGGCCGGGTCCCGAACCAGTGGTAACGACGACGGCAACAACGGCCGGAGCACGAGATTCCATCAGGTCACAAGGCTAGTTGGAACCCAGGAACCCTTCTGGCCCGAAGCGCCCCAAAAGGACGCATTTTGACAAGATTCTTACCCGTTGGCCATCGTGGCGCGAAGATCGTTGATCACGTCATCGAGTGAGGTCATCAGTGCTATAGAGGGCTCCCAGCCGGTCTCTTCGTGCAGTTTGTCGAAGTTACCGCGCATCACTGGTATCTCAACGGGCCTGAGCAGGTCGGGGTCGACGACGAGCTCGACCTCGGGAGCGATCTGTGAGCGAAGACGTTGGGCGATGTCGCTGAGCGAGGAATCGACCCCGGACGCGATGTTGTAGACCTCGCCGGCTCGTCCGTAGAGCGAGAGCAAACGGTAGGCGCGAACGACGTCGCGCACGTCACTGAAGTCGCGACGTGTCGACAAGTCCCCGACGGGTATCGAGGTTGCGTTGTTTGCGCGCGCTTCGAGTAGTCGACTCACCAAGGCGGGTACCACGAACTTGGTGGATTGTCCCGGACCGAGGTGATTGAAGGGGCGCGCGATGATCACGCGCTGACCCCTCGCTCGCCACGCCTCGTGAGCGAAGTGTTCGGCCTCTAACTTGCTCGACGAGTACGGATTCGCCGGCGCAGTTCGAAACGACTCTCGAAGCGGCAGATCCGACTCGCGAACGACTCCATAGACGTCTGAGGTGCTCACGAGGATCGTCAGCGCGTCGGGGCAGTCCTCGTGGGCCGCGTCGAGGACGTTCTTCGTGCCGAGCACATTCACTCGAGTGAACCCCACCGGATCGTTCCACGAGTCGCCGACGTGGGTGAGCGCGGCCAGGTGATAGATCACTTCGGGCTGACTGGCGCGAAGGACGCGCTGCACGTCGAGCGCACTGGTCACGTCGCACTCCTTGTCGACGCTCGTCACCTCGTCGCCGCTTGAGCTGAGATGACGCTCGAGATGCTTGCCAACGAATCCGCCGGCGCCGGTGATGAGTGCGCGCATTGTCTACTCCTGACCTCGGGCGAGCCTGTAGGCCCCCAGATGCTTCTCGAGCGACGCCCCCCAGGTGAAGAGCTCGGCGCGGCGGCGCGCGTTCTTCGAGCGCTCGACGCGTTCGAACTCTGCCATGGTGAGTGCGTCACTGAGTACGCTCGCCAGCTCTTCACTGTCTCCAATACCCGCGAACAGCGCGGCGTCTCCCGCCACCTCTTGCATCACCGTGTCACGCGACGTGACAACACTCGCCCCACACGCGAGCGCCTCGAGGACCGGCAGCCCGAAACCCTCACCGCGCGACGGGTACGCCACGACGCTCGCGCGACGCATCAGGGCAGGCAGGGCCGCGTCATCGACGAAACCGACCCGACGGATACGAGAGGAGAATTCGTGGGCCTCGATGCGCGAAGAGAGCTCGTGCATCCCCCACCCGGCCTGACCCGCTATGCACAACTGCACCGCCGGATCTCGCGAGCCAATGTCGCGAAACGCGTCCAGAAGGACATCGAGTCCCTTGCGAGGCTCGACCGTGCCGACGAACAAGATGTACGGGACCTGCGCCATGCCCACTCTCGCCAGCACTGCATCGTCATCTCGCTCGACGGGCGAGAAGCGTTCGAGGTCGACGCCGTGGGGCGCTACGACGACGGGTGCGTGCGTTGGCACGACCTGGTCGAGCAGCGACGCCGTGAGGTCGCTGACACAGATCAGTACGTCTGCGTGCGCGGCCGCGTAGCGGATGGCGCGTCGAAAGAACTGGACCTTGGTGCGTTCGTGCCACTCGGGGTTCGTGAAGAAGGTGAGGTCGTGCACGGTGACGACCACTGGCACCGTGGCGCGATGGGGCATGGTGTAGTGCGGCGCGTGCCAGACGTCGACGCCCCGCGCACTCGCCGACGCCCCCATACGCCACGCTTCGTAGATCAAGCGCGGCACTCTCGCGTTTGGAACGAGCGGCACCACGTGCGCCTCGGGTGACCACTCGGTCCATCGTCGAGCGTCGCTGCGTCTCGTGACGAGGGTCGTCTCTACGCCGAGCGCCGGGAGTCGACGCGCGATCTCAACGACGTAGCGACCCGCCCCTGCAACCTGGGGCGGGACCGCTGACACGTCGAGGCCGAGTCTCACTGCCAGCCCGCCATGTGGTCAAGAGCCGCGTTTCGCCACGTGAGCGCTGCGACTGATTGGCGACGCGCTTGTCTCGCTGGCTCATCGTCACCGAGAGAGAGTGCGCGCACCAGTCCCTCGGCGATGGCGGTGACGTCGAGGGGATCGACGTGTACCACGGTCTCGTTCGTGCTCACGCTCGGGGTCGTCGAACTCGCCACCACCCGCGTGCCCGCGTGCAGCGCCTCAACGGGCGGAAGTCCCCACCCCTCACGTCGCGCCACGTACGCGAACACCGTCGCGTCGCGGTACAAGCCAAGCAAGATTGAGCGAGGCACGTGACCGAGCACCACCGCGTCGGCGGTGGGGACATCACCCCAGCCCGAGGGTCCCGCGAGCACGAGCGGCCCGAGCTCGGGGTGTTCGAGTCGAGCGGCGCGGTGTGCGTCGATGAGACGCTCCAGATTCTTTCGCGGTTCTCGGGTCCCCGCGTAGAAGGTGAACGCCCCACGCACGTCGTGACGCTCGAGCACGTGGGCGACCGAACGGGGGTCTGCACTCAGATGCGTCTCGTCGTCAGCGCCGAGACGTACGGCGTGGAGACGTTCACGAGCGATTCCCAACTCGACGAGTCGGTCATCGAGCCCGGGTGAGGTGGTGAAGACCCGAAGGGTCCGCTCACGCGTGATGCGAGCGAGTCGAGCTTCGTGAAACGCAATACCCGATGATGTCGAGGCCTCCGGCTCGTCGCGCCACAACAAGTCGTGCATGGCAATGGAGTGCACGGCGCTGCGCGCACCATCAAAGGGCCCCGCCATGGAGGTCGCGTGCACGACCGCGCTCGTTCGCGGCACGCCGAGCGACCAGTAGGGCCACACTCGAGTGAGCACGCTGAGCGGCACGCGCGTGGAGCGTCGTCGAAGTGGCAACGACGACAACTCGCTCGGCACCGGACCACTTGGCGTGAGGGCGACCAAGTCCACGTCGGCGTCGAGTGCCGCGAGCCCGCGCACCAGACCTCGAACGTAGGTGGCGATACCACCGGGTTGGGGACGGTAGAGCTGATCGACGCTGATGGCTATGGTCCGCTTCACATTCCTAGCCTCGCACGACATCGCGATAGAGCGCGAGGTACGCCTGGGCCGCGGTCGAAGGAGCGAAGTCGACCGCGCGAGCGCGACCCGCGGCGACCATGATCGAGCGACGAGTGTCGCTTGACCACACGTCGGGCAGTACGCTCAGCACCTCGTCGTCTTCGAGCGCGAGTGCGGCGGCTCCGCCCAACAACTCGCGGTTGAGGCTCGTGGCCAGGGCAATGGTCGGCACACTCGCCCCGAGCGCCGCGATGGCGAACGAGGGGAATCTCGCACCGTCTGACATGTGCAGGACCACTCGGGCGCGCCCGAGGGCCGCGCGGGCATCACGGCGCGCGAGCACCTTCACGTTGAGCCCGCTCGCTCGAATGCGCTGGCCCACCGCGGCACTCGCGACCGCCACCACGCGCGCGTCGCGGCCGTTCACGAACTCGAGGAGTCTTGGCGCGATGGCGAGAAATCGATCATCGAGGCCGGTGATGTTCACAACGAGGTCCGCTCCATCGGGGGTGTGCGCGAGCAACGGTACCGCCGGCGGGACAACGACAACCTGGCTTCGCTGTAGGGAGAGTTCGCGCTGCACCTCATGACTAGCGGCGCGACTCGACGCCACGAGGACCGCGCCCCGTGCGACGGCGCGACGCAGTTGGTTGATGCGTTGGTGCTCGCGAGATTCCCCGCGAAGCGGACGAAGGTCATCGACCGAGATGATGAGGGGAACCCTTGAGGTCGGCGGCGTTGCGAGTCCGGCGACGTGCACCACATCAAGCGGGGGCAATTTGAGGTCAATGGCCGACCCGAGGCTTCGACGCCAGAGTGGTGCCCATACTCGGCGAAACCTAATGCGCTGCTCGTCGCGGGACGTGGGTGAGCTCTGGGTTCGAAAGCGGATCAGTTCGCATTGCCCGGTGCTGCTGAGGGCGTCGGCGAGGTCGGTCATCGTGTTGTCGAGCGACTCCAATGATCCATCGAGGTCGAGCCCGACTCGCACTGTCGTGGGCGCGTTCACGAATTGAGGGCCAGTCGACGCATGGCACTCGTCCACTCGGGCCAGAGCCCTACCGCCCACGCCGCGAAGTCCTCGGTACTGGTGGCAACGACACCAATGCCCTCGGTGGCGTTGAGGAGCATCAGCGATCCGCTCTGGCCGAAGTGACCGAAGCTTTCGGGTGGCCAGTCACCCATCCAGTGAGTCTTGTCTCCGCGAATCTCTGGTCCGAGTCCCCAGGGACAGGGCGAGAATCTCCCGAATCCCGGCACGATGCCCGAGAGTTGGGGAGCGTAGGGCGTGATGAAACGATTGCGCGTGTCCTTAGAGATCGCGTCTGGTCTGAGCCAGGCCTCGGCGAGTATCTGCATGTCAGACGTCGAGCCAACGACACCCGATGAGGGTCGACCCTCCAAGTGCGTCGAGTTCATGCCCAGTGGGGTGAAGACGCGGCCCTCGAGCCACGCACTGGCGTCGGCTTCTTCGACAATCGCCTCCACCGCGAGGTCGACGCCGTAATTGGAGTAGACCCGCTTGGTCGACACGTCAATGACCGGATCGCCTGCTTCAAGACCCAGTCCACTGCTGTGCGACAACAGGTTCGCCAAGGTTGCCCCGTTCGGACCGAGACGTTCGCTCACCTGATGCAGCCCCCAGTCGACCTCGACCGCGAAGGCGAGCGACACCGCCATCTTGGACACCGACGCCCATCTTCTGACCTCATCGAGTGGACCAGCACTGTCCACGACCTCAACCAACCCTCCGTCAAGACGAAAAACGACGTACGAAGGGTTGCCCGGCCACCCCGGTACTGACGAATTCGCGCTCACGACATTCGATGTTACCCAAGCGCCTCTAAAGTCCTAGTGGTGATAACGGTTCTCAGTGGTGGCGTCGGTGCAGCGCGACTCATCCGCGCGCTCAGTCTGGTCATGGACCCGAGCGAGATCACCGGCGTGGTGAATGTGGGTGACGACTTGGTCATGCACGGCCTCACGATTTGTCCTGACCTCGACACCATCAGCTACACCCTGGCCGGACTCAACAACGATGAACTCGGCTGGGGTCTCGCCGGAGAGACGTGGCGGGTGATGGATGAGCTCAGACAACTCGGCGGTGCCGCATGGTTCGCCCTGGGCGACCGTGACCTCGCGACGCACCTCTATCGCACCCAGCGCATCAATGAAGGCGCGACCAAGACCCAAGTGACCCGAGAACTCTGTGAACACTGGGGCGTTCGCACGCGCCTGTTGCCGGTGACCAATGACACCATCGCCACCATCTTTGACACCGAGATTGGCCGACTCAGCTTTCAGGAGTATTTCGTGGCCCACCACCACGACGTGGTGGTTCACTCAATCATGGTCCAAGGTGCGGTGGCGAGCACCGCGACCGATGAGGTGATGGCGGCGCTTGAATCGTGCAGTCGCATCATCATCGCGCCCTCGAATCCGCTCATCTCCATTGACCCGATCCTCCAGGTTCGAGGCGTGCGAGAACTCCTCGCGAGCCGACGCGAGGACGTGGTCGCGGTCTCACCCATCATCGACGGCTCCGCGCTGAAGGGCCCCGCCGACCGTCTCATGCGCGAACTGGGCTACGTCGCCACCGCCATTGGCGTCGCGGACTTCTACCAGGGTCTCATTGGAACCATGGTGATTGATGAAACGGACCGCAAACTCGCCGGTGAGATCGAATCTCGTGGTATCAAGGTCCACGTGACCACCACCATCATGGCGAACCGTGACGATGCCCGTCGCCTCGCCGGGGTGGTCTTGGCGTGAACGAACTGCGCGTCATACCCATTCTCGGCGTGGGCCCCGTGCAGGCGGGTGACGACCTCGTGTCGCTCCTCTTGTCGGCTCTCGACGATTCGTCGCTCGAACTGCTCGATCGCGACCTGGTCGTTGTCACGAGCAAGGTCGTCTCTAAGTCCGAGGGACGCGTCGTTGACTTCGATGGCACCGACGAAGACAAGCAACGTCTCATCGAATCAGAGTCCAAACGAGTCCTGCGCCGACGTGGACCACTTCGCATCACCGAGACCTATCACGGTTTCATCAACGCCAACGCGGGCATCGACCTGTCGAATACTGCCGTGGGCACTGCGGTGCTCTTGCCCAAGGACCCGGATCGTTCCGCGCGTCGCCTGCGCGCGGACCTGCGACGACGCCGCGACGTTGATGTTGGTGTCATCGTCACCGACACCTTTGGTCGTGTGTGGCGACGAGGGGTCACCGATGTCGCACTTGGCTCGGCGGGGATTAAGCCCATCTTGGACCTTCGCGGATCAAGTGACGCGAACGGTCGGATACTCGAGGTCACCGAGGTCGCGATCGTTGACGAGATCGCCGGGGCCGCCAATCTGGTACTCGGTAAGGCCGAAGGCACGCCGTTCGCCCTCGTGCGCGGTCTGGACGAGTCCTATTTCGGAGAAGGCTCAGTTGGTGACGATGTCGTGCGATCCGTCAACGAGGATCTCTTTCGCTGAAGTGGACTCGGCGAGGCGGACATCGCCCGAGAGGTGCGAGCGAGCCGCCACACGGACGTCAGTACCCACCACGCAGGTGGCACCGAGTATCGACGCCGCACCGACGACCGCGCGTTCGCCAATGATCGATGATCGAATCTCGGATCCCGATTCGATGACCGAACCCGGCAACAACACGACATTCTCGAGAACGACGTCCGCACCGACAACACAATCTCGATCGATCACCGCATTAGAGAGTGAGGCGCTCGGATCAACCTCGCTCGTCGCGTGACGCCAGACGCCCTGCACGACGTCAGCGATCACGCAACTCTCGTAGCGCCCCCACAGCAGATCAACGTTCGCTCGAAGAAAAGCCTGGGGGGTTCCGGTGTCAATCCAGTACCCTTCGTCAGCCATGGCGTACAGAGTGCCGGCGGCGGCGAGCGCGGGAAAGGTGTCGCGTTCCACGCTCACTCGACCGGTCGGTGCGATGCGATCGAGCACACTCGGCTCGAGGATGTACGTGCCGGCGTTGATCAGATTGGTCGGTGCTTCACCGACGGGCGGCTTCTCGACGAAGGCAATGACTCGACCCTCGGGCGTCGTCGGCACAACACCGAACCGCGAGGGGTCCTCGACCGGATGCAGGGCAATGGTGGCCTCGGCGCCGTGGTGGCGATGGAACTGGATCAACTTGGAGACGTCGAGGTCCGTCAGTACGTCGCCATTCACCACGACGAAAGTGTCGTTGATGTTCGCGTACTGAGCGGCGAATCGAATGGCACCGGCGGTGTCAAGCGGTTCAGGTTCAACCGCGTAGGAGATGTTCACCCCGCCAATGACCCCGCTCGGATACGCCTCGATGAAGTGGTCGGGTAGGTAGCCGAGCGACAGCACCGCGTCAGTGACGCCGTGACGCGCCAGCGTCTCGATGACG
Organism: Acidimicrobiaceae bacterium; assembly: GCA_027355725.1. Classification (GTDB taxonomy): domain Bacteria; phylum Actinomycetota; class Acidimicrobiia; order Acidimicrobiales; family RAAP-2; genus RAAP-2. The sequence goes on from DAIEHI010000053.1 coordinate 50,537, forward strand.
CACTCGATCATGGGCGTACCCACGAGTGGCAACATCTGCTTCGGCGTCGAGTAGGTCAGCGGTCGAAGCCGCGTCCCCTCACCGCCGACCAGAATGATCGACTTCAATATCAGCCCTTAGCGGTGGTCGTGGTCGTAGGCGCCGTCGTGGTCGTCGAGGACGAGCTTGGCGCGCTCGTTGTCGTGCTCGGGACTGTCGTGGTCGTGGTCGAACCGGTGCCCGACGCTGCGACGGCGACCGCCTGGACCATGGCGTTCGCGGTTGTCTGGCTCGGCGCCTTAGGCGTCACGCCCGCCGGGTCGAAGGCCATTGTCACGCGAAGTTCCTGGGAGAACTTGATCGACGAGGGATTGGTCGTGATCGTCGGCTTGGTCTGGCCGAACGATGTCCAGTAGGCGTAGCTGACCTTGCCGGTCTGGCCCTTGTACTGAGAATTCGCGGGGCAGGCGTCACCGTTGCGGTACGTGACAACCCCACTGGTCTGGGCACCCTTGGTCGGGATTGCCAACTCACTGGAACTGGCGATCATTCCGGGGTACTCATTGGCGAACTGTGCCAAGGTCGCGTTGTTACCCGAGTCAGCCGACGAGACGGGGCTGATCTTGATGACATTGTTCGCTTGGACGGTGAGACCACCCTTGAATGTGGGGTCAACCACGAGGCTCGGCAGTTGCTTGCCACACACTTCAACGGAGAGACCCGCGTACCACGTGGTACCCACCGCGGGCGGCGTGCCCTTGGCAGCGGAGACGGGGTGCTGGTACTCGTAACGAGCGAAAACCGTCGCGACCAGTCCCAACACGACGATCACGATGAGGATGCCGTAGTAGTTGCTCGGACGCGTCTTCTTATAGGCCTTACCGCCTCCCGACGATCCGACCCTGCTTACCCATTTGCCTGCTGCGCTTTTAGCCACGGGGGCAACGCTACTAAAGAATTGCACCCTACTGACACTGCGTAGGGGCGAAGGGACTCGAACCCTCACTGGAGGCGGTTTAAGCGCCCTGCCTCTGCCAATTGGGCTACGCCCCCCTGCAGTTGTCGCGTTGTAACCGTAACGCAATCTAAGTGTCTGCAGAACTAACCGTTTTGCCAGCCCAGTTCACTAGGCTTAAATCATGATTCGCGTGCGTCGTCGGGGCACGACTCGATCAACTCCCCTCATTGCAATAGCCGCCGCTCTGCTCGGTGGCCTCATCGTGCCGGTTGGCGCCCAGGCCGAATCCATTGCTCAAACCCAGGCTCAGATCGCCCAACTCTCGGCGACGCTCGCCCAGCAGGAGAAGACGAGCGAGATCACCGCCAATGCCTATGACGCGGCGAAGGTGAACTTGGCGAACCTCAACGTCGACCTGGTCAAGCTCAAAGCGAAAGAGGTCGTCAAGCGCGCCGCGATCAAGGTCACCAAAGGTCAGCTCGCGACCGCGGTGGTGCGCGCCTACGTCGACGGTGCCTCCGAGGCCCAGATCATCTCGCTCTTCAATCAGAAGGTCACCACCTACGACGCGCGCACGGTCTATCAGCGTCAGGTCATCGGGGACCTCAACAGTCTCGAGAACGCGCTGCGCACCGAGAAGAAATCCCTCGACACGACCCTCTCTGACGTGGCGAACCAGCGCGCCAAGGTCCAGCAAGAGACCGTCAACATGCAAAACCTCCTCGCCCAGAACGTGCACAATGAAGAGGTCACCCGCACCACGCTCGCGGTTGTGACGTCAAAGTTGAAGAGCGAGATCATTGCCTATGAGATCAAGGCCGGCGCCGCGGCGGCGCGCGCGCACGACCTCGCAGCTGAGGCCTCGGCGGTGAACGCGGCGTCCGCGGTCGGTGGTCAACCAGCAGCGAACCTGGTCATCGCCGCTATTCAAGCAGCGACCCCACCAGTGATCACGGGTACCGCCGCTGGCTCGGCCCAGGGTCTCGCGGCCCTCAAGTGGGCCAAATCCGAGATCGGCGTTCCCTACGTGTGGGGCGGCGAGACCCCCGGGGTGGGCTTTGACTGCTCGGGGCTCACCCAGTGGGCCTGGGCCAAGGCGGGTTTCACGATCCCGCGCACGACCGAGATGCAGTGGGCCGACCTGCGTCATATCTCTTTGAAGGCGCTCCAGCCCGGTGACCTGCTCTACTACTACAACCTCGACGGTGACCATCAAGTGGACCACGTGGTCATGTACGCGGGTAGCGGCCCTTGGGGCACTAGCACCATCATCGCCGCCGCGCACTCGGGCACCAACGTGAGTCTCGCACCCATCTTCACCTTCGGACTCATTGGTGCGGCCCGACCGTAAGTGACAACCTTGAGTATCGACCTTTCCATTGTCATCCCCGCCTACAACGAGTCGGCTCGCTTAGCTGACGGTTTCGAGCGCTTTCGCCGCGCCGAGGCCCAACTCGACATGACCAGGACCGAGGTCATCGTCATCGACGATGGCTCGAGTGACGACACCCTTCGCGTGGCCCACGCGGTGTACGGGCATCTACCCGAGACCCTCTTTGTCCAACAGCCTGAGAACCTCGGCAAGGGGGCCGCCGTTCGCTTGGGTATCGCTCTGTCACGCGGTGCCAACGTGATCGTCGCCGACGCGGACATGGCGATCGATCCGGTGCACTTCCCAGAGATCGTCAGCGCACTCGCTACGAGCCCCCTCGCACCTGGATCGCGAACGAGCAACGGTCGCATCAGTTACGAATCCGCACTTCGTACCGTCGCTGGTGGCGTCTTTCATCAATTGGTCCGTCATTACGCCAAAACCAGCGTGCGCGACACCCAGTGTGGTTGCAAGGGATTTCAGCTCGGACCCGCCCGTCTCCTCGCCCTGCTCGGCATGATCGACGGCTTCGCCTACGACGCCGAGATCTTCTTTCTCGCCGAACAACTCGGCCTCGCGGTGCACCCGGTTCCCGTTGAGTGGGACGACGTGAGTGGATCATCGGTGAAGGTGAGCCGCGTGTCGATCAACATGCTGAGTGGCCTACGCAGTCTTCGAAAGACCACCTACGAGAACCCAGTCGTCGCGTTCACGAACGACGTCAATCGCGACGAGGTCACCCGTGCCGCTCGTGACGCGCGTGCGCAAGGCCTGGTGATCGCGAGGGGTGCCCACGACGCATTACTGGTGCTCTCGCGAGACGGCGCTCTGGCGGGACTCAGCATCGCAGAACAACTGGGCGGCACCCTTCGAACGACCAACCTCGAAGAACTTAAAGATCGACGCTACGAAGCCGTCTAATCGTGCTTGGGCAGCAGCCAGTTGGTGACCAGCTCGGGCGCGCGGTCATTCCACTCCTCGGCGGTGATGGCGTAGCGGGCGTGGTCCTCCCAGGCGCCGTCGATCTCGAGGTAACGCTCAGCCACCCCCTCGAAACGAAGACCGAGCTTTTCAACTACGCGCCGCGACGGCTTGTTGCGAGGGATGATGTTGATCTCGATGCGGTGCAGTCGAAGTGATTCAAAGGCGTAGTGCAGCATCGTGACGACCGCCTCGGGCATGAGCCCCTGACCCGCGACGGCTTCATCGATCCAGTAGCCGATGTAGGCCGACTGCAACGGTCCGCGCTGGATTGACGAGAGTGTGATCTCACCGACGAATCGGCCCGAGTAGAAGATTCCAAATCCGAATCCCGTGCCCATCTGACGCTCACGTTCGCGGATTGCGCAACGACTCACGAAGCTGCGCTGGTCCTCGGGCATGTGTGACGCGTAGGCCGAGCGAGGTTCCCACTTCAAGAGCCAGTGGTGGCATCGTTCGCGCACCGCGAGCCAGCCCGCGTAGTCCTGCTCGGTCATGGTGCGCAGCAGCACTCGCCGTCCGTGCAGCGAGATTGGCGAGTAGATCGAACTTCGCGTCGTCACCATGGGGAGGACCTCACCCCTCCATAGTGTCAGGTGGCGTCAGCGCGCGCACATTAGCCAGCCAACAACGACAGGGCAATGCCATCGAGGATGTCATTCTCAGAACTGAGCAACTCATTAACTCCGAGACGCTGCATGACTGCGTCGAGCACGTAGAGTCCCGCCGTCAACACGTCTTCTCGCCCCGCGACCATGCCGGGTTGGCGTAGTCGCTCCTCGGAGGTCTGAGCCGCTAACACGTCTCGCCAGTGTTCGACGCACGAACGAGAGAGCAGGCGGTGATGGACCACGTCGCGGTCATAGACAACAATCCCCGCATCCATCTGGGCCAACGTCGCAACGGTTCCCGCGAGTCCGATCAACTGGACTCGCCCCGTGAGTGCCTCGAATTCGGGCACCGCGCTCCAGGCTCGATCCAGTTCGTCGCTCACCATCTTTCGAGTGCGCGCATCCGCCTCGGGTGTGACGATGCCGCTGCCGAGCGCGCGCTCGCTCACGCGAACGCATCCCAACTGCATCGAGAAGCTCCTCATGACGCCGTCTATGACCACCGCGAGCTCGCTCGAACCGCCCCCGATGTCGAGCACCAGCACCGGTCGCTCGTCACGCGCCAAGTCGGCCGTTGCGCCAGCGTAGGAGAAGTTGGCCTCTTCGTCACCACTCAGGATCCTCGCCTCGACGCCAACGATCTCTCGGGCGCGGCTGATGAACTCTTCGCCGTTTCGCGCATCGCGAACGGCCGAGGTCGCAACAAGCAGTCCCCGCTCGACACCGTGATCATCCATCAGACTTCGATACTCCCCCAAGGTCGCATACGTGCGTTCGAGAGCCTCAGGCGCGAGGTACCCTGAGGCATCCACGCCCTGGCTCAATCGGGTGATGCGCATCTCGCGACACAGAGTGTGAGTACGATCCGCCACGAGCAGACGCGTGGAGTTGCTGCCGCAATCGAGCGCCGCGACGACCTCAGCCACGGATATCCTCGATCGTGAGTGGCGGCACCTCGAGCGCGTGCGCAACGAGCTCGCCCACGGGATCATTGCCGTTGACCAGGTAGTTCGCCAAGTGCGCGTGCAGGCACTTGACACCAACGCGAGTGCCCCCGACCCCGCCGCTCGCTTGGGCGAGATCGTGGCGAAGTGTTGCGTTGCGTCGTTTCAGCGCATAACGATCGTGCGTGTTTTGCAGTTCAGCCTCATCCACCAATGCTTCGAAGCGGTGTACGCCCCCCTCGCTCTCGAGGCGACTGACGGCGTCGTGCAGGTCGCGGTCTACGAGCCAGTACAGCGTCGGCATGGGCGTTCCGTCGCGAAGGTGGGGTTCATTCTCAATGACGACTGGCCGTCCATCGACTCGACGCACCACCACCGCACAGCGTCCCGCTAACGGGCGTCCGAGCAACTCTTCAATGGTGGCGAGGTCGGCGGGTGAGGCGTCTTTAAAAGTGCTCAATGCCAAAACTCAAGGGTGCGCAGGAAGCGCGCGAGGAAACCATTGGTCGAGTGCGGTGCGACGACGGGGGGTGTCTGCTCGGTCATTCGCGCATTCGACACCGGCGCCGCCAGGGGTTGCAGACCCGGATCCCCCGCATTAGCGCTCACGTAGCCGCCACTGCCTGGCAGCACCTGGATGAGACTTTGGCCGGGCGAGACGAGCTGGTACTGCTCTCGGGCCATCAGGATTGCCTGGGCTTTCGAAGAGACTGCCTTGGCCTGGGCACTCAAGGAGTGGTCTTGGGCCTTGACGGCGGCGATTTGTGCGGCGGTTGAGTTCAACGCACTCTGTTGACGCAGTATTGCATTGAGGGGGAACCAGACGACCAGCATTGCGAGCGCGGTGACGACAGCCATTGGCAACATCCAATGGTTTCGATTCCGTGCTGCGACGCTATGAGTAACTGACACCAGCCGCTCCCGACAAAGACGATGCACCTAGAAAACGGGCCTGATCCCCGAGTTGTTCCTCAAGTCTCAGGAGTTGATTGTACTTCGCCACCCGGTCAGATCGTGCTGGCGCACCGGTTTTTATTTGGCCGGCGTTCGTCGCTACGGCCAAGTCGGCGATCGTCACGTCCTCCGTTTCGCCAGACCTGTGGGAAATCACCGTGCTGTACTGATGAATCGTGGCGAGACGCATGGTGTCGAGGGTCTCTGTGAGGGTACCGATCTGGTTCAACTTCACGAGGATCGAATTGCCGACGCCGCGTTCGATGCCCTTGGTCAACAGTGTCGAATTCGTCACGAAGATGTCGTCACCGACGAGCTGCAACTTCTTTCCGAGCTTGCTCGTAAGTGCGGCCCAACCGTCCCAGTCCTCCTCGGCCATGCCGTCTTCGAGTGAGACGATTGGATAGCGCCCGCACAGGTCGAGCCAGTAGTCGACCATTTCGAGACTCGTCAGCACCCGACCCTCACCGTCGAGGTGATACGCGCCGTCGCGATAGATCTCGCTCGCGGCCGGGTCGAGGGCGATCGCCACATCTCGTCCGGGCGTGCGACCCGTTGACTCGATCGCCTCGACGAGTACCTTGACCGCGGTCTCGTTGTCGGGCAGGTCGGGCGCGAAACCACCCTCATCGCCCACCGCCGTTGACAGGTTGCGTTTGGCGAGCACGTTCTTCAGCGCGTGATAGGTCTCGGTGCCCCACTGCAGGGCCTCAGAGAACGACGACGCCCCGATGGGCATCACCATGAACTCCTGGAAGTCAATGGAGTTCTTCGCGTGCACGCCACCGTTCACGACGTTCATCATCGGCACGGGCAGGACGTGCGCGTTGACGCCACCGATGTACTGAAAGAGCGGCATCTCACTCTCCATCGCTGCGGCCTTGGCGGCGGCGAGGGACACCGCGAGAATCGCGTTCGCGCCCAAGCGACCCTTGTTGTCGGTGCCGTCGAGGTCGATCATCGCAAAGTCGAGTGCGCGCTGGTCGTGCGCGTCGTAGCCTTCAAGCGCGTCACAGATTTCGGTGTTGACGTACTGGACCGCCGTTCGAACGCCCTTGCCGCCCCATTGGTCGCCACCGTCTCGAAGTTCGACCGCTTCATGGAGTCCCGTTGAAGCGCCCGACGGTGACACCGCACGTCCGTACGCACCAGATTCGAGGTGCACCTCGGCTTCGACCGTGGGGTTGCCACGGGAATCAAGAATCTGGCGGCCTAGGACAACTTCAATCGCGCTCACGGTGTCTCCTCATGTTCTCGCGATCAAGGCTACTCCGCTACGAAGCGCTCCTCTTTGGAGCTCAGTTCGAGTGCGCGTATCTCACTGCGCAGTTCGAGTGCGCGCTCGCGCACGAGTGCCTCAAGATCAACACCCGTCGACTGAGCAAGCTCGATCATCGCAGTCATCGCGTCACCCCACGCCATCGTGTCCTCGTCTGAAGCGTCCTCGGTCGACCCCTCACCGACGGACACCAGTCGCGTGAGTGCCGCTCGAACGCGCTCGCGCGACTCATCGAGCGAGACTGCTGGCCAGTCGAGTTGGCGAGACTTGGAGAGGAGTTTGGCGTAGAGCGACAAGGCGGGGAGTTGCCACGCAATGCCGTCAGTGACGCTCACTCGGCCCTTCTCCTCTTTCTTCAGGACTTCCCAGCGAGAAGCAACCTCATCAGCGTCGCGCACAGTGACATCACCGAACACGTGGGGGTGGCGAGAGGTCAACTTGTCTCGCACCGCGTCGGCGATTGTGGCGAAGTTGAAACGACCTTCTTCGTCACCGAGTTCAGCGTGGAACACGATCTGAAACAGCAGGTCGCCAAGTTCTTCTTCCACGTGGGCAATGGATGCGTCGCTCACCTCGCCGATCTTCTCGAGACGCACCAAGTTCTCAAGTGCGTCGAGCGCCTCATAGGCCTCTTCGAGCAGGTGTCGCGTCAAAGATTCATGGGTCTGCTCCTGGTCCCAAGGGCACTGGGCGCGAAGTTGGCGCATGAAACTCACGAGGTCCTCACTCGCCTCGCCCACGCCACGAAAGCCCTCGACCCACAGTGAGGTCAGATGATCGGCGTGCGTGAAGCTCGCAAGCCGTTTGGCCTCGAGCGACACGATCTCTTCGTCGTCGAGTCCCACGTGGTGCAGCACCGTCACAACCGTGTCACTGCCCAGACGGTCGGCCACGCTCGCGAGGACCTCGGGCGAGTAGGTCTGGAGGACCAACAGTGGTCCGGGACCGCGAAAGGGCTCGATCGAGGACAGCGCGTCGACCACACGAAGTCCCACGGCCATTGGGTCTCGCCCAAGTCGCGCGCACACCACGTCGATGACCGACAGCGCCGGCTCACAGATCACCCGCACGTCATTACGCTCGAGCAAGAGTTCGACGGTGCGCTCGGCGACATTGGGTGAACCGGGCACCACGTAGAGCACCTCATCACCGGCGAGCGCCAGTGTCACCAGGTCCTGCGCGATTCTCGCGTAGAGCTCCTCGAAGGACTCGGCCTCCTCGTACCACTGGTCGTAGCTCGCCACGTCGTCCATATCGCGCGCGCCCGGATGGACGCGTGTGCGAAGTCGGACCCGGGGTGAGTTTCGAATCAGTTCAAGCGTACGTACGCTCGCGAGCTCGCGTTCGCCGGGGCCGAGCCCGACCACGCGAATGGTGGGCAGACTCACTTATAGCTAATCGATCGCGCCGTCGTAAGCAACGAGGCCGCGGCGATGTCTGAGGCGGCGGGCTTGGACGTGGCAAAGACCGCGGGGCCATTGCTCGCGAGTCCCCACTGACCAAAGGCCGGATTGATACTGACCGCGGCGTAGAAGAGGATCTTCTGCTGTTGGGTCCTCGCGGTCGTGGCGTTGAGCGCCTGGATGTCGGCGAGTACCGCATTGGCCGCCGCGCTAAAGGGGGTTGGTGTGCGCTTGGTGACCGCAACGTAGAGCGCGTACTGGCCGCCGTTGTAGTTGATCACTTGATACTGCTTTGGAAAAGTGTTGAGCGGCGTCGTGCCGGCGTCGGCGCGAACGCTCGCGAACGAGGAGTTCGACGGCGGATAGCACCCGTAGGCGCCGCCGGCCTTGCCCGAGGGATCAGAGGAGTACAGCTTGGCCAACTGTGCGACTGATGCACCCTTGGCTTGGGCGGCGCTAAAAGCACTCAGGTTCGAAGGTGCGACGAGGGCGACACTCACGCACAAGGTGTCATAGCGCGGGGCGTGCTGACTGTAATACGTCTTGAGCGATGACAAGGTCACCGGGATCGCGCCGTCGAGTCGACTCACGAAGTACGTCGACATCGCCTGATCGAGGATCTCGGTGGTGCGCATTTCGGCGGGCATCGCCGCGAGCGCCTGAACCGATGTGCCCGGACAGGTCAAGCCCGCAGACGTCGCGCTCGACGTCATCTCCCCTTCCAGTGACGACTTCGCCTGGGCGAGTGCGGCGCTGTTCGGGTTGTACTTGAAGTACTTCTTGACGTAGTCACCAATGGCGAGCCCCTGGACACGCATGTTCGCCCACAGCGCCGCAGAGGCGCTCGTGATGGTGTTCGATCCCGCGCCCGGACCAAAGGCCTGGCCCCCGAGAGCCTCAATGTAACAACGAAGCGTCTGATTCGAAGAAATCGCGTTCAGCTCATTGGTGAACGTGTTGTTGCTCACACGCTGACCGTTCACGCCAACGGCTGAGGACGTACTCGTGGCCCCGTACGCAGTAGCACCAACGAAGGCGAAGACGAGCAGGACAATGATTCGACGCATTCCTGAATTCTACCGAGCGTCAACTACCCGCCAGTCGCCTCACCCACCACATCGCGAAGCAGTACGCACAACGCCTTGGGCGTGGCCGCGTCCGCGGTCACTTCAATGCGGAACTCCTTCGTGTCTTCTGTGTACGCACGAGATCCGTACGCTCGGCGCGCACGCATCTGTTGACTGAGCGAGAGTTCCACGGGGCTCATCTTCACGACCGGCTTGGAGCGAACCCCCACCTTGGCCGCGAGCACCGTCACCGACGTCACGCCGGCCTCGAGACACACCAGGCGAAGTTCGGCCAGATCAAGCAACCCCTCGGCGGCTCGTGGCAGCGCTCCGTATCGGTCACTCCACTCACTTCGTAGGTCAGTCAGTTCCTCGAATGAGCCCACGCCCGCGAGACGACGATACGCCTCGAGACGTGCGTCATCGGCCTGCACGTAGTCCTTGGGTAGATGGGCCTCACCAGGGACGTCGAGGTTGATCGTGACCACTTCGGGCGCAACGAAGCCCTTGGCGTCGGCCACTGCCTCGGCGACGAGTTGCACGTAGAGGTCGTAACCAACGGCCGCCACCGGCCCGGACTGATCGTGACCGAGCAGGTTCCCGGCCCCTCTGATCTCGAGGTCGCGCATCGCGATCTTGAATCCACTACCGAGTGCGGTGTTGTCGCCAATGGTTCTCAGCCGCTCGAACGCGGTTTCAGAGAGCACCTGGTCAGCGGGATGAAAGAGGTAGGCGTACGCGCGCTGTCCGCTGCGCCCGACGCGTCCGCGCAGTTGGTGCATCTGACCGAGCCCGAGTCGGTCCGCACGATCGACGATCAGCGTGTTCACCGACGGTAGGTCAATGCCCGACTCGACGATCGTGGTGCACACGAGCACATCGAATCGTCGCTCCCAAAAGTCCACCATCGTGCGTTCAAGACTTCCCTCGTCCATCTGGCCGTGGGCGACCGCGATACGAGCGTCGGGCACCAGTTGTGCGAGTCGACGCGCCACTTCGTCAATGTCCGCCACTCGATTGTGGATGAAAAAGACCTGACCCTCACGCAACAACTCTCGCCGGATCGCCTCGACGACCGCGGGTTCGCTGTACTCACCGACGTGGGTGAGGATGGGCCTTCGATCCACGGGTGGCGTCGTCACCATGGAGAGGTCGCGGATCCCCGCAAAAGCCATCTCGAGCGTGCGAGGGATGGGACTCGCGCTGAGGGTCAGAACGTCCACACCGACCGCTCGGGTCTTGATCGCCTCTTTGTGATTGACGCCGAATCGCTGCTCCTCGTCAACAACCAGGAGCCCCAAGTCCTTGAACGCGATGTTCTCAGACAAGAGTCGGTGCGTGCCGACCACCACGTCGATCGTGCCGTCCTTCAAGCCCTCGATGGTTCGACGCGTCTCCGCGTCGTCGATGAATCGACTGAGCAGTGCGACCTTGACGGGAAAGCCGGCGAAGCGGTCCGTCATGGTCGCGAAATGCTGACTCGCGAGCAACGTCGTCGGCACGAGGACTGCGGCTTGCTTGTTGTCCTGGACGGCCTTGAAGACCGCGCGCACCGCGATCTCGGTCTTGCCAAAGCCCACGTCGGCGCAGACCAGACGGTCCATTGGCACCGGCTTTTCCATGTCGGCCTTGACGTCGTCAATCGCCTGGGCCTGGTCGGCGGTGAGCGTGTAGGGAAAGAGTTCTTCCATCTCGCGCTGCCAGGTGGTGTCAGGGCTGAACGCGAAGCCCTTCGCGACCGAACGCTGGCGATAGAGGTCAACGAGCTCTTGGGCGACGAGAAAGGCCGCCGCGCGCGCCTTGGCGCGCGTCTTTTGCCACTCGGCCCCGCCCATCCTCGACAGCGCCGGGGCGTCACCGCCCGAGTAGGGCGTGAGTGCGTCAATCTGCTCGGTGGGCCAGTAGCTTCGCCCGTCCTTGAACTCGAGGATGAGATAGTCGCGGGTCGTGCCGTTGATGGCGCGCGTGGTGGTGCCCGAGAAGCGCGCCACTCCGTGTTGGCGGTGCACCACGTAACTACCGATCGCCAGGTCATCGAAGAAGCCGTCGACGTTTCGTGTGCGGGTTCGCGCCTTTCGATGCACCGTGCGCCGTCCCGTGAGGTCGCTCTCACTCCAGACAACGATCTCGGGGTCGTCGAGACTGAACCCCGCAGCGAGGGAGCTCTCGAGCACGCTCATTCGAACCTCGAGCACCTTCTCGGGATCGGTCGTGACCTCGAGACCCTCGGCGCGCAACTGTTCGGCCATGCGATCGACCGAGGCGGGGTTCGAGGTGAGCACGACCCCGCGTCGAGCGTTCGACCACTGACGCACGTGCGAGCCAATGCGCGCCGCGTCACCTTGGACCACGGGGGGTGAGGTGAGGTTGAGTGATCCCGACGCCAAAGCGCCGACGGTCGGCTCCAGGGTGAACTGCGCCCGGCCTTCGAGCGTTCGCTCGAAGGTCTCGTGCAATAACGCCACGCTCACGCCGGCCTGCCAGGTGGCGGCGACCGCGTTGGTGAGTTCGCGCTCCTCCTCGAGCAGGTCATGCAGTCGCGCCTTGACGCGGTCGGGCTCGACCACGAGACAGCGCACGTCACTCAGCTCCTCGAGCAGAGTGGTCGCGTGATCGACGAAGAGCGGCATCCAGCCCTCCATCCCGTCAAAGAGCTGACCGGCGGCGATGCGGTCAAAGACCGCCCTGCCCCAGGGCTGTTCGCGCACGAACGCCTCCGCGCGTTCGCGCGTTGCCTCGTTGGGCATCCATTCGCGCGCCGTTGCGATCGTCGCTGAGGCAACGTCGTGCAAGGAGCGTTGGTTCGCAATGTCGAACGCGGTCAGTCGATCAAGCTCATCGCCGAAGAAGTCGAGACGTATCGGGTCATGACCCTGCGCCGGCCAGACATCGACGATGCCGCCGCGAACGGCGAACTCGGCACGATGCTCGACGAGATTCTCTCTGCGGTACCCCATGGCGGTGAGGTCCTCAATGAAGCGCTCACGATCGAGTTGCTGGGCGTGGGTCACGACGATCGGCGCCCTCACCGGCTCGGGTGGCAGGATCTGGGCGATCGACCGCGCCGAGGCGACCACCACACGTGGTCGCTCTTCGTGCCCCAGCCGCCAGCGAAGCAGCGCCCGAGTCGCCATCACCGAACTGTCGGGGCTCACGCGCTCGAGGGGGTGGGTGTCCCATCCCGGCCACAGCGCCACCTCCTCAGCACCCAAGAGCGCCGCCAGCGACTCACTCAGCTGCTCGGCCTCGGTGGTCGTTGCGACAACGACGACCGTGCAGGGGCCGTCAAGGACGTACGAAGCCACCGTGAGCGGCGTCGCGTAACTGCTCGGGGTGAACGAACCCGTCGCGCTCTGGGCGCGAAGTGAGGGTGCGACCAGTTCGAGGACGCGACGAAGACCAGCGGCGCTCACGCGCCGTTCACCCGACGCTGGGCCTCTTCGAAATCGAAGTCGAGCAGTGTCTCAAGCGCGTCCGCGGCGGCGCTGACGTGCGCCGAGAGTTCTTCGCGTCGAGCGCCGCTCGGTCGCTTCAGCACGTAGTCGGTGACCTGCTCTTTGCGCTCAGGTTTGCCAATGCCTATGCGCAATCGAGCGAAGTCATGGGTGCCCAGGGTCTGGGCAATGGAGCGAAGCCCGTTGTGGCCCGCGAGTCCCCCGCCAAACTTGAATTGCAGACGACCCGGTTCGAGGTCGAGTTCGTCGTGGGCGATCACCAAGTGGGTGAGGTCGTCCAGTGACGTTCGACGCAACAACGGCGGCAGCGCGCTTCCCGACTCGTTCATGAAGGTCACCGGCACCGCAAAGGTGACGGGACCTCGATCGGTGTTGATCGTCGCACTCGTCGCACGTTGGCGCCCCTCGAGTTTCAGTGAGCCGCCGCGGCGCTGCACCACGAGTCGCACGGCGTCGCCACCGACGTTATGACGTGACCCCTCGTACTGCTCGCCAGGATTGGCGAGTCCAACGATGACTAGCGAGCTCGCAACACCTCTGCGGCCCTCGTCGCGCGAGCGCCGAAGCGACACAACGAACTAGGCCGATGCGTTCTCAGAGCCGCCCGCCGTCTTGGCGATGCGTCCGGCTCGAGTGGTGACAACTGAGATCGCGTGGTCGCCGGCCGGCTCGACACCCTCGGGCAGCACGACGTCGCCGACGCGGATCGCGCCACCGACCTTGAGCCCTGAGATGTCCACGTTGATGTGCGTGGGGATCTGGTCCGGGCGGGTACGGATCTCGAGGCTGAAGAGTTGCTGGTCGACTTCCCAGTCGGCGTGGCGAACTTCAACGGCGTCACCAATGACGTGCAGGGGCACTTCAGCGATGACGGTGCTGTTGGGGTCGACGACCTGGAAGTCAATGTGCGACACGGTCCCACGAACCGGGTGCTTTTGGATCTCGCGAGCCATGACGAGGTATTTCTCGCCATCGGCGTCGAGCTCGATGAGTGAGTTGAGACCTTGCTCGCCCGAGACCGCGAGTCGAAATGCCTTGGCGTCAACCGAGATGGAGACCGACGGTACGCCAGGACCGTACACAACGCCCGGGATCGAACCTGATGTGCGAAGGCGACGAGAGTTGCGAGAACCCAATTCGCGGCTCTTCGACGCGCTCAACGTGACCTGTGACATGAAGACTCCTCTTACAAACCGCTGGCCCCACTGGGCCACGCACAGGGTATAAAGTCTAGCCGGACTGGCGTCAGGGCTCTAGCGGGCTAGAGGAGGTTCTCGCCACCGAAGATCTCTGAGACCGAAGAGTCCTCAAATATTGCCGAAATCGCGTTCGCCACCAGTGAGGCGACTGAGAGTATCTCCAGTTTCTCGAAGCGACGCTCGGGACCGAGGGGCAAGGTGTCGGTGACGACCACGCGGCTCACGGGAGCGTTGAAGAGCCGATCGACCGCGGGAGGTGAGAAGACGGCGTGGGTCGCCATGACCCAGATCTCCTCAGCCCCGTTGGCCTTTAACAAGTCACACGCCGCCACGATCGTGCCCGCAGTGTCGATCATGTCGTCAATCAAGACGCAGTGACGCCCTTCGACGTCACCAACGATGTGGCGGGCCTCGGCGACGTTGGTCGTACCGTGGGGTCGGGTCTTGTGCACGAGCGCGAGGTCGCAGCCAAGGTGCTGCGCGTACCGTTCGGCGACCTTCACCCGGCCCGCGTCGGGAGCGACGACCACGAGCTCACGCGGATTGGCGTTGGCCTTCAGGTAGTCCTCCAGGACCGGCGCCGCAACGAGGTGGTCAACTGGAATATCGAAGAAGCCTTGTATCTGACCAGAATGGAAATCCACCGACAGCACCCGGTTGGCCCCCGCGGTCTGGAGCATGTCGGCAATCAGTTTGGCGGTGATTGGTTCGCGCCCGGCGGACTTGCGGTCTTGACGGGCGTAGCCGTAGTTCGGGATCACCGCAGTGATGCTCTTCGCCGACGCGCGCTTGGCGGCGTCGATCATGATCAACTGCTCCATGACCGCGTCATTCACCGGCGACGAGTGCGTTTGGACGATGAAAACGTGCGCGCCACGAATTGACTCGTCGAAGCGACAATGGATCTCACCATTCGCGAACTCGCGAACGTTTGCCTCAGTGAGACCAATACCGAGCTGCTCGGCGATGTCCTGTGCGAGTTCTGGGTGACAACGGCCCGTGACGAGGACCAGACGGCGCTTAGCGAGTGACTCCACGCGTCAAGCGTACAAGGTGCGTAGAGGCCTATCGGGTGTGATACTCGAATGAGGCGATTACCTCGCCCGCTTCGACGTGAGAGCCCTTGCCAATCACGACAAACGCCTTCACCAGCGCGTCGGCGCCGATATCGGCGTCGGTCGCTTCAACCGTGGCGACCACCGCATTGCGCCCGACTCGACAGTCGGTCAGCGTGGCGTGTGGGCCGATCTGAGCCCCACGCTCGAGCACACAGTGGCCCTTTAATATCGTCCCGGGCAACAGCGACACGTCGGGCTCGATCACGACATCAGCGTCGATGTAGGTGTGTTGGGGATCCCACATCGTGACCCCGCGCATCATCCACTCATTGTTGATCCGACTTCGAAGCACCGCCTCGGCACTGGCGAGTTGGGCCCGATCGTTCACACCCTGCGCCTCAGTGGCGTCCTCGAGCACCATGACCTTCGTGATGTGACCCGCGTCGTGCAACGCCGACACGAGATCGGTCAAGTAGTACTCGTTCTGCGAATTCTGGCGATTGATCATTCGAAGCGCCGGTCCGAGAAGGCTCTCGCGCACCACCATGATCGATGTATTGATCTCATTGATGGCCCGCTCTTCACGGGTTGCGTCGCGCTCTTCGACGATGCGCGCGAGCGTGCCGTCTTTTGCGTAGACGAGGCGTCCGTACCCGAAGGGGTCCTCAACACGAGCGCCCAGGACCGTGAGCGCCGCCTGGCTCTCTCGATGGTTCTCGAGAAGCCGCGCGATGGTGTCGTGGCGCAACAACGGCGTATCGCCCGCCAGTATCAACACGTCCCCCTCGAGGTCCCCCATCTTCTCGAGGATCGTGGGCAGCGCCACTGACACGGCGTGACCCGTGCCCAACTGCTCGGGCTGCTCAACGAAACTCAAGCGTGCGTCGTTTCGATGACGCTCCTTGAGCGAATTCTCCACCCACGTCGCGCCATGGCCCACCACGACCACCGTTGCCTGCACTTCGTCGTGTGACGCCGCATCGAGTACGTACATGATCATTGGCCGCCCGCAGAGGTGGTGCAGGGCCTTAGGTCGAGACGAGCGCATCCTGGTGCCTTCGCCGGCGGCGAGAACCACGACACAAGTAGGACGAGTCACCCACACATCTTTAGCAGTCATCTCCTACGATGCACAATGTGACCCAATTCCCCTACGACGAGTTCGCACTGTTTCATGAGAACATCGCGGAGTGGGACCTTGACGTCACGGTGCCACCGGTGCGTCGATTCTTCGTTGCCGTCGACGGCCTTCGTCAGGTGAGCGGCCTGCAGTGGGGCGAGGCAACGCCCGAACTGGCAATGCTGCACGGAGGTGCGCAGAACGCGCACACCTTTGACACGGTCGCGCTCGCGCTCGCGCGACCCCTCGTGGCTTTGGATCTGCCCGGTCACGGTCACTCCGACCCCTCGCCGTTCGGCGCTTCGGCGGTGATGACCCACGCGAATGACATAGGTCGCGCCCTCGAACAACTGCTCGAGGGGCCACGACCGCTCGTTGGGATGTCACTCGGCGGTCTCGTCGCGCTCGCGCTCGCTCACGAGCGACCTGACCTCGTCACCTCACTTGTCCTCATCGACATCACGCCGGGCGTCAACGCCGAAAAAGCCAAGCACATCACCGATTTCGTCAACGGTCCCGCTTCGTTCGAGGACTTCAACGCACTCTTGGAGCGAACCATCGCCCACAATCCCACGCGCTCAGTGTCCTCGTTGCGACGCGGCATCTTGCACAATGCGCTCCAGCTCCCCGACGGCACGTGGGTGTGGCGCCACCAGCAGCACCCCCGATCGACCTTGGTGGCCCCACCGGTCGCTGACCTGTGGGAGATGCTCGGAGAACTGAGGATGCCAGTAACGCTCCTTCGAGCAATGGGACCGGGATCGGTGGTCGATGACGAGGACGAGACGGAATTCCTTCGCCGCAACCCCGGCGCCACCGTGGTTCCCGTAGCGGGTTCGGGTCACTCGATCCAGGGTGACGCCCCGCTGGCGCTCGCCGCTTTGCTACAACGATTCTGTGTCTGAAGGCTGGCCTGCGCGAGGGCGCGAAGCACCAACCTACGGACGCAACAACCTCTTCAACCTAAAGTCCTCAGTTGATTGGCCCGAGCGACCAGCTCGATGATGACATTCGACCGACGACACTGATCAGCTCACGCGTGGTGGTGACCATCACAAGTGCCAACGTCGCTGAGCGTCACGTGAGAGAGCGCCGAGCGTGCACCGTTGCGCAGTCATCGCAGCGTCTACCTGCAAGGGCTGGCGAGCTCGCGAGTCTGACTGCGATGACTGGCACCTGAACCAATCGCATCTGACCACGCGGGTCAGTTGCGACCATCGAGTCGGATTGTCCATTCGTCGACCGACTCAACCTCGAGATGCGTTACGGCCCACGGATCCTCGCTCAGCGCGGAACGGATTTCAGATTCGGACTCACCCTCCATGATGAGAATCACCCGCTCCTCATCGGCCAACGGGCCCCCGAGGACAACGACGCCGTGTGCCACCAAGTGATCCATGTACTCGGCATGCGAGGTCCAATGAGATTGCTCGTCCAAGGGGCGAGTTGCATCCCATTCAGGTCCCGATCGTCGAAGGACTACAAGGTACATGCGATCAGTATTGCCGATTGATGTCCGCTCGGAGCGAGGATCCGAGACCCACCGTGCGAGCGATCACAATGGCTTCGGTCAGCGTGGTGCGCTCGGCCAGATGGACCGTCTCGCTTCTCTCAGTCACACCCCACGTTAGAAGTAGAGGCGCGTTGCCGTCTGGAGGTTGGACTTCGAAGTGTCACCCATCGCTGAGACAGGGGTTCGACTGGTCACCTTGAAAGCAGGACGCTGACCGATGACAGCAGGAACCAAGGCGAGGTCCTGCACCTATTCACACCCATAGGACTCACGATGTGTCTTCGCACATCAGCTATCCGGATCAGCACTTACTCTGGCCCGGATAGCTGATGTGCAGACACAACATCGCCGACGAAGTGTTGCTTCGCCTCAGTTGACTTTCTTCGCGGCAGCTTCGATGACAGCGGCGACCTTGTCCGGCTGGGAGATCATCGACATATGTGATGCCTTGATCTCGGTAACGTTCGCGTGGGCGCGCTTAGCCATGAATTCTTGCGCGGCCACGGGAATCGCGTGGTCCTCGGTGCCGATGATGTCCCATGTTTGAATGCTGGTCCATGCAGGCACGCCGGAGGGCTCGCTCAACGCTGACGCAGCGATCGGTCGTTGAGTGGCGGCGAGTTGCGCTGCTTGCGTCGCCGAGAGGTCATTGGCCAGGATTGCTCGAAATTGGTTGGGCTTGATGTAGACATCGACCACCCCTCTGGCTGATGGCACGAAGGAGAGTGCGCTCGGCGCGAGTTCACTTCCCGGGAATTTCTTGTTGATGCTGTCAATGGTTTCGCCTTTCGCAGGTATGTAGGCGTCGACATAGACGAGTGCCTTCACGCTGCTATTTCCCGTCGCGGCGTCGGTTGTCACGAAACCTCCATACGACTGGCCGACAAGGACGATCGAGCCTGACAGGGTCTTGAGGTAACTGGCCAAGTACGCAGCGTCGGTGCTCGGACCGCGCAATGGATTCGGTGGTACGTCGACCGAGTAACCGTCCTCTTGCAACCGGGCCACGACTCCGTCCCAGCTGGAGCCGTCGGCCCACGCTCCGTGTTCAAGAACAATGGTCACGTTGGGATGCGCAACCGCGTTGGCGGCGCTAGCACCAGCACTCGGAACTGCGGCTGCGGCGACTGCGGCGAGGCTCACGAGGGTTAGACCAAGCTCTCGCTTGCTCGTCTTCAGATTGAATTTCATAGTCTTTCCTTTCATTTTGGGTTTGTGATACGAGATTCGACGTGCTGGGGTTGGGTTAGAGCCCTTGACGGTGCAGCCAGTCAAGAGTGACGTCGGCCACTTCACGCCAGCCATGGTCGAAGACAAGTGAGTGCCCTCGATCAGGGAACTCGCGGAAGTCAGTCGTGGCACCGGAGCCGGCATAGAGCTTGTAAGCGGCCCTGGCCACTACCTCGGGGACAGTGTGGTCCCTACCACCAGCGACGATGAGCAGCGGCCCTCGATCGTCTCGACGCGTGTCAACTGCAGCGGGCGACATCTTCTTGAAGTTCGCGGCCGATGCCTCGAACAACGGTCGACCCGGACCGGGGATCGTCCACTTCTCGAACAACTCAGCTGATTCCGCATCGCTCAGTGCGTTCCCGAAGCCGTAACGAAACTGCCTCTTGGTTAACGACACCGCCCTCTTCTTGTTTGCGGGCTTGGAGAGAACCGGTAGGCCCGAGCGGATCTGCGCGAACGGCAAGGGCTTCACCCCTTTGATCTGACCCGGATCGATGGCAATAGCGGCTCGGGCGAAACCATTGCCAAGAAGCTTCTGGGCAATCAGCCCGCCAAAGGAATGTCCGATCACGATGGGCTTTGCCGCAAGACCCTCGATGACGCTCCTGTAGTGACCCGTGATGTCGTCGATGCCCTTGTTCGCGAGGGCGGTGGCGTTGTTGCGGGTTCCCTCGACGTCAGGCGAATCTCCGGGCCAGCCCGGGGCGATCGGGTCGTAGCCGGCCGCGCGAAAGAGCTCGACCCATTCTTGCCAGGCATCCGAGTGGATCCACAGGCCGTGGATAAAAACAACAGGAATTGGGGACTGTGTCATATTGACCTCCATGTAGACTAACTAGTAACTCTACATACGAGCATAGACTGAACCCCGAGGAAGCGCAAGTGAAAGTTCGAGACGTGCGACAGAATGAACAAGGACAGAGAGTGGACGAGATGACGAGGGCCGATGTAACTGCGACGGGGGACGCGGCACAGGTGCCCGTCGACACTGTCCCTATGCGCGAGCGCATCATTGACGCGGCCACGCAACTCTTCTACGCCCAGGGAATTCGTGCGGTCAGTGCAGAAAAGATCATCGCCCTGGTGGGAATTACCAAGGTGACCTTCTATCGTCATTTTCCTTCCAAAGACGACCTGATCGTTGCGTACCTACAGCGGCGCGCCGCGTGGGAGCGTGACTCCATTCTCGCCGTGCGCCAAATGGTCGGCGACGACGTACCAAGCGCGTTTCGCATCATCGCCGAGGCCATTGGAGCCGAGAGTTGCAGTCCCGGTTTTCGGGGATGTCCATTCATCAACGCCGCTGCTGAGTACTCCGACCCGCAGCACCCGGTACGCCAGGTTGTCGATGAACATCGGCGGTGGTTCAAGAGAGCGATCGAAGAGTTACTGATTGAGATCGATGTTGCGAACGCCTCCGAGATCGCGGACGAACTGGTCATGCTGCGAGATGGCGCAATGGTCAGCGGCTACCTGAGTGATCCCCATACCGTGGCGAGATCCCTTTACAATGCCGGTCGAGCGATCATCGAGTTCCGGTCCTCGTAGCAGAGACGTACGCGAGTAACAATCCCGCAATGGTTCGAACGGACTCGGCGCGATCTCGACACGCTCGTCGCGACTCCGAGCGTGCGCACGACTTCGGTGACGATGAAGCCATCGCCGATGACGCCCAGCACGACGTGGTCACGTCGCTCCATCTTGCTCGACTCTCACCGCATGGGCAGCCTCTACTCGCAATGAGAAGGGGCCACCGGGAAGGTGAGGTCGAGCGATTCCCCAAGGAGTTCCGCTAAGGAACCACCGGAATCTCACATGTACTAGCTGGCGGGGGAGGGCTCGAACCTCCAACCTACGGATTCAAAGTCCGGCGTTCTGCCAATTGAACTACCCGCCACTACGTGTACCGTAACCTTCTTCTGAGATTCTTAGTGAATGACTGGAGAAGATTAATACCAATCAGCAACACTAGAGCCTGTAGACAATGGAGTAGGAAAGCCGACTCGTGACCACCGTCCCATCACCAAATCCTTACATTGCCATCGTCGATGACGATAGCGCCATTCGCACCGCCCTGGGACGGGCTCTTCGAATGGAGAACTACGACGTCGAGCTCTTCGAGGACGGCTCAAGTGCACTGCGCCAGATTCAACTTCGCGCGCCCGACGCGATCGTGCTCGACCTCCAACTCCCCGACATCGACGGTCTCGAAATTTGTCGCAGAATCCGTCGGGCGGGCGATCCGACACCAATACTGATGCTGACCGCGCGCGACGCCGTCAATGACCGAGTCGAGGGCCTTGACGTCGGCGCCGATGACTACCTGGTCAAGCCCTTTGACCTGGCAGAGTTGCTCGCACGACTTCGAGCGTTGCTTCGTCGACGAAACGTCGGCGAGGGCGACGACACGGTCCTTCGTTTCGATGACCTGACCCTCAACCCCCAAACCCGCGAAGTCAATCGCGGCACGCGCAGCATCGAACTCACCAAGATCGAGTTCGACCTCCTGGAGCTCTTCCTCCAGCACCCTCGCCAAGTACTCACGCGTGACCAGATACTTGATCTCGTCTGGGGTTACAACTTCGATTCGGGCACCAACTCTCTGGCTGTCTACATTGGCTACTTGCGCCGAAAGCTTGAGGAGAACTCCGAGAGCCGCCTCATCCAGACCGTGCGCGGCGTGGGCTACTCACTTCGCCCGTCGTGACCTTTCGCAGTCGCGTCATAGCTGCGACGGTCGCCGCCGCCGCGCTCGCGGTCGTGCTCGCGTGTTTCGCATCGTTCTTCACCACACGAAACGCCCTCTTGCACGCGGTGGACGAGTCATTGGCCCAAGCCTCGCACCAGACCGTCAGCACCAACAGTGGCGACGACCACTTCACCGGCTCCTACACCGAACTCGTCTTGGCGAGTGGACAGACCTTCCCCTCCTCGGGTGTCCCCATCGACTCGGTGATCACGAGCTACGCAAAAGGCAAGACCGGTCAACTCTTTCGCACGGTGATGATCCGAAACGAGTACTACCGAGAACTCATCGTCGCGCTGCCAGCCGGCTCGCTGGTGCTCCTCCCTGCGGGATCATTGAGCGCCTGTCCTACCGGTATCTGTCAGATCAAGAGCACCTCTGCCCAACTCTTCGTTGTCAACGTCACGGGTCAGATCAATGAACTGCGCAACCTCGTTCGAACCCTCTTGTTCGTCGCCGCCGGCGTCTTGTTGCTCGCGCTCGCGCTCGGACTGATCCTCGCTCGCGCGGCGCTGCACCCCCTCGAGAAGGTGACCAACGAGATTGAGACGATCACCGAAACCAATGACATGCGTCACCGCATCGAAGAAGGTGGCGTCGATGAGCTCGGTCGACTGCGTCGCGTGTTCAACCGCCTCTTGAACTCGGTGGAGAACAGTCAGACGCTCCAGCGCCAACTCGTCCTTGACGCAAGTCACGAACTGCGCACTCCACTGACATCGCTTCGAACCAACGCCCAGGTGCTGTCACGCGCCAATGAACTCGATCCGAGTGACCTTCGCCAACTCACCGATGACATGGTCACCCAGGTCGACGAGCTCGCCTCGCTCGTCACCGACCTTGGCGAACTCGCACGAGGCGAGCGAAGCGAGGGGGCTATCGAGGCACTTCGACTCGACGAATGCGTGGACGAGTGTGTGGACACGGCACGAACGTACGCTCGGATAAAGGACATCACCATCGACGTGAACGTAACTCCCTCGATGGTCGAGGGGCGCCACGACCGACTGATTCGCGCCATCAGCAACCTACTCACGAACGCCGTGAAATTCACCCCGACCGGTGGGCAGATCCACATCGCCTCATCGAACGGCACCGTCATTGTGAGCGACTCTGGACCGGGCATCAGTGAAGAAGACCAACCGTTCGTCTTCAACCGATTCTGGCGTTCGGCGTCATCTCGCGCCCTGCCCGGATCGGGCCTGGGGCTCTCGATCGTGGCCCAGGTGGTGGCTGAGTTCAATGGCTCAGTGACGGTCGACCGTGACCCGATGCTCGGCGGAGCACGTTTCGTGATGACGCTGCCCACCTCAGGAGTCGACGACGAGGACTTTTAGTTCTTTTCAATTTCTTAACCAGTAATTGCACGTGATTTAGTCCGCCGTGTCAGACTTTTAGCAACAAAGACTATGAGCCCCTCCATACGAACCCCCCAGCAGCGCGACCGTCGATTCGCTCGAGTACGCAATTTGACCATGTCGATCTTCGTCAGTTCTGGCGTCATCTCGGCAGTCTTCATTGGCTACGCCGCGAGCATCGCCAAACCCGTCACGACAACGCCCACCTCGAGTTCGAGCATCACGACCCCGAGTGCGACAACGACCCCGAGTACGAGTACCTCGCACTCTTCGAGCACTGCCAACGTCACGCCCACGACCGTCTACACCCCACCGGTCAGTGCACCTGTGACGACTACCACCGTGTGCACGACTACGCCGTCGGGTACCACGACCTGCTACTAGGCGACCGATGAACTTCCAGATCTGGGGCCTGTCAGGCTCGCTCGCCACGCAGTTCGATCAGCAGATGCCCTTCGCCGAACAGCGACTGTGGCACTGGGTGAACGCCTTTGACGCCGCCTGTAATCGATTCCGTTCCGATTCTGAGATCTCACGACTGAACAACCACCACGACGGCCCGGTTGTTGTCAGCGACACACTCGCACTCGCCCTCGAGGCGGCACTCGACGCCTCAGAGCGCACGGGCGGACTCTGTGACCCGACGGTGCTCCCCTCGCTGCTCGCACTCGGCTACGACCGTGACTACGACGAGCTCGCACACTCGAACAACGTGGTGCTCGGGGCGACCAGTCGCGCGCCGGGCGTTGGCGCCATCCACTTCAACCGAGAGGATTCGACCGTCGAACTCGAGCCCGGGTGCCAGTTGGACCTCGGTGCCAGCGCCAAGGCGCTGGTGGTCGACCTGGTCGCAAACGACCTCGCCCCCTACGGCGGGATCGTCGTCGAACTCGGCGGCGACGTGGCGCTGCGCGGAGAAGGACCGAGCGGACCTTGGGTAATTGGCGTCTCTGACAACCTGACGATCACCGGCACCGAGCCTCGCGTCAGCTTCTCCAATGGTGGTATCGCCACTTCTTCAGCCACCACGCGCACGTGGCGTGCGGGTTCCCAGATCGTCAATCACATCATCGATCCTCGAAGCGGGCATTTCGCGACTGGCCCCATCGCCACCGCCACCGTCAGCGCCTCGAGTTGTGTCATCGCCAACGCCTTCGCCACCGCGGCGCTGCTGTGGGGAGAGGACGCGGGCTACCACATCGCCCAAGCCGGCTGGTCTGGCCGACTGGTCGACAGAGAGGGTAACGTCGAGTTTGTTGGCGGATGGCCTACAGAAGAAAAGGTCGCTCCATGATTGCCCTCACGACGCCCTACCTCTGGTACACAACCCGGGCCACGGGAATGGTGACCCTCATCCTCTTTACGATGGTCGTCGCGCTCGGCACCCTCGTCGCCAACCGCATCGGCGGCACCATCGTTGGACGCTTCGAGGTCAACGAATTGCACCGCTCACTCACCATGGTCGCCATGACCTTCCTCGCAATCCACATCCTCACCACCGTGCTCGACAGCTACGTGCCCACCGGCTTCATCTCGGTGCTGATCCCCATGACCTCGCAGTACAAGAGGGTCGCCGTCGGGATCGGAGCGATTTCGTTCGACCTGATACTCGCGGTGTGGACCTCCAGCCTGCTCAAGCTTCGAATACCCAATACCACCTGGCGCTTCATCCACTGGTTCAGTTGGCTCGGGTTCAGTGCGGCCATCGTGCACGGCTTCATGACTGGCACCGACAGTCGAAAGGGCATTGGACTCATCGTCGTCATGGCGTGTGCCTCCACGGTCCTCGTCGCAGCGTTGTGGCGATTCTTTGGTCGCCCGACACGTGCCGCCGGACGCACTGCACTCTCTCCCCTCGCAGTCACCTCCGGCCCCCAGAACACCTCGGGCTCGCCACGCCCAGCGCCTCCCTCGCGGCCGGCGACGCGATCGGCCCGTCCTCTCAAAGAGACGAGGCCCGCGCCAGCGACCCCACCTTCGAAGAGCGGCCCACAGCCCTCATCGCCCGGACAGCGACCGTTTCCCACCAGTCCGCTGCCCAAGGAAAAGAAGCGACGCCCGTGATCGCACCAGGCGCACTGCCACGACTCCTTCACGCCGCGAGTGATCGGCCGCTCACCTTGAGCCAACACGAGAGCGCCTTTGGCGCCTCGACGCTGAGCAACTCCCTGCTCGAAGAACTTGAGGCGTCGGGCCTCACCGGCCGAGGCGGTGCGGGCTTCCCCACCGCGCAAAAGGCCCGACTCATTCGAGAACAACGCGGCCACAGCAAGTTCATGGTCGTGAACGCCATGGAGGGTGAGCCCGCGTCACACAAGGACCAGGCCCTCCTCAGCGCCAATCCCCACCTGGTACTCGACGGAGCTGAGTACCTCGCCTCGATCATTGGCGCGAACAACATCGCCATCTGCGTGGCGCGCGACAACCCAACGGTGGTCAATCATCTCGAGCGCGCCCTGCACGAGAGGTCGAGAAGGAGCCTGCGCGGACCGAGACTCGAACTGCACACGCCGCCGTGGCGCTACGTGGCGGGTGAGGAGTCGGCCTTGATCCACTGGCTCGACGACAATGAGTCGCTACCCCAGTACCGACCCCGTCGACCCCATATCTTGCGCATTGGCCACAGCCCCGCACTCGTTGACAACGCTGAGACCTGCGCCAACGTCGGCCTCATTGGCCGCTACGGCGCCTCGTGGTATCGAACCCTCGGCACGACGGAGAATCCCGGCAGCACCCTCGTATCGGTGACGGGCGCCGTTGAGCGACCGACGGTCATTGAAATAGAACTCGGTACCACCCTGCGCTCGATCCTTCACACCGCCGCCGCCGACCCCGACCCCGCAGCGGTGCTACTCGGCGGGTACGGGGGCACGTGGCTGCACGCGCGGCACCTCGACACCCCCTACAACAACGCGGCGCTGAAGAATCTCGGCGTGGCGACCGGCGCCGGGGTCATCGTCGTCGTGCCCAAGGGTGCCTGCGGTGTCGTCGAGACCCAGCGGGTGGTTCGCTGGATGGCCAACGAGAGCGCGCGCCAGTGTGGTCCGTGCGCCTTTGGTCTGCCGGCCCTGGCCGAGGACCTCACTCATATCGCCCACGCCTCACGCGACGCCGAGGTGGCCTACCAGCGTCTCGTCGAGCGCTGCGGGGTGATCGAGGGTCGAGGCGCCTGTCGACACCCCGACGGTGTCATCCGCTTCATCCGCACGGCCCTCGAAGCCTTCGAGACGGACTTCTCGACCCATACCCACGGCACCGCGTGTGCGGGATCGCGCGCGACGCGTCACTTCGCGAACGTACCCTCGCTCGAGCGTGAGGATGAACTCATATGGGAATGAGGCGCCGCTCTGGCACGTTCGTACTCCAGGTGAATCCGATCCTGTGCGACGGCTTCGGTCACTGCGCCGAACTCGCGCCAGAGCTCGTGAAGACCGACGAATGGGGCTACCCCATCATCGTCAATGAACCAGTGCCACTCGCCAACGTTGCGGCCTACGAGTCCGCTCGCTACGCCGAGCGCGGCTGTCCGCGCCAGGCGCTGCACATCCAGCGCTTCAGCGAGAAGAAGCCCCACTGAGTCTCTAGCGGTTGCCCTCGGCGTGACGCTGCGTTCGAGCGACGATGATGCGTGAGGTGACGAGCAACACCAAGACCATCACGAGCAAGATCAGCGCCGCGTCGTAGGAGACGTAGTGGGCCTCATTGGTGGGTTGGTTGTAATCCGTCCACACGTAGTAGGTGAGATAGCCAATGGGCTGATGAATGAGCGACGCCGACGGAAGATTGTTCGTGATGCCCGCGGTGTAGAGCAGCGGCGCGGTCTCGCCACCAGCGATCGACAATGCGATCAGCACGCCGGTCACGATGCCCGGCAGCGCCGACTTGAGCACGATGCGGCGCAACATGTACCCCGGCGCCATGCCGAGCGCCTCGGCGCCCTCACGGTAGTTGGTGGGCACCTGGCGGATGGCTGACTCGGTGGCTTTGGCAATGTAGGGCACAACCATGAGCGACAGGATCAAGAGCGCGGGCAAGAGCGAGAATCCCCAGTGCAGCCCCACACAGAGCGCGATGTAGCCAACGTAACCGAGCACGATCGAGGGGAAGCCCGAGAGCACCTCGGTGGCGGTTCGAAGCACGGCCCCGCTCGCCTTGCCGTTCTTTCGAGGTCGGGCGAGTTCTGCGAAGTGGATGCCCGCGAGGATGCCAATGGTGCCCGCGATGATGAGGACACCCAGCATGATCACGAGTGTGCCCAGCACCGCGTTCTCGAGGCCACCGCTGGTGCCCTGGGAGACGGTCGTGAGCACGTTCCAGTGCCAGTGGGGCACCGCACGGACAATGACTTCGATCACGAGCCACAACGCGGGTCCGACCACGAAGACGAGCGACGCCATGGCGGCAGCGCGAAACAGTGTCTCTCGTATGCGCCGCGCTCGCGTGCGCTGCACCGAGGGGCTGATGATGCTCATGAGTCTCTCCCGACTGGTGCTGAAAGGCGCGACGTCCGATTGACGATGATGCGCGCGGCGACGTTCACCGCGACCGAGATCACCGCCAGGATGAGTCCCGCCTCAGCGAGCGTCGCCACCGCAAAGCCGGTGCCGTCGGTGGCGGCCGAGTCCAACTGACTCACGATGGTCGCGGCGACCGTGGTCATGGTGCCATAGATGTTGGGCGACACGTGACCGAGCACCGACCCTGACACCATGGCGACCGCGATTGTTTCGCCGAGTGCTCGGCCGAGACCGAGCACCGTCGCTCCAATGATGCCCGAACGCACCCACGGGATGGTGACCCAACGAGCAACTTCAGCGTCAGTGAGTCCGAGCGCCTCACCGCCTTCTTTGGGCAGTGGTGGCACTTGCATGAACAGGTCGCGCGTGGTCGAGGCAATGATGGGAACGATCATGAGACCCAGGACCAAACCCGAGGTCAAGAGGCCCTCGCCGTAGCCGGTGGGCCCTCGAAAGTAATTGAGGACGGGCACGTTGGGTACGTGGTTCGCAATCAATGGGTAGACGTGTTGGGCGAGCAGCGGCCCGAGGGTGAGTACTCCCCAGAGTCCAACGACAACACTCGGGATACCGGCGAGGATCTCAACGAAGAAGCCGAGCGGCTTAGAGA
The DNA here is from genome assembly GCA_027355725.1 of Acidimicrobiaceae bacterium. Lineage (GTDB taxonomy): Bacteria > Actinomycetota > Acidimicrobiia > Acidimicrobiales > RAAP-2 > RAAP-2. The sequence continues at coordinate 78,894 of DAIEHI010000053.1, forward strand.
TCCACCCCGGGAGTCGCTCGGTGAGCGCGAAGGCCGTGCCAATCGAGATCGGAAGCGCGATGAGGACCGCGATGATCGAGGTTTGCAGCGTGCCCGCGATGAGTGGCCAGGCACCGTAGGAGGAACCCGGTGGGTGCGCCACGCCGTTGGTGTGGACAACTGCCCCGTAGGTGCTGCCGGGCTGCCACGCCGAGGAGGTGAGAAAGCTGAAGCCATTGACCTTGACCGCGGGCCACGCTTTTAGAACGAGCACGCTCAATACGAACGCGAGGCCGGCCAATGGAATGATCGCGGCGCTTCGCGCGCTGTAGCGCCACACGTGCTCTTCGTTGCTACGCAACAAAGCACCTATCCGGCGGACCAAAGTGGTCCGCCGGATAGGGCCAAGGGCGGTGATTGATTCAGCGTCGCCGCCAACTACTGACATCGTTACTTGATTTTCTCAATCTGCTTGAGCGACTTGTCCACGACCTTCTTTGGAAGGGCCACGAAGTTCACCTGGTTCAGGTACTGCGAGCTGTTGCCGGCCTTGGGGTCGATCGCCCACTCGAGCAATGACCGAACTGCCTGAGCGGTCTTCGAGTCTGCCTGATTCTGGTTCACGATTGCGTACTCGTAGTTGACAATCGGGTAGCCGTTGTTGACGCGGCCGTTGATCATTGAGATCGTCTCGTTGGCCGGTGTCTGGTTCTGGTAGACAGTCGCTTCCTTCAGTGCAGCCGCTGGCGAGGGCATGACGAACTGTCCATTGCCGTTCTTCAACTTCGCGTAGGTGAGGCCGTCACCGAGGACCTGTGCCTGGTAGCTGACTCCAACGTAGGCAATACAACCCTTGGTCGCCGCGCAGCCTGAGACCATGCCACCGTTGCCGTTCTCACCGAGGGCGTTGGGGATCGATGGGAACGCAACGGTCGTGCCGTAGCTGACCGAGTTGGCCCACGTCGGGTCCTGACGCGAGAGGTACTGGGTGAAGATGAACGTGTCACCACTGCCGTCGGAACGGTGCAGGGCCACGATGGGAAGGTTCGGCAAGGTGATGCCGGGGTTCATCGCAGCGATCGCCGAGTCATTCCAGTTGGTGATCTTGCCCTGGTAGATCTGTGAGAGCACTAGGCCACTCAAGTTCAGGTGCGCGGTCACGCCGGGGATGTTGTACGCAATGATCTGGTACGAGATCGCGAGCGGGATGTTCATCAGCGTCGGGGTCGTTGCGAGCACCGAGCTCGACAGGTAGGCGTCCGAGGAGCCGATGTTGACGGTGCCGTTCGCTGCGTCAGCAATGCCCGTACCCGAACCCGTACCGCCGGTCGTGATGTTCACCTTGGTGTACTTCGCCTGGTAAGCGGGCGCCCAGATGTTCCACAACGGGTACAACAGGGTGCTACCGGTCTCGGTCAAGTTGGCCGACGGTGGCGTCTCAACCTTGACTACACCAATAGGGGCAGCCTTGTGCTTCTTGGCCTTCGTGGCGGACGCCGTCGTGGCGAATGCTCCCACGAAGGTCGTTCCTGCGAGCACGAGAGCCATCGAAGATACGAGGTACCCGCGTGACTTTGAGTTTCTGATCATTCTTGTCTCCTTGACGTTCATGAGACCAACGTACGGTCGCGAAGTAACCCGGACTCGAACTCAAAGTGAAGTGAAGATGATTTCTGAGCCATCACTTCGTGTAGCCCTTCAGACGTCGTGTCACGAACGTGCAACACGAAGAAGCGTCGACGCTGCGAGATGACCAATCACCGTTGAAGTGTTCACGGGTGCGCCATGAGTACTGAATGAACATGTGGTGCATGAACCAAGCAATGAGGAAGTGGTCGCGGGTGAACTACTCGCCGACGAGCGGTCTCAGCCCATCAAGCCGTTCACGTAGCGGTCTGTCGAAGCTTCACGGGGCTGATCGAAGATCTGGCTGGTGTCACCGTGCTCAACAAGTCGACCTTCGTAGAAGAACATGGTCTTATCGGACACGCGACGGGCCTGGCCGAGGTTGTGGGTCACGACGATGATGGTGAGCGCTGGGGTCATGGCGCGCATCAAGAGCTCCACCGACTCAGTCGACAGCGGGTCGAGTGCGGACGTTGGCTCATCGAGGAGCAAGACCTCAGGACCAACGGCGAGTGCCCTCGCGAGACACAAGAGTTGCTGTTGACCGCCGGAGAGGCGAAACGGTGAGTCACCCAGACGATCCTTCACCGCGTCCCAGAGTCCGACCTCTCGAAGGCGCGTCTCGGCAACGATGTCTAGTTGCTTACCCTTGGCGATGCGATGCGCGCGTACGCCAGCGACCACGTTGTCGCGGATTGACATTGGAAACGGATTCGGGCGCTGGAACAACATGCCAACGCGTCGACGAAGGGTTAAGAGGTCCTGACCCGAGGACCAGATACTCTCGCCGTCGAGCTTGACGTCGCCCTCGTGTCTAAAGGATGGGACCTTGTCGTTCATCCGATTGATTGTTCGAAGAAAGGTCGACTTACCCGAACCAGTCGGGCCGATCAGCGCGGTGATGGTGCCGCGCGCGAACTCCATGTTGACGCCCGTCAGAATCGACTTCGCACCGAAACTGAGGTTCAGTCCCTCGCTCGATATGACGTTGGGGGGGCGGTTCGCGTCGGGGTCCAGTCGCGAGAGTTCACTGTCGATCAAGCGTGCAGCAACTTCAGAGCTCGTGATCTCATCCATGCGGTCTTTTCCTTTGCTTGAGACAACTGAGGCTGAGTGTAAGGGCAGCAGATGAATTTCTTGAAAACGAAAAGTGAATTAGCAGTGATTTCTACGTTCTCATCGGCCGATGAGAGTCCGCTTCATCTGTTGAGTTTGAAGCGGCCTACCATGATTCCGGCGAGTCAGACGGTCGGGCCGTTCTGGAAACGATTTAGTCTCCAGGAATCCCGTCCTGCTCCAGCTCGCCCATTGCAACTATCGTTGATCTCCAGTTGTTCGAGAAACTTTTGAAGAAAAGGTTCAGTTGTGCCACACATTGCCGTCCTTATCGGAATGGCTGTCGTAGCCCTTGGAATGGTGCTCACTCCGGGACCCAACATGATGTACCTGGTTTCTCGAAGCATCAGCCAGGGTCGGACCGCCGGATTGATTTCGCTCTCCGGTACGGGGGTCGGGTTTCTCATCTATTTGGTCATGGCGAACTTGGGAATGGCCGCAATCTTTGTGGTCGTCCCCTGGCTTTACATCACTCTCAAGGTGGTTGGCGCGGGTTACCTCTTCTATTTGGCCTGGAAGACTCTCAAGCCAGGTGGACACTCACTGTTCGAAACTCGCGCGCTAGCGTTGGATTCACGCAGAAAACTATTCCGCATGGGTCTAACCACGAACCTGTTGAATCCCAAGGCCGCAATCATGTACATGGCACTTATTCCTCAGTTCATACACCCCGGCGCAGGTAGCGTCGTGCTCCAAGGATTTGTCCTCGGTGCGGTCCAAATATCTGTCAGCATGATTGTTAACGCTGCAATCATCTTCGCGGCAGGCGCAATAGCGGTGTTTATGAAGCGTCGTCCCTCTTGGATCAGGTGGCAGCGGTGGGTCACCGGAGCTCTCTTGGGAGCGGTCGGCACAAAACTTGCCGCCGACGCATTCACATCGGCGACGCTCTAGCGCGGTGAGTGCGACCAATCTTCATTGAGACGGCCGACGGCGATAACCGTATTGGACTGCTCGATGTTGACCCAGTAACCGGTTGTCTCTGGTTTCGCTCGACGAGCGGGCGCACCAAGCAGCGCCGGCGGCGGTCACATATGGATCCCGCTGCTTCACGCCCATGCGTTCGTATTCGTGGATGTAGCTGCTACACCGTAGGGGAGGTCGGATTACGGGTATGCGCAGCGATCGCCTCCGCACTCAGTTCGCGATCTTTGGTCAGGTGACGTACGCGACGAGGCAGAACTCTTGGTACCTTCCGGGTCCGCTAGGACAACGACGGTACCCTCTTCGTCGTTGTGGCGCTCACCCGTCTAGTATCCGCCGTGAGCCACTGTCTTGGCTATGGCTGCGGCAATTGCCGCGTTTGGAAACATTCGCCCTGTAGGTCCACAAAGTTTGCTTGCGCGAACCGCTCGGGAATGAAGTAAGCCGATCACGGTGGTCCATTACCGATAGGCGTCTGCTCGATGTCGAATGGCAGTGACTTTCACAGTGTGTGTGGTGTCATCAATGAAGTACAAGACTCGGTAGTCGCCTCGATGTGCTGAATACGCCGGCGCCAAGGGAGTTCCGAGCGGCTTGCCAACGCGCTGAGGGTTGTCGAGCAACGGACCGGTGATGAATTCATACACCGCAAGGGCAGTCTTCTCAGGGAGTACCTCGGCGAGCGCCGACGCCGCTGAACGGGCGACTTGTAGGTGGTACTCGTCCTTATTTGGCGTGGACACCGCGACCGGCGTTCTTCATTTCTTTCGCCAGTTGGTTAGCGTCAAAGGTGTCACCGTTCGCAAGCTCTTGGACGCCGGTCTCGTGTGCCCGCAAGAGGGCCGAGTCGGATAGCACGGCGATTGTCTCGCGCATGGCGTCGTAGTCGTCGGCTCCCATCAGAACGGCGACCCGGTGTCCATTCTTGGTGATTTCGATTCGCTCATGGGTCGAACTGGCTTCGTCGACCAATTTGGACAACTGAGCTCGGACGTCAGCTATGGGTAGGGTTGTCATGTACAGAATTATAGCGTAATTATAGGGCGGCTTTGCACTGGTTCTTGTTGTGTGACTCAAGGTCCGCGTCAGAAAACTAGCGCCCAAGTCCTGGACCTACGTCCTTCCGGAGATTCTCGGAATCGTTATTATCCTGCCCGGTGCGTTGTAGCCGCGCTTCAAGCTGAAGAACAGCTGCTTCAAGTGGGGGAAGGTCCTCCGTAATGGTTGCTTCCACGATTGCTCGCGATGTGTCGAAATAGTGGTGCGCAAGCCAGTCTCGCATGCCAGCCGCGTCAGACCACCTGACGTCGGGTTCACTCGCGACGAGCTTGGGATCCAACAACTTGACCGCCTCGCCAATCTCGATCAGACGAAGTCGAACGGCATCGAAAACAAGGCCATCGGAGAGATCGCCACGAGTGAGGTGACTCCTGATCGCGGTGATCGCATCAACAATGTCCGCGAGGCGTTCTGCATCGTGTCGCGAACTCACAGGGGCACAGCTTCGCGATGCACCGCTTCTCGGACACTAGGTCGCAGGCTGTCAGAAGGAGCAACGTCGACAGAGACGCCAAGTATCTCCGAGAGTTCCCTGCGCAGGGCTTCCAATGAAAATAGCCCTGTCGTGCGATCCAAGTCGACCACTAAATCGATGTCGCTCTCTGCCTGGTCTTCACCTCGTGCGGTGCTGCCAAAGACGCGGACGTTGCTCGCACCGTGGCGCGCCGCACAGGCGAGCACGGCGCGCCGGCGCTGGCGGAGGCGACGACCAAGAGGGGTGTCAGGGATTCCACGTGGATACTCCCTCGTGCGTTCCAGGTCGAGGACGAGTCGGTGTCCCGTTGCGCGTACGAGGCGTCCAAGTGTGGAGACTGATGGCTCCCTGCGACCAGACTCATATGCGCTGATGACGCTCTGCGCGACCCCGGCACGACGCGCAACTTCGGTCTGTGACAGGTGAGAACTAACGCGTGCTCGCTTCAGGAGTCTGCCGACAGCTTCATCTTCGGGCTTTGTCACGTTACGAGCCTAGTACGTATTGTCTATAATCAGAACCACAAGGTGACGCGTCTAGAGGTTCTAGGGAGAAACGTCCCCTAGCGACACTGACCTGAATGTGCGGGTGGCGTCGGTTCCCTCGTGAGAGTCGCTTCGCCTCGACAACTGGACCGTGACGATGCTCGAAGTAGTTCGCTCCGGGTTCCTTGTGGATCACGCTGTTGTTGAGCAAATACGCGATGGTGAAGTGCACCAATCTCGCAACCGCGGCGGCCGCTTTTCCGTATCGGTTTCGGTGACGATCACCTCGGCGCCTTCTCGTGTCGAGAACCACCATTTACGGGCAAAGCATCGCTGCGAGACCAGTGCGGATCCTGGCTAACAAGGTGCCTCGGACCTTAAATGCTCCTGATGGGTGGCTTGATTCACTAGGTCACATCCAAGCCCGTCACGATGCACTTCTTATTGGCGTCGCGCAAAACCTAGTAGTGTCATACGAGCCATGGGATCATTAATTAAGAAGCGCCGTAAGCGCATGCGCAAGAAGAAGCACAAGAAGATGTTGAAGCGAACCCGCTTCCAGCGTCGCGCCGCCGGTAAATAGCTCTCCCGCGCGCCTAAGCGGGCGTGGTAGTTGTTTGGCGAAACCGCACAGTGCCATCGGGACCGGTCACGTCCCATTCGCTGAGTCCAGTTTCGAGGTGGCCCTCGAGGAACATGGTGGAGCCCGAGCCAGCCAGAGTGATCTCTCTGGAGAATTCTGAGCGCAACCAGGCCAGCGTCGAAGCGAGTCGCGGTTCGACGAGTGCGGCCGCACGTTCGAGGTGGTTGCGGCCCTCTAGTCGCTCACCGGCGGCCTTCAATTCGTCATACGCCTCGTAGCAGCGCCGGGTATCCACGGCGAACCCGGGCATCATCAAGGTGACGTCTCGAGACTCGAAGTGAAGCGGCGTGAGACGTTCACCCACACCCTCAACGAGTGCTCGCCCCCCCAATTGACAAAACGGCACGTCGCCACCGAGGGTGAGGGCCTCTTCGTTGCTGACGCCACCAGCCCATCGCAGTATCGCTCCGGCGTCGGCACTCCCCCCACCGAGCCCACCACCAGGTGGAATACGCTTCACCAGCGTGACCCCAGCGGTGCGATTGACGAGTTTGAGTGCGCGTGCGACGAGATTGGTGTCATCAAGGGCGAGTTCAATCTCTGAATCTTCGAGGCGCAAATAGTCGCCACTCGGGTCGATGAACAACCGGTCGGCTAATTGGAGGGTGACCATCTCGCTTCGTAACTCGTGGTACCCGTCGTCACGACGCCCGGTGATCTCAAGGAACCAGGTGAGTTTCGCCGGCGCCAACAACTCGTTCATCGAGCCGCCGCCAATCGCGCGAACTCCTCGAGGGTCAACTCCTCTGGTCGACGGGTAGCGGCGATGTCGGCACGCTCGAAGACCCCCTCACTCGCCCAGCTGGCGAGGGAGCGGCGAAGCATCTTGCGGCGCTGGGCGAATGAGGTCCTGATCACCTCAAAGAGGGCCTCTTCAGAGACAAGCGCCGGATCGATGCGAGGGCTCGTGCGGCGAACGATCGACACGAGCGCCGAATCGACGTTGGGTTTGGGGACAAAGACATTGGGCCCGACCTTGCCAACGACGTGCGCATCGGCGAAATACTGGACGCGCAGTGACGCCGCACCGTAGGCCTCGTCACCCGCGTGAGCGGCGAAACGCTCCCCGACTTCCTTTTGGACCATGACGAGCATGCGCGTGATGAGAGGTTCGGCCTCGAGCAGGTGCAGGACCAGCGGGGTCGCCACGTTGTAAGGAAGATTCGCCACCACCACCGCCGGTCGCCCGGAGAGGATCGCGCTGTAATCGGCGTCGAGGGCGTTCGCGTGGTGGACCTCGACGCCGAGTGGAGAGACGACACTTCGAAGCGGCGCGAGCAAGTACTTGTCGATCTCCATGGCGTGGACCTCAGCACCGGTCTCGACCAAAGCGAGGGTCAGCGATCCAAGTCCCGCGCCGATCTCGAGGACGAGGTCGCCCGGCCCCACCTGGGCGAGGCGCGCAATCCGACGCACCGTATTGGCGTCGACGACGAAGTTCTGACCGAGGGCTCTCGAAGGCTTGAGCCCGTGTTCTTCGAGAAGAGCGACGAGCTCGGTGCGAGTGTGGGTCACCAGGAGACTCTGACGTCGATAACGCCCTGGGCGAGCGGCGCCAACCGCGCGAAGTCGGTCTCTGAGAGGTCAATGATCCGATCGCCCCTAGCCGCCTCGTGGTCGGTGACCACGCAGGTGATCGAGTGTCCCGTCGCCAAGTCGATCACCCTGACGTGGATGCCCATTGGCAAGAACCAGGTGGCACAGCGTCCCGGAATGTACGAGTACCACGTCGCCACGCCAATGCGGTAGTCACGCGACACCGAACGCTTGATCGTCGTCGTTGTCGTAGGGGCCACGGTCGTCGTTGTCGTTGGTGGCGTCGTCGTCGAGGTCGTGGGTTCGCCCGGGTAGGTCGTTGTCGTAGTCGGAGGGACGGTCGTTGTCGTGGGGAGCGGTGTAGCAGGGTGCGCACGGATGATGGTGACCGTTGCTGTCACGGTTGTGTTCCAGGCCACGAGCGTGCCGGGGGCCGGGGACTGGCGGACGATCTTGGTCCACGTGTTCGACGAGCTGCCAAGCCCCTCAGTTCTGATCTTCAGATGCAGACCGGCGAGCACCGCTGTGACTCGCGCTCGCGAAAGACCGAGGAGGCTGGGTACACGCTCTTTAGGGTGGATCACACCGAGGGCAGTACTGATGGCGACTGAAGCGTGCCACGCCACGAGCGTGCCGGGGGCCGGGGACTGGTGGATAACGCGATTCCACTTGCCCGTGGAACTGCCGGGGCCCGTTGGTACGAAATACAGTTCTGCCGCCTTCATCGCGGCGAGGACCCTCGTCGGGGAGAGCCCGAGGAGATTGGGAACTCTGCGTGGTGGGTGCACCGCGACGAGCGACGTGGTCAAGATGACCGTCGATCGCCAAGGCACGAGGGTGCCGGCAGCGGGTATCTCACTAGTTACCGACACCCAGTTCTTCGTCGAGCTCCCGGGGCCTGTCGTTCGAAAGAACAATTGGTCCGCCCGCATCACCGCGAAGACCTGGGCCCGACTCAGTCCGACGACGTTGGGCATGGGTTCGGGCGCGTGGGTACCCGACGCTCCGGCTTCGGGCGTGGTCATCACCATTGAACTCATCACAATGACGAGTGTGGCGACAATCGAAAACGGGCGATGAAACGTCCGTTGCATTGATGTCCTCAGTTCTCCACCCTCCGCGGGGACAACGGAAAGTTCCCACTTCCCGCCCCTCAACGCTAGGCAAGGGGGGAACTAGAGGCAACTCATTTGCCATAAAATATTTAAATTACCTAATCAGTTGATATTTATCGAACTGGCAAATTGAAGAGTCTGGCCGTATTCCTAGACGTCGCGCTTCGAAGGACCTCGACGTCCTCGCCCCTCAGTTCGGCGACGAATTCACCAACGACACTCACGAAGGCGGGTTCGTTCGCGCGACCGCGATACGGCACCGGAGCGAGGAAGGGGCTGTCCGTCTCGACGTGGAGTCGATCGAGCGGCACCATCTTCGCCGCGTCACGAAGTGATGACGCGTTCTTGAACGTGACCACACCCGACAACGAGATGTCACAACCCATCGCGAGACACCCTTCAACGTCGTCTGGGGTACCGGTGAAGCAGTGGATCACCGTGCGCGCGGGAACACCCTCGCTCCCTAGAACCTCAAAAAGGTCGTCAAATGCGTCACGTGCGTGGATCACGAGGGCCAGATCGAGCTCGTGGGCGAGCTGAATCTGGGTCGCGAACGCTTGGCGCTGCGCCACGCGAGGAGAATGCTCGTAGTAGTAATCAAGTCCGCACTCACCGATCCCGACCAGTCGCGCGTGGCCGTTTCTCGCCATCTCGAGGACAGGCGTGATGTCATCGAGCGCGTCGTGGGGGTGCAGACCTACCGTTGCGTAGATCTCGACATCACCCGACAGCTCGCTCAGCGCGAGCGCCTCCCTGGAGGACTCCGCGTCGGTGCCAATGACAACGAGCCGGTCAACTCCGGCCTCGAGCGCACGCGCCAAGGTGGCATGCACGTCGGCGAGCACCTGATCGTCCTTGGAGAGGTACCGGTCCTGGAGGTGACAGTGAGCGTCGGTCCAGTTGCTCATTGGTCAGTTTTGATGCGCGGAAAGAGCGGTTCGCCCTTCTCCACTCGGTGCCCGCCGGGATAGAGACCCCAACGTGCGCTCACAGAGAAGAGCTCGTCTGAGGGCGTCCCGCTCAGTCCAATGCGGCGCCAAATCTCTTCGCACACCTGGGGCATCGCTGGTGTGGCGAGGATTGCGACCAATCGGATTGCTTCGAGCGCGTCACCCATCACCGCGTCGACCTCGCGACCCGGTTCCATCTTCCACGGTGCGCTCTTCTCCAAGTACGCGTTGGTCGCTCCGATCAGTCTCCACGTCGCTTCGAGTGCGTGGTGGGGGGCGAATCGCTCCCACGCGCTCGCACTGTCCTCAATCGCCTCGAGCGCCTCAGCACGAAGCGGCGAAGTCTCGCTGGGCGCCGGGCCTACGCCATCGCACTTCGAATTCACCACGGTGGTGACCCGAGCGACCAGGTTCCCCAGGTTGTTGGCCAGGTCAGTGTTGTAACGAGCGGTGATGCCCTCATGGGAGAACTCGCCGTCATTGCCGAGCACCGTCTCTCGAAGCAGGTAGTAACGAATGGGATCGACGCCGAATTCATTGGTGAGTACGACCGGCGCGATGTCAGTCAGTCGCACACCACCCTCGGCCGCCATGGTCTTGGAGAGCTTCTGGCCCCCGACGAGCAGCCAGCCGTGCACCTGGACGTGCGAGACGGGCTCGAGGCCCGCCGCCATGCACATCGCGGGCCACCACACGCAATGAAAGCGGATGATCTCCTTGCCGATCAGGTGGTGCGAGGCGGGCCACCACTCGGCCACCTCGTCGCCCTCGCGACCGTAGCCAATCGCGGTCAGATAGTTGATGAGTGCGTCGTACCACACGTAAAAGACGTGCTTCTCGTCCCAGGGCACCGGTACGCCCCAGTCAATGGACGTGCGCGTGATCGAGATGTCGTTCAGTCCACCCTTGATGAACGAGAGCGCTTCGTTGCGCTTGGTCTCGGGGGTGACGAATCCCGGGTGCTTGTCGTAGAACTCGCTCAAGCGCTCCTCGAAGGCGCTCAGCTTGAAAAAACAGTTCTCCTCTTGCATCTCAGTGAGCGCACGACCGTGGATCGGGCACTTGCCCTCGTCGCTCGACTCGACGGTGTAGTAGTCCTCACAACTCACGCAGTAGAGACCCTGGTAGACGTCTTTGTAGATGTAGCCGTTCTCGTAGATGGCGGTGAGGAACTTCTGGACACTCTCGTAGTGACGTGGCTCGGTGGTACGGATGAAATCGTCGTAACTGATGCCCAGTGCGTCCCACGCCTCTCGAAAGCGCGCTGACGTGCGGTCAGTCCATTCCTGGGGTGTCACGCCGTTCTTCGCGGCGGCGTCGGCGACTTTTTGGCCGTGTTCGTCGGTTCCGGTCAGGAATTTAGTGTCATCGCCCACGAGGCGATGCCACCTCGCCAGAGCGTCGGCGTTGACCGTCGTGTAGGCGTGGCCCACGTGCGGCGCGTCATTGACGTAGTAGATGGGAGTGGTTATATAGAAGCGACCCATCCATCAAGGGTACTGAACTTACGATGCGTCACCAGCGCGCACCTCAAGGGCCACGCGATACGCGTCTCGATGCGACACACCGAGTGCGTCAGCCACCGACGCCACCGCGTCACGCACGCTCACGCCACTGTTCAGTTGTTCTCGAAGCGCGGAGCGGACCGTTGAAGGATCCACCGGAGCCTGCGCCTGGGCTCCTTCGAGGACCACGACCACTTCACCGAGCACCTCACGGGCACTAAAAATGGCGGCCACCTCCTCGAGCGTGCCGCGCACGACCTCTTCGTGGAGTTTGGTGATTTCGCGGGCCACTGCGACGCGTCGGGTCACAAAGCGCGAGGCCAACTCGCTCAGCGTATTTACGAGACGCTGGGGCGATTCATAGAAGACGATCGTGCGCTCCTCGCGCGCCCAGCGCTCGAAGAGGGCGTCACGCTCACCGCGCTTTCGAGGGACGAAACCCTCCATGCAGAAGCGTTCAGTGTCGAGCCCACTTATCGTGAGGGCCGCGATGAGCGCCGAGGGACCCGGCACGGTCGAGACCAAGAGTCCCGCTTCAGCGACCGCGGCCACCACCCGGCTCCCGGGATCGCTGATCGCGGGAGTCCCGGCATCACTGATGAGAACCACCGTTTGGCCCGCTCGCACCCGCTCGACGATCTCAGCGCACTGGGAGGCCTCATTGTGCTCGTGCAACGACTGTAAGCGTCCATGCGCGGCGATGTCGTAGGCACTGAAGAGGGTCCTCGAATGGCGAGTGTCCTCGCAGTAGACCACGTCGGCGATGCTGAGGAACTCAATAGCGCGTCGCGAGATGTCGCCGAGATTTCCAAGTGGCGTCGCGACCAGCACCAATTGACCCATTGTCCTGGCGTCGTTCGTCCTGTCCACCGCTGTCCCCTCGTTTGGCCCGAGAGCCGCTCTACCTACTAACATTGTCACCTATGTCAAAACGGACTGTGAAGCGCAAGCTACGCGCAAAGAAAAAGGCTAACCACGGCAAGAAGCCGAACTGCGGTCGCGGCTAAGTCGCTTCCGCTTACAGCACACCGTCCCACTTACACCCTCGGAGCGTTAAGAGCTCATTGAGTACCGTCGGCGTGTCGCTGATGATGCCGTCCACGCCCAAGTCGAGCAATCGGCTCATTTCGTCGACTTCGTTAATGGTCCACACGTGCACGGCCACGCCGGCGCGGTGCGCGGTCTCGACGAACTGCTCGCTGACCACTGTGAGATCGCCGTAGGTCGCGGGAACCTGAAACGCGCACACCGGCGCCACCACGGGTGTCGAACCTTCGAGCATCGAGAAATAGAAGGCGGCCGTCTCACCAGTCGCAGCTGAGGTGGCGACCTCGGGGGCCAACGAGCGAAACTTCTCAATCGCCTCATCGAGGAAGGACGCGACGATCACCGAGTCGGTGCGCTCGAGGCGGCGAAGTTCGTTCGCGAGGAGCGCTTCGTAGCCTTCGACGTCGGGCTCGGACTGTTTGATGTCAAGGTTCAAGAGGATCGACGGGAACTGAACGGCCACTTGCTCAAGCGTGGCAATGGCGAAGCGTACATCGTGCGGAGCCTTGCCCCGATCGACGTAGCGATCATCGCCGAGACCGGGATTCACCGTTGAGCCCGGCACCCACCAATAGGCATTGTCCATCTCACGAAGTTGCGCCAACGTGAGAGTGTTGATCGCGCCGTGATGGTTGGTGGTGCGATCAACGGTGGCGTCGTGGCAGACAACGATCTGACGATCCTTGGTTGCGTGCACGTCGAGTTCAATCGCGCTCGCCCCGTGATCAATGGCGTGGGCGATCGCCGCCAGTGTCGACGAAGGTGCTTCGAATGACCCACCTTGATGAGCGAACGCCACTACTCGGCGTTCGAGCCAGACAGTGCTCACGCGTACGGTGTCGCGCTCGGAAAGAGCTTCATCCGCATACGGCGCTCCATATAGAACGCGAGACCCGGAACGAAACCCGCGAGCATCATCAGCACCACGTAGCCAATGTGCAAACGGGCCTTCAGGGCGACCTGAAAGGACATCACCAAATAGATCGGGTAGAGCACGACACCGTGCGCGATGCCGTCGACGGTCACCAGTCCCTCAAGGTCTTTCCAGAGTTTCAGGTCGATGCCGTGAAGGATCAGGAAGACAAAGAGCGTCAGCAGTGTGGTACCAGTCACAAAGGACATGATCCGGTATCGGGCGAACGCCTTCTCCACTAATGACCCCAGAGTCGCTTCTTGGTCACGATCGAGAGCTTCTCTAGGTGGTCGTTGTATTCAGCGAGTGCCGCGTCTTCGGGCTCGGGAGTGGCTTGGCGCGCGATCTGCGCCTCGGCGCGCATGGCAGCCTCGTACTCGCGTCGCGCGTTCTCTTGTTCCTCGGTGACCTTCTCGACGTTCAACATGGCGTACCACCCGAGCACGCCGAGCACACCAAAGACGGGCCATTCAATCGAGTAGAGGAAGCTCAGTGAGTTGCCCTGGACCGCGCGGCCGACCTGCCACCACGCTGCGGTGGCCGACATCCCCAACCAGGCGACGAGTGCGACGTGCAGGATCAGTGCCCGGCGAGATAAGTACTTCGACTTCACGGTGACATCATATAGACCCGAAAGCGAAAAATTAATTCTCCCCTAATATTGTTTCGTGCCCGGTATGTCAATGCAGCAGTTTTCGTGGCATCACCTCAACCAGTGGCATTTTGGGGTAATTCCCATCGTCCTACTAGGTATTGCGGGATACCTGTACGCGAAGGGACTGCGCCGCCAACCAGCTTGGCCCCGGTCACGGGCTGTGTGGTTCTACCTCGGATTGTTGGTCACGTTCCTCGCTACTGAATCGGTGCTCGGGGTCTATGACATGGAGTACTTCAGTGACCACATGATCCAACATCTCTTATTGATCATGGTGGCGGCTCCCCTCTTCGCGCTCAGCGCGCCACTCGATCTCGCTTACGACGCGGGCAACGTCCAGCTTCGTCGCATCCTCGACTCTCGCGCGCTGACACTCATCACCCAACCGCTCTTCGCGTTCGCGCTGTACTTCGTCTTCATCCCCCTCACCCACCTCACCGGGCTGTTCAACCTCATGATGGAGCACGAGTGGGTCCACCACAGTGAGCAGATCGGCTTTTTGGTGGTTGGCTACTTGTTCTTTCGCGTCGCGTTCGGCCGCGAGCGCGGCACCACGATCCATCGTGGTCTGCGCCTGGTCTTCGTGATGGCTGCGGTGCCGGTCGACACCTTCACCGGCCTCGCTCTCGTGATGTCCTCGCACAACCCGTTCCCGAGTTACGCCGCCATGGCCCCCGCGGGTTCGACGCCACGTTCAATTCTCGCCAATGTCCACCTCGGCGGGGCGATCATGTGGATCGGTGGCGACGCATTGATGCTGCTCGCCTGCATTCCCATTGCCGTGGCGTGGGTGCGGTGGGAGACGATTCGAACGAGAGAGCTCGACCGCGAGCTCGACGCGCAGGGCCTCTAGGGCACATCTTCGCGGTCTCGGTGACGAGCTAGAGAAGACCGGCTTCGATGGCCATCTCTTCGAGATCGCTCTCGGGTCGCGCACCCAAGTGAGTGATGATCTCGCCCGCGCACAAAGAACCCAACTGGGCCGATTCGACCGGATCGGCGCCGAGCGCGAGTCCGTAGAGAAAGCCCGAGGCGAACATGTCGCCCGCGCCGTTCTGGTCCATCACGTGTTCGACCTCGTGCGCGGGCACCGACACCACGCCAGAGAACGTCGCCACGTCGGCCCCCTTCGGCCCTCTGGTCACGACAGCGAGGATTCCGAGCTCTTCAATCGCGTCAAAGGCCCGGTCGAGTGATTCGACCTGGAAGAGCGATTTGATCTCGGTCTCATTGGATAACAGCACGTCAACGTCACCCGTGATGAGATCGAGGAAGTCCCGACGATGCCGGTCGACACAGAACATGTCCGACAACGACAACGCCACCATTGAATCGTGCTCGTGGGCGAAGTTGACGACCTTTCGAATGGCCTCCTTCGCGGGGGGCAGGTCGAAGAGGTAGCCCTCGACGTAGGTGATCTCGGAGCGTGAGATCAGGTTCTCCTTGATGTCAGAGACCTGAAGTTGGTTGGACGCCCCGAGGTAGGTGGCCATGGTGCGTTGCGCGTCTTCACTGATGAACACGTGGCAACGACCGGTGGCACCCTCGCCGTCGTTAGCGATGGCGAGATCCAATTCGACACCCAAGGAGCGAAGGTCGTGCGTGAAGCGTTCGCCGAACTCGTCCGCGGCCACTTTTCCGATGTAGCCGCAGGTGCCGCCGAGTGACGCCACGCCCGCGATGGAATTAGCCACGGATCCACCGGACATCTGGATCGTGGGACCCATGGCGTTGTAGAAGATGTCGAGCTGGTGCTCTTCAATGAGTGCCATGGCGGCCTTGGTGAGTCCGAGGTCTTTGAACACCTCGTCGTAGTCCTGAGCGATGATGTCGAGCATGGCGTTACCAATTCCGGTCACGGCGAGACGATTAGGACCGGGCTTGACTCGCAGTGAAACGGGCGTTGGCGAATTTGTCACTTAGCGAGCGTAGAACTTTTGGCCCTAAGGTGGCGACTTATGAGTTCCACAAATAACCCTTACCGCCTGAACCGAGACGTCGTACCCTTCGCGTACCGAATCTTTCTGACCCCTGACCTCGATGCGGCCAGTTTCGCCGGTCGGGTGGAAATCGACGTGAACGTCAACGAAGCGGTCTCACAGTTCACCCTGAACGCCATTGAATTGGCCCTCGGTGCCGCCACACTCTCCACCGCTGGTACTTCGTACCGCTCGAGCGAGCCGACCTTCGACGAGACCTACGAGACCGCCACCTTCGCTTTCGACGAGAAACTGCCCGTGGGCGTTGCGACCATAGAGCTGGCCTTCACTGGTGTCTTGAATGACCAGTTGCACGGCTTCTACCGTTCGACCTTCACCGACGCGAGTGGCACCAGCCACGTCATCGCCACCACCCAATTCGAGCACTCCGACGCGCGCCGCGCGTTCCCGTGCTGGGACGAACCCTCATTCAAGGCGACCTACCAGGTCAACCTCACCGTGCCGAGCCACCTTGCTGCGTACTCGAACTCACCCGAGATCTCGAACACCGAACTCGGCAACGGCCAACGCACGGTGAGCTACGCACCCACCATGAAGATGTCGACGTACCTCGTTGCCTTCATCGTTGGACCATTTGAAGAGACCGCGGCGGTGGACGTCGACGGGACCCCACTGCGGGTGGTCTACCCCATTGGCAAGGGGCATCTCGCAGCGCTCGCCCTTGAATCTGGGGCTTTCGCCCTTCGATTCTTCGCCGAGTACTTCGACATCGCCTACCCCGGCGACAAGCTCGACATGGTCGCGATCCCCGACTTCGCCTTTGGGGCAATGGAGAACTTGGGCTGTGTCACCTACCGAGAGACCGCGCTGCTGGTGGACCCCGCCTCGGCGTCACTAGCTGAGATGCAGCGGGTTGTCGAGGTGGTCGCCCATGAGATTGCCCACATGTGGTTCGGCGACCTCGTCACCATGGAATGGTGGGAGGGGATCTGGCTCAACGAGGCCTTTGCGACCTTCATGCAGATCCTGTGCACCAACGCCATGCGTCCCCAGTGGAAGATGTGGGTCGGTTTTGGCGTCGACCGCGACGCTGCGCTCCAGATCGACGGCTTGCACTCGACGCGTCCCATTGAGTACGAGGTGATCTCGCCCGATGACACCCGAGGGATGTTCGACCTCTTGACCTACGAAAAGGGTGGCTCGGTCCTGCGCATGCTCGAGCAGTACCTCGGCGAAACGACGTTTCGTGATGGCATTCGCCACTACCTGAAGAAGCACAGCTACGCCAACACCGTGACAACCGACCTGTGGGACGCGCTCGAAGAGACCTCGGGTCAGCCCGTGCGCGCGATGATGAACACCTGGATCCTCCAGGGTGGACACCCACTCGTGACCCTCGAGGGCGGCGCACTTCGTCAACAGCCCTTCATGTACGGTCCGTCTCGAGGTACGAGTGCCATCGGGACCTCCTGGCTCGTGCCCGTGCTCACCCGCTCCCTGCGCGGAGGGCCGACGAGCCGACACCTCTTGGGTGATGAGCCCATTACGGTGAGTGACGAGTCGCCGGTGGTCTTGAACGCGGGCGGCTCTGGGGTGTTTCGCTCGCGCTACGGAACCGAAGAACTGCGCGCCATTGCCCAGCACATCGCTCAACTCGAAGAACTCGAGCGAGCCACACTCGTGGCCGACAGTTGGGCGTCGCTGTTCGCTGGCCACATCACCTGGGACGCCTTTCTCGCCATTGCGAACGGCCTCGGCGACCAGGATGAGCCCACACCGTGGGGCACCGTGGCGACGGCCTTCGACTTCGCTCACCGCGCGCTCACCCTCGAGCAGCGGCCCGCGCTCGTCCAACAGGTCCGTGACCTCTTCACGAGCCAGTTCGAGCGACTGGGCTGGGACCCACGAGCGGGCGAGAGTGAACTCACCCCGCAACTGCGAGCAATCGTCATCGGCGCGCTCGGGGTGATTGGTGAGAATCAGGCGATCCGCGAGGAAGCGGTTCGCCGCTTCGAGGCGAACACCATGGACGGCGACCTCGCACGCACGATCCTTCGCATCGTGGCGAGCGTGAAGCGACCCGGCGACTTTGACGTGTTCCTCGAGCGCTACCACGCCGCCGCGACCCCCCAAGAGGAGCAGCGCTATCAATGGGGACTCGCGGACTTCGCTGACGAGGCCCTGGCGCTGCGCGCCGCCGAGATGTGCTTCTCCCAGTTTCGAAACCAGGACTCGGCGATCGTGCTCGGATTACTCTCACGCAACGTTGAGACGGGCCCCCTGGTCTGGAAGTTCCTCACGCGACGCTGGGACGAAGCAATGGAGAAGTTCCCACTCAACTCGCACTCGCGCCTGGCAATGGGTATCCCAACCTTCATCCGCGACGAGGCGTTCGCCAATGAGGTCGAGGCTTTTCACACCGCCCACCCCATTGGCGGCGAGCAGCGCACCGTCCAACAACAAATCGAGCGCATGCGCGTGGGCCTCAGTTTCGCGAGTGCCCTGCGCGGACAGTTCTAGGCGAGGGTCATGAGCGTAGGGGCGTTCCTGGGCATCTTCGCCCTGATGTTCTTGTTGGAACTTCCCGACAAGACCATGATCGCCACCATTGTCATGAGCACCCGCGCTCGACCTTCGTCGATCGTGGTCGGCGCGTCGGCCGGTTTCGTTGTCCAGATGGCCCTCGCAGTGGCGGCGGGGAGTCTGCTCACGTTGCTGCCATCGCACATCAAAGAGCTCATCGTCGCCCTGTTGTTCCTCGGCGGCGCCGGGTACCTGCTGTTCGTCTCAGAAAAGGACGTCGAAGCAGAAGGTACCCGCGAGGGCCAAAGTGAACGCCCGTCCTCGAGGGGTCGCGAGATGCTCACCGCCTTCACGGTGATCTTCGTTGGAGAATTCGGTGACCTCACCCAGATCCAGGCCGCCAACTTCAGCGCCAAGACCCACCAGCCCTTCGAGGTGTTCATCGCCTCCTCACTCGCCCTTATCGCCATCAGCTTCGTCGGCGCATACGGCGGCAAGCTCTTGCAGCGCTTCGTGCCGCTCTCAAAGATCCGCATCATCGGCGGTCTCATCTTCGCGGGGCTCGGTGTCTACACGCTCGTGAGAGTCTTCGTCGGATGAGCCGGCGCAAGCATCTGCTCGATTTCGCGGACACCGTCAAGGGTTTCATGCCGCGAGACGAGGGCCTCGCCTTGCATCATTACGCCCTGCACCACGAAGAAGGCAGGGAAGGAACGTGGCTCGAGATCGGTGCCTGGTGTGGAAAATCCGCCGTCTACCTAGGCGCCGCGGCCGAGTCGATGAACGCGGTGCTCTACTCGCTCGATCATCATCACGGCAGCGAGGAGAACCAGGAGGGCTGGGAACACTTCGATGAAACCCTGGTCGACCCCGTCGACGGGCGCCTCAACACCCTGCCCTCGTGGCAGCGCACGATCAGTGACGCCGAACTCGAAGCAACGGTGATCGGGCTCGTCGGACCCTCAACGGTGATCGCCGAACATTTCTCTGAGCCGCTCGACATCTTGTTCATCGACGGCGGTCACGGCGAAGAGGTGGCGTGGGCCGATTTTCACGCGTGGTCCCCCAAGGTCGTACTCGGCGGGTTGCTCATGATCCACGACGTCTTCGAGAACCCCGCCGAGGGCGGTCGTCCACCCTACGAGATCTATCTCGAGGCCCTGTCCAGCAATGAGTTCGTCGAGATCGGCACTGTGGGATCGCTGCGCGTGCTTTCGCGCGTCGCCTAGCGGATCGGACAGCCTGGTTCGGCCAAGTCGAGTGGCGCCGGTAGTTCGCCGTGTCGAAAGAGACCCGAAGCCGGTGACGATGACGTGAGGGCGTCGGCCGCGAGCAGGACCGCAGCGCTCGTGTAGGAGGTCGTCTCTTGGTCGGGGAAGGTCACACGGTCAGGGTAGGCAATACCCGTCCAGTACGCCCCGTCGTCGCGACGATGGCGGTTCGTGAGACTGAAGAGTTCGAGTGCGCGAGTGGTCAGCCCGAGTGCGTCAAGCGCGAGCACGCACTCGGCGGTCTCAGCGGCCGTCACCCAGTCGTTGGTCGACACACAGCGAACGCCGTAGTCGGCCATCACGTGACGCTCCCAGCCATCGACGATGCGCGCCTCTCCCCCCTCGCCACCGAGTGCGCCAGAAAAGATCGGGTAGTACCAGTCCATGGCGAACTCGTTCTTCGGCGCGAACGCTCCGGGGTGACGGGCAACGGCGTGACCCAGGCGGCCCGCCGCCCACTCCCAGGAGAGGCGGCGGCGGTCGAGACGCTCACCGAGGGCTATCGCACAGCGAAGCGAGTGAAAGATCGACGAGGACCCCGTCAAGAGTGCGTACGGCTCGGGGCGGCCCGCGGCATCGAGCGACCAGCGGATCGTGCCGTCCTCACCCTGCCAACGAAGCACGAACTCCATGGCCCGCTCGACGCACGGCCACATCTCACGCGCGAAATCGATGTCGTCGGTCGCGAGCAGATAATGATAGACACCGGTCGCGACGTACGCACAGACGTTGGTATCGAGTCGAGCGCTCTTCACACTGGGTCCGAGGTAGTAATTGAACCAGCTCCCGTCGCTCAATTGGGTGCGCGCTAGCCAGGAATAGGCCCCGCGAGCCTCATGCTGGTAGCCGGTGATCGTGAGCGCCATGGCGACCTCGACGTGATTCCACGGGTCGCAGTGTCCACCTTTGAACCACGGGATCTGACCACTGGGCAATTGGAGCGATGCGAGATGCGCCGCCGTCACCGCGATCTCCTCGGCGCTCAAGACGTCGGGGACACCAGAAAGAAAACGGGTCGTGTTCACGAGGGTTTCACGAGGTAGACGACGATCGACTTGCCGATCAGCGGTGAAAGCACCCGTTCCATGAACTGGGTGATGCGTGGGCGCTTCACGATGTCCCACACCAGCAAGCGGTGGTAGCCCTTCACGAGCGGGTGATCCTCGTTGGTCGTGCCGACGAGACACTTGAGCCACCAATAGGGACTGTGCAGGCCGTGCGCGTAGTGGTGACCTGTGGTGCGCATACCCGTTGAGCGCAGGCGGCCCTCGAGCACGGAGCGACGGTAGATCCGAATATGACCACCGGGCACGTTGTGGTATTCATCAGAGAGCGCCCAGTTGAGCAGTTCAGGTCCGAAGCGTGGCACCGTGATCGCCATGGTGCCCCCAGCACGCAGCACCCGAGTGAGTTCGCGCATCGCACCCTCGTCGTCGGGGATGTGCTCGAGGACCTCTGAGCAGATCACGCGGTCAAAACTGCCGTCTGGGAACGGCAGGTGCAGTGCATCGCCCTGGACTGCAGCAGTGTGCAAGGAGCCGCTCTTCAGTTCTCCCGCCTCGAGCATGGCCGCGAACGTCGCCGCCACGCCCTCGACCTCGTCGCGGCCCGCGTCGAGTGCGACCACGTTGGCCCCGCGCCGGGCGGCCTCGAAGGCGTGTCGACCAAAGCCGCATCCAAGGTCGAGGACCTTATCGCCGCGCTCGAGGCGCAAGCGGTCGTAGTTCGCGGTCAACATCAGTCGAACTCCATCGCTGCGGGTAGGGGTGTGTTGTTCAAGATCGCGTCGTAGCACGCTGCAGTCCCGCGCGCCGTCACCTGCCAAGTGAAACGCTCGATGACCCGAGCACGACCGTTGGCCCCGAGGCGCTGGGCCAGCTCTGGTTCGTCGAGGAGACGTCGGATGGCGCTCACGAGCGCGTCGGGATTGTTGGGTTCGACCAGCAGTCCGGTCTCTCCGCTCGTGCCAACGACCTCGGGCAGGGCGCCCCCGGTCGTCGCCACGACCGGCACCGCGCAACTCATGGCCTCGATCGCGGGGAGTGAGAACCCTTCGTACAGACTCGGCACGATCGCCACCTCGGCTTCACCGTAGAGACGGGCCAACTCCTCGTCACTGACGCCCGAGATGGTGGTGACGATGTCATTGAGACCCAGGCGGTCGAGGGTCGTCGCGACTCGACCCTTGGCCCGGGGCTTTCCGATGACAACGAGGTCAATGTCGCGCTCGACGCGCAGTTTTGCGATCGCCTCGAGCAACGGCACGAGTCCCTTCATGGGCACGTCAGAACTCGAGGTCACCATGAGGCGGCCCTTCTTCTTCACCACGTTGTCGTAGGGCCTAAAGACGGTGTGGTCAACCCCGACCGGCACAACGGTGAGTCGTTCAAGGGGGACCTGCATCTGAGCGTTGATGTCGATCTTCGAATTGTGCGAGACCGTCAGCACCGCTGGCAACTGCTTCACGACTCGAACTTGCATGCGAAGGAATCCGAACCATCGACGAGTCGTCACCCGCTTCCAAGGTGTCTCAGCGTGATCGAGCGCAATCGAGCGATCAACCGTGATGGGATGATGCAGCGTCTCAAGCAGTGGCCACCCGTCACGATGGAGTTTCAAGATCCCAGGGCCCATGCATTGGTTGTCGTGGATGATGTCGAAGTCCCCACGTCGTTGCTTCAAGATCTTGTTGATCCGCATCGAATACGCCAGGGGCTCTCCGAAACCGGCGCTCAGCATCACGGCGAACTCCGCTACGTCGGCCGTTGAGGTGAACTCCGAACGGGCGGGGATGCGAAACGGGTCGGGGTCTCGGTACAGGTCAAGCCCTCGTACCGGCGTAAAGCCCACGCCTTCATCGAGTTCGGGCCACGGCGGGCCCGAGAAGACCTCGACACTGTGGCCCAGATTGACCAATTCGCGCGTCAAGTGGCGCGTGTAGACACCCTGGCCACCACAACGTGGATTACCGCGATAGACGAGGAAAGCAATCCTCGACTTACCCGCAGCAGCCGGCCGTGGCTCAATGCGACCGGGGACCGTGATCTCCTTCGAGAGGGCCCAGGACGCCTTCGTGTCATGAATGGTCTGGCGCAGAGTTCGAGACACGGTCCAACTTTCGGATTCGGCAAAGTTCTTAATTCTCTCCTAAATCCCAACAAGGCACAAATGCCACCTCACCGGCCCCTCCAAGATGACTACGCTGCCATCTATGGATCTCACCTACCCCGTTGAAGCAGAAACGTTCCGTTCAGAAATCCGCTCGTGGTTGAAGGACAACTTGCCCCAGGGCTGGTTCGAGCCCGGCTTCGCCCTCAGTGAGGACGAGCGCAAGGAGTTCAATCGCACCTGGACCGACAAATTGTTCGCGGGTGGATGGATCTGCGCAGGCTGGCCGGTCGAATATGGCGGCAAGGGACTCTCACTCTTGCAGCAAGTGGTCTTGAACGAAGAGTTCGCGAGCGCTGGTGCACCCATGCGCGCCGACTTCTTCGGCGACACGCTGGTTGGGCCAACAATCCTGCAATGGGGCAATGAGGAGCAGAAGAAAGAATTCATCCCCGGCATCTTGCAGGGCAAGATCGCCTGGTGCCAAGGTTTCTCCGAGCCCAACGCCGGCAGCGACCTCGCGAGTCTCAAGACTTCGGCCGTCCTCGACGGCGATGAGTGGGTCATCAACGGCCAAAAAGTCTGGACCACCCAGGCCCAGCACGCCGACTACGTCTTTCTTATGACTCGCACGGATCCTGACGCACCACAGCACGCGGGGATCAGCTACCTGCTCGTGCCCATGCACCAAGACGGTGTCGAGATCCGCCCCATCACCCAAGTCGACGGGTCGGCTGAGTTCAATGAGGTCTTTTTCACCAATGCCCGCTGCCCCAAGGGCAACGTCGTCGGCGGCGTCAACAATGGTTGGAAGGTCGCAATGACGACCCTCGGCTTCGAGCGCGGTTCGTCTTCGACGACTGGCTATCGCCGCTTCTTAAAGGAGTGGGAGACCATCGTTCGAGAGGCGAAGCGACTCGGCAAGAACGACGACCTTCGCGTTCGTGACGAACTCATTAAGGCGTGGTCCAAGGTGAAGATCATGGAGATCAACGGTTACCGCACCCTCACTGATTCACTCAACGACACCCACAACGCGGCCCTGCTCGGTGCGTGCAACAAGATGTTCTGGTCAGAAGCCCATCGATCGAGCATGGAGTTGGCCCTTGACATCTTGGGCATGGAGGCTCAAATCCTCAC
>DAIEHI010000068.1 GCA_027355725.1 Acidimicrobiaceae bacterium
GGTCTTGGCCGTAACATGGAGTCATGACCTCACCATCTCCGCTCGTGAATTCTCGCGGCCTCAACGTTGTCCACCTGTTCTGTCACCCCGAAGGCCGCGTCGACGCTCAGGCGGTGCGAAGCGCAGTCGAAGAAGCCACGAGCGCTGGCCTGCAAGTAGTCACCGCGGCCATCATGGGTGCCAAGGCGGACGTGTGCTTCATGGTGCTCGGTGAAGACTTGTGGGACTTGCGCAAGTTTCAGTCGAAGATCCAAGCGGCCGGACTGAAGGTGGCTGAGAGTTACGTATCGGTGACCGAGGTCAGTGAGTACGCAATGGGCATGCCCGAAAAGATGCTGCAGGATCGACTGTTCCCCACGTTGCCCCCGAGTGAGCTTCGCGCGTTCTGCTTCTATCCGATGTCTAAGCGTCGTGGTGAGGAGAACAACTGGTACGCGCTGGCGTACGAGGAGCGCGAGAAGTTGATGCGTCAGCACGGTGCGTCAGGTCGCAACTTCAAGGGCCGAATTCTTCAGGTCGTCACCGGTTCCACCGGGCTCGATGATTGGGAATGGGGCGTCACCCTCTTCGGTCAGCACGTTGACGACATCAAAGAGTGCGTCTACACAATGCGCTACGACGAGGCGTCAACACTGTACGGCGAATTCGGGGCGTTCTACACGGGCATGGTCGGCACGGTTGACGAAGTACTCGACGCCTCCGTCGCCTAGATGCACTTGGTAGCGTCGCAACCGTGAGCGATCCAATTTCGGAAAAGACATTGTTGCGGTGGGCTGAATCGCTCGCGGGCGTCGCCAAGACCGGCATCGGCTTCACCCAGAGTCAGTTCGAGCGCGAACGCTACGAGGAGATCTTGAAGATCGCGGGTGACATCAAGACGGCCGCCCGCGAGGGCCTCGATGGCGCACTCGACTCCCAAGGTCACGTCATTGAGTGGATGAAGGAAGTCGGCAGTGGCGTGCCGGGCTACGCGACACCCAAGGTGGCGGTCGGCGCAGCGGTGACCAATGACCAGGGAGAGCTCCTACTCATACAGCGTGCAGACTCGGGCGTATGGCTCTACCCGACGGGTTGGTGCGACGTGGGCTACTCAGCACCCGAGGTCGTCGTGAAGGAAGTGCTCGAAGAGACGGGCATTGAAGTCGAGCCCGTTCGACTCATCGGCGTGCTCGATGGTATGCGACTTGGGGCGTCAAGGATCCCGCTGTATTCGCTGCTCTTCTTTTGCCGAGCAACTGGCGGCGAGCTCAATATCCATCCCCTCGAATGCACCGACGCGGGTTGGTTCACTCGAGATACCTTGCCGTCACCGACACTCGGTGCGGAGCGGTGGGCAGATTTCATCTTCGCAGCGATCGACGGTGAGGTGCGAGACGTCTTCTACGACGACCTGCGACGGCCCGTATGGAGAGGCGACGAATGAGCGTGGTGATTGAGGTCGCCGAAGTTGCCAGCGAAGAACTGCTTGAAGGCATCAATCGGCTGGTGCCGCAACTCTCTTCAACGTCGAGGGCCATGACGGGACAGGAACTCACCGACTTGATCGGTTCAGCGTGTGTCACATTCTTCGTAGCGAGGAACGAGGGCAACATCGTTGGCATGCTGACGTTGGCGGTATTTCCTATACCAACCGGGCTACGCGCATGGATTGAAGATGTTGTGGTCGACGATGCATCGCGAGGTCTGCGCATTGGCGAAGCCTTGACCGTCGCGGCGATTGATATGGCGCGCGAATATGGCGCGAAGACGGTTGACCTGACCAGTCGACCGTCGCGTGAAGCAGCGAACACGTTGTATCGAAGACTCGGGTTCATTCAACGCGATACGAATGTCTATCGTTACTCAGTCAATAAGGTCGAGGAGTAGCCAGACTGAGACCTCACTCCCCAAAGGATTTGACTCTTGTATTACAATATGTGATACAATCTTGTTGTGGAAAATAGCGCACCGTTGGCAGTGTCCATCCGTCTCGACCAAGAATCTCAACGAGCTTTGCGCATATTGGAGGCGTCAGGGCTGAGCCGGTCTGAGGCGATTCGAGCGGGACTTCGGATTGCAGCACACGATCTTCGACGCAAAGAAGCGATTCGTAGAGAAGTTGCGATGCTCGAAGCTGATGACGACGATCGGCGTGAAATGTTAGAAGTTGCCGCATTCATGGATGGTCTTCGTGCAGAGGGGTGACGTTTATACGTTCCGAGCTTCTCGAGTTCAGGGGCATGAGCAGCAGGGCGTGCGGCTGGCCGTTATTCTCCAGGCCGACGCCATGCTCCCTCGATCAACGGTGGTGATAGCCGCGACATCACAGAGTGTGCGACCAGCGTCATTTCGACCCGTCATACGTGTAGGAAATGATTCAACGCGAGTTCTCGTGGAACAACTCGCTGCTGTTGATGTGGGACGGCTCGGGAGCAAGATCGACCGCGTCTCCGTCGAGGAAATGTGGGCGGTTGATGACGCCATTTCACTGGTCGTCGGTCTTCAGTAGTTCTTCATCGTTGATCTAAAGATGCGCATTACCAATGACTCTTAGCTTCATCTGCCTTGATTCCACTGATTCCGAGAGGATAGTGGGTCATGCGACAATTCCTTGTGGTCCTGTCCCTCACAGGTCTACTCGCCCTCTCGAATCCAACGGTTGCTGGGGCGAATAGCGGCTACGGTACCCCGGTTGGGAACGTACCTGGTTGTCCAGCGAAAGTACTCGACAAGTCGTCACTACCGTTGATCGTCATACTTCTAAAGCAAGGATTTCCCTATGCCTGGTACAACGTCAGCGCAGACCCCCGATCCACTTCGTATCACTTCGATGTCCCGGTAGGTCACTACGAACTGATGTCAACGTATACGGGAGTCAAGAGCGATGCCCTGAACGTTGAATTCGGAAAATCACCTCGAAGGGATATGAGGGTCAAGTGCGCGACGAATGACCGCTGAGGCGAGTCTCACTGCGGCCATGGATTCTCACCAAAATTGATGGAACAAACGGTCACCACCGTTCGAGCATTCGATATGGCGAGCTCTTGGGGGTTGAGTACGTGCTCACACATCCCGCTCTTATCACAAGTCAAAATGTTCGCATGGATACACTGCGCATGGATCGAATGAGTGATGGGTCAGTTTGATGAGTGCTGAATACAGTGTGGAGCCTCTTCGAGGGTCGCGAGTCGTGCTGGAACCACTTTCGTTCGAGCATTGTTCTGAATTGGCGCTCGCGAGTGGTGAACAGCGAGCGACGTATGGATTCACGCGGGTGCCCGAGGGTTATGACGCGATGGAATCGGAGATTGCAGAACTGCGCGAAACTCGCGATGTGGTGGCGTTCGCGCAACGTGATGTTGCGTCAAATCGACTGGTTGGAATGACAAGGTTCATGACGATCAGAGCCCGGCCGGATGCACGCACGCCCTACGCATTGGAAATTGGAGGTACCTGGCTCGCAGCCTCAGCACAGCGATCTGGAATCAACACAGAGGCGAAATTGCTCCTCTTCAGTTTCGCGTTTGAGCAGTGGGGTTTGTCGCGGGTGGAACTGAAGACTGATGTTCGAAATGAGCGGTCGCGAACCGCCATTTTGCGCCTAGGTGCCACCTTCGAAGGGGTGCTTCGTCACTACCAACCGTCGCTCGTCGCGGGAGAAGAGGAGCGCTGCCGCGATACTGCAATGTTCTCCGTGGTGGATGACGAATGGCCTCGAGTCAAAGCGCACATTCTCAGATTGGTGCGTTGAGGCTCCTCGCGTGGAACTTGTTCGGTGAGGATCGGGCCCCCCATGCACCAAGAATAAGGACATCGAGCCACTCACTTAACTCGCATGTAGGAGAGAGTTCTCGGTATCCACGCCGGCATTGGCTTGGCCAATCACACGATCAAGTGAGTAGAACTCATTGCGGCGAGAATTTCATCGGCGACAGGCTCATCAGTTGTCGAGCTGAATCCCGATTCAGTGAAAATCTTTCACTGACGACAGCCAAGTCGACACTTACGAACCGACTATCTGAGAAATAACTCAGTTTTACGCACGAAATCGCAAATACGGCGAGATGTCGTGAAGGGTGACCTGACTAGGGGGTACCGAGCGGTAAGTACCACAATAGGGCCTGTTTCAGTGAGAAACCCCAAACGCCATCGGGCTTTTGGTGCTAACAATGTCCTGCTCCCTAGAGCCATAACTTGATTGCGTCAGACCAATATGATAGAAACTCTCAAGTTCGATTGAGTCCGCCGCGACTCATCGAGCCACCACTAGGGGGGAGTAGTAGTGACATTATTTTGGCTGTCGGTCGGCTTCGGCTTCGTGACCGCATCCGTGCTGGCTATATCGGCAGTGGGTTTGAGTCTCCAATTCGGGATCACCAACTACATCAATTTCGCGTACGGCGACTACA
>DAIEHI010000075.1 GCA_027355725.1 Acidimicrobiaceae bacterium
ACCGGCCGTCGGCAACAGTTGCGCTCAACAGCGGCCGAGACCTCGAGCGGAGAACCACGTCAGTCCGGTCAGTGGTGGTAGAGAGGTTGGGGCGCTCGGCGATGAGGTGACAGCGTGACGTTCAGATTGAAGGCCGTACTCATGTGCTTCGCCGTACTTCTCGGCGCGAGTACCCCGGTGGTCGTGTCTCTCGCGGGTTCTCCCGTGTCGGCTGGTCAACTTCCGCTAGCCAACTTCCGCGGCCCGACGGGAATCGCGACGTGCGGATCTCGCGTGTGGGTCACCAATGCCACGGGAAACTCCGTGACCGAATTCACCGCGTCCAACGGTGGGTATGCGCGGACCATCAGTGACGGGTCGACCAGCCCCTCGGAGCCAATGGGCATCGCCAGCGACGGAACCGACCTGTGGGTGGCCAATCTCTCGAGCGACTCGGTCGCAGAATTCGACTGCGGCACCGGACAGCAGACTCGCACCATCTACGTCGGAGATCTGAACAGCCCCGTCGCGGTCGCCGTGGGCGCAGGCAAGGTGTGGATTGCGGGCCAGGCGCATAGGGACGATGTCGCCGGCAACGTGATCACCAACACCAGCTCGGTCACCTCCTATAGCGCCAGGAGCGGAGCGCTGGACCACAGCGTCCTCGGGACAAACACGAATGATCTCAACGGGAGCAGCGGCGTTGCCGTCGCCAGCGGGAACGTCTGGGTTACGAACGCCAACGGCAATTCGGTCACGGAACTAAACGCCACCAATGGACGCGTGGTGCGAGTCATTGACGCTCGCGCCGGTAGCTTTAACTGGCCGATGGGTGTCACTTCGACCGGTGGGGACCTCTGGGTCGAGAATCTCTACGGAAACTCGCTCACCGAGATCAAGGAGTCCACGGGCGCGGTGATGCGAATCATCACGGGCGACGGTCTCAACGGACCCAGTGCCCTGTGTGTTCTCGGTACCAGAATCTGGGTGACGAATCTCTTTGGGAACTCCGTCACCGAGCTCAACGCTCGCGATGGCTCCCTCGTGCGGATCATCACGGCACGATCGGATGGATTTAGCGCACCGATGGGCATCAGTGGTGCGGGGTCGTCGCTCTGGGTAGCGAATCAGTGGGGCGACACGGTGACCGAACTCACCGCGTCGAGCGGCGCGCTCGAACGCATCATCCACTAACTGCCCGATCTGTCCGCTCATGGTGCGGGCATTCGCCGCGCCGCGCGTTCCTAGAGACGGCGCCGCACGCGTCGCAGGGACCACACGAGCACGACGATGAATCCGACGCCGAGCAGCCCGGGAATGAGGAGGGTCCGCACTGGCGACGCGCTGTGACCAAGGGCGGAAGCGAGCACCACGTAGCCGTGCTGGGATGGATCGACGACGCCCCGCACGGTGGCACCCGCGGGACGTAGCGATGTCAGAGAGCCGATGACCTCGTGGTACGCGGTGGCGTGCACTCGATAGGTGCCGTGGCACGTGTAGTCGACGACGTTGCTGCCACTGCCGCCCAGGTTGCCGCGACAGTCACTGACGGTGACAGTGACCATAATCCCGTGAGACTTCAGCCGATCGATCCGCGCCACATCGCGACCAGCCGAGACGAGGCTCGTGGCGATCAAGGCGGCGGCGAGCGCCACACCCGTGGACAGCACCGCACGCCGCACGCGCCGATGACCGCCGCGCGCCACCGCGCCACGACGCGACGTGGTCGGGGACCGGCGCGCCACGTCCACCGGTCGAGGACTCAGAGTGATCAGCCCGGGTCATAACGCTTCGCTACCTTCGAAGGAAATTGGCCCACGCTAGCGGCACGACCCCTCGAGGATCCCTCCAGGTAGGACCTCGCGAGGAGATCGGCGTTCTCCTGCGCTTCAGTCGAAGTTATTCCGGCGACCTTCGCGCACGTAGTCCACGGTCGAGCGAATGTGCTCGTCGCCGTGGATCGACTTCTGCTTGGCCACGTGACCGAACATCTGAATCCCGAAGCCGCCGTCTAGGTCGTCGGTGATGCGCTTCTTCCACGGCCGGCGCACGATTTGGGTTGTGAGGCGACGAGTCGTGCGCGGCTGGGACATGATGTGATCGGCGAGTTGGTACGCGCGCTCGAGCAACTTCTCAAGCGGCACGACCTCGTTGACCAGTCCGTACTCGAGGGCCTTCTTCGCGTCGATGGCCTCACCCGTGAGCAGCGCGTAGGCCGCGCGCTTGGTGCCAAGGAGCTCTTGCATGGCGTTGTGGATGCCGTCCGCGGGCACCGAGCCAATGTCGTAGTGCAGATCAAAGAAGACCGCGTTCTCCGCGGCCAGCGTGATGTCACACATCAGCACGATCTCGGAGTGAAAGCCCGGTCCGTTGAAGAGGCCAATCGTGGGGATTTCGAGGTCGTTCACGAGCGAGGAGACGTTGATCCGCCCGTCCTTGTACGCGTACTCGTACGCCCAGTAGGGCATGTCCTCGGTCTCGAGCTCGAAGCCGTTCGGGTCTGAGTCCATCATGAACTCATCGCCCGAACCCGTGAGAATCAGCAGCTCGTTCTGGGGGTCGGCGCCGATGACCTTGAGCATCTGGCCGAGCGCGCGGTGGTTTTGGACGCTTAGCTGAATGGGACC
>DAIEHI010000084.1 GCA_027355725.1 Acidimicrobiaceae bacterium
TCCTCGACCAACGGATGGCGCTTCAGCGCTTCTTCGACCTCCTCGGCGAACACCTTCTCGCCACCAGTGTTGATACTCATTGAACCGCGACCCAGCAGTGTGACGCTGCCGTCCTCCTCGACCGTCGCCCAGTCCCCCGTGAGGACGTAGCCCTGATCATCGATGCGCAAGAACGTGGCCGCAGTCTTTTCAGGGTCTTTGTAGTACGCGTAGGCCGCAGTGCGACTGGCGAGCATCCCCTGCTCGCCCGTGCCGCGCGAGACCTCGCGACCCTCGGAGGTAACCACCTTGGTGGTGGGGGCGAGTGCGAAATGAGCGGTCGGTGCGCCGACGTCGTGGGTGGCGCCACTCGCCCCGAAGCCGAGTCCCTCGGTGGATCCAAGAGAATCGACGAGAGTGGCGTTCATGCGAGCCCGCAGACCGTCCTTGATCTCAGCGCTCCAAATGGCTCCCGACGACATAACGTGTCGCACGCTCGAAGTGTTGACGGGTCGACCTTCGGCTTCGCGCGATTCCAGGGCACGCAGCATCGGGCGAGCGAACGCATCACCGACGATGACGATACGCGTGGCGCCCAAGTCTTCGCTGAGTCGCCACACCTCGTCGGGATCGAACGACCGTGACTCGAGGAGCACGACCGTTCCACCGACCATTAACGCCGGCATCGCACCGATCCACATCCCGGTTCCGTGCATCAACGGACAACACGGAATCGAGACCTCTGGACTCGACGTGCGCATCGTTTCGAGGAGAGCGCGCACGTCCTCTCGCGTCGTGGGTGCCGCGTCGAGCAGCCCGAGCGAGACAGCTGAAATGAGCAGGCGGTCAATGAACTCGCCTTGAGGGAACATGACCCCCTTGGGAAGACCCGTCGTGCCGCCGGTGTAGAGCATGTAGAGGTCCTGCGATGACCGCTCCTGACGGACCTGGGGATCGTGTGCGTCGAGCAGGTCATCCATGGTCGAGGCACCTTCAAGGTGCGTTCCCCCGTCGTCGACCTCGACGAAGAGTTTCACGCCGGTGAGCCGATCACGCACGCGACCCACGCACGCCGACAACGAACTGTGAAAGATCAGCGCCTCAGAGTCGGAGTTCTCGACGAGATAAACGAGCTCGTCGTCGAGGTAACGGTAGTTGACGTTCACCGGCACCGCTCGATGCTTGAAGGCTCCGTACTGAGCAATCAGATACTCCGGACAGTTGTAGAGGTAGAGCGCCACCTTTGCGCCTCGAGCGACCCCAGCCGCATCGAGCGCCGTGGCCAAGCGCGCGGCCCTGTCATCGAACTCGGCGTAGTTGAGTCGTCGCGACCCCTGAATGATCGCGTCACGGTCGGCCATGACGTCGACCACGTCTTCCCACAACGTTGCGAAGTCCATCAACCAGCCCCCGTCCCCGCACTCTCGCCTCGCCGTTTCGGCGAGGCATTCGCATCACGATAAGCGATTCTCGACGCGCGCGTGTCGCTACTCGAGACACGCGTTCATCTTCCAGGAGACTCCTATGTTGCACGAGCCAGGGCATTCCTCGCTGCGGGGTAGCACTTTTGTGGGTGGGCGATCTGATTCGAGACGATGCGACGCCCGTGTGCCCCGTGACGAGCGAGACGGACCGGTACGACAGTGCCTTCGCGGGGTTACTGAGGCCCATTTCACGGCTCGACGCGTCGCGATTTTTGGCATCGACGCCAATGCGTTACGGTCTTTAGTAGTTATCTAAAGGACGTGAATATGGCACAGGACCGCTCTTCGTTGACAAGCCTCGAGCGCGAAAAAGCTTCGGTTTTCCACTCATGGTCGGCGCAGTCAAAGATCAATCCACTCATGGTCAAAGACGCCCAGGGCGTCTACGTCACCGACGAGAGTGGCAAGGTCTACATGGACTTCTCATCACAACTGGTCAACACCAACATTGGTCACCAACACCCTTCGGTGGTGAAGGCAATCCAGGATCAGGCGGGCCTGCTGTGCACGATCGCCCCCCAACACGGCAATGAAGCGCGCTACCGCGCAGCAGAGTTGATCCTCGACCACTCATTCGACGGCGCCGCCAAAGTGTTCTTCACCAACGGTGGCACCGAGTCTGTTGAACACGCCGTTCGAATGGCCCGCTTGCACACGGGCCGCCACAAGATCATGTCGGCCTATCGCAGTTACCACGGCGGTACCTCGACCTCGATCAACCTCACCGGCGACCCCCGTCGTTGGCCGAGTGACAATGGAACAGCGGGTGTCGTCCACTTCTTCGGCCCGTTCTTGTATCGATCCGTCTTTCACGCCACGAACGAGGACGAGGAGCGTGAGCGCGCTCTTGAGAACCTGGAGAACACCATCCTCTTCGAGGGCCCTTCGAGTATCGCCGCGATAATCCTCGAGACGGTCCCTGGCACCGCGGGCATCATGATCCCGCCAAAGGGATTCCTCCAAGGTGTGCGAGCGATTTGCGACCGATACGGCATTGTCTTCATCGCCGACGAGGTGATGGCGGGCTTCGGGCGCACCGGTTCATGGTTTGCCTACCAGCAGCACGACGTGACCCCCGACCTCGTGACGTTCGCCAAGGGCGTGAACTCGGGCTACGTGCCCCTCGGCGGTGTGGTGGTGAACGAGGCAATCAGCGCGACCTTCGCGGACCGCGTCTACCCGGGTGGCCTCACCTACTCCGGGCACCCGCTCGCCTGCGCGGCGGCGGTCGCTTCGATTGAAGCAATGGAGAACGAGCACATCATCGAAAACGCGCAGCGCATCGGTGATGAGGTCCTTCGACCCGGTCTGATCGAGCTCGCCGAACGCCATCGCATCATCGGCGACGTGCGGGGACTGGGTGTCTTCTTCGCTCTCGAGCTCGTCAGTGATCGAGTGACCAAAGAACCTCTCGCGCCCTACGGCGGAACGTCTGACGCGATGAACGAGATCGTGTCAGCCTGTCGAAGCGAAGGACTGCTCATCTTCTCGAACTACCACCGTTTGCACGTGGTGCCACCGTGCACGATCACCGAAGAAGAGGCGCGAGAAGGACTGGCGCGTCTCGACCGGGCTCTCAACGTCGCCGACAAGTACTACGTCGGGGGCAAGTGATCAACGAGGATCGTCGGGTACGAGCGGCGACGCAACTTCGAGAACTCGGGCACGAGTTCGTTTCTCGCGAACTGAGCGATGAGCAGCTCGAGGTGATCGAAGGACACATCACCCAACTGCTCGAGCTCGTGAGCGCGGGAAGACCACGCGAGCGCGTCCTGGCGAAAGGCTCACTGGCGCAGTTCAAGATGGCCATCCCCGAAGAGGGCCGCCACGAGCGGCACCAGCTCTTTAGTGACTCCATTGTCTCGGGAGGCGCCAATCCCATGGGCCTCGGTGGCTACCTGTGGCGTGAGAAAGACGTCGCGGTCATGGAAGTGACACTGGGCAAAGCTTTCGAGGGTGCGCCCGGACGGGCGCACGGTGGCATCGTCGCTGCCCTCATCGATGAGACGATGGGTCTCGTGCTCGCGATCAACGACGAGCTTGCCTTCACGGTGCAACTCGACATCACGTACATCGCACCCACGCCCATCAATGAACCCATCACCGCGCGGGCGTGGCTCGAGAAGCGAGATGGCAGAAAGTTGTCGATCGCCACGAAAGTCGAAGCGCATTCAGTGCTCATCGCCGAAGCCAAGGCCCTGTTCATCTCCGTCGACCCTGAGAAGTTCTTGGATCAACTCTCCGTCGCGCCGTGAGAGACGCCGTCGCTCACAGTTGTCTCTTCGCCGAGTTCGCGTCAGCGACACGCCGAGACGACGGCTGCTTCTGATGTTCGAGGCTCCTCACGAGCGCGATGGGCGAGTCCACGTCGGACTCCTCACAGACCGATGCTCACCGGCGCTCCTCCAACTCATTGTGATCAGCGTTCTTCTTGCTGCACGACGCGTCGCGTCAGATGTACACCTTCGTCGTTAGGCTGTGATCATGCCCGCCGTCACTGTTGATAATCCACTCGAACTGCCCCGGATCGTCCCCGCCAAGCCCGAGGACCGCGCGCGTCGCGTCAAATCCATCACCACCGCGCCGCGCGGACTTGAGGGCGAGGGCTTCCCCGTTCGTCGTGCGTTCGCCGGGATCGACCTTGCCGACCTCGACCCCTTCATCCACATGGACCAGATGGGTGAGATCGACTACGGTCCGGGCGAACCCAAGGGCACGCCTTGGCACCCCCACCGCGGGTTCGAGACGGTCACCTACATGATCGAAGGCACGTTCTTGCACCAGGACTCCATTGGTGGAGGCGGCATGATCCAAAACGGCGCCACCCAGTGGATGACCGCGGGTGCGGGTATCTTGCACATCGAGCGACCACCAGATGCGCTCATCGACTCGGGCGGACTCTTTCACGGCATCCAGCTCTGGGTCAATCTCCCCTCCAAGTTGAAGATGACTTCGCCGCGCTACCAGGACATTGGATCGAACGCGGTGACGTTGTTGACCAACGAGAACGGCGATGCCATCATCCGGGTCATTGCCGGGAGCCTGGGTGACATCGAGGGCCCGGGTTCGACGCACACGCCCATCACCTTGGTGCACGCGACGTTGCTGCCCGGGGGCCAATTGGTGCTGCCCTGGAACCCTGAGTACAACGCGCTCACCTACGTCCTCGCCGGTCGCGGCAGCGCCGGTCTGCAACGAGATGCCCTCGACGAAGGACAGATGGCCGTGCACGTCGATGGTGACGTGGTCATCCTTTCAGCCAACGAATCCCAGGATTCTCGCACCGACGCCTTCGAGGTGCTGATTCTCGGTGGCGAACCCATCCGCGAGCCCGTGGCCGCCTACGGACCTTTCGTGATGAACACGCGCGCCGAACTACAACAGGCGTTCGAGGACTACCAGGCCGGGCGACTCGGTCAGATCCCCGCCGATCACATCTGATCAGTCCCGCCGCGGTGCACTAAGAACGTGCCCGTGGCGCGGCTGATCAACTTGCCTTCGTCGCTCGTGATGCTCGCCTCGGCGTAGGCGATTTGTCGAGTGAGCCGGACCACCTCACCGCGCAAGAGATAGCGCTTCGCGAGTAGGGCCGGTCGCAATAATTCGGTGGTCATCTCAATTGTTGCTTCGCTGCGGTCGCGACCCACCAAGGCACTGTTGATCGCGAAATTCATCGCCGCGTCGAGAAGGAGCGAATGGACCCCCGCCTGTACCGAACCGTGAGGGTTGCAGGCGAGTTCGAGGGGGGTGAAACTGCCGTTCGCCCAGCCCAAATCCTCGCCGTCGACGCCGTATTCCTCAAAGGATCCACCGACGGCGGCGATGATCGCCATGCCCCCGTCGCCGAGCCACCGGTCCATGTCTTTGGCTGCACCCACGCATGCGACGCTAGTCCCAACCCAGGTCTAGGCTTCGCGCGGTGGGGATTTCCCGCGATCGTAGAAAGGTAGTTCCATGCACACAGCGGTCATTGTCGATGCAGTTCGCACCCCGGGAGGAAAGCGGAACGGGAAACTCAAGAACTGGCACCCCGTTGATCTGGCTTCAGAGGCGCTGCGTGCGCTCGCCAGTCGAAACAACCTCGACCCCGCACTCATTGACGACGTGATCATGGGCTGCGTCTCGCAGGTCGGCGAGCAGGCATTCAATGTCGGGCGCAACGCCGTCCTCGCAGCCGGGTGGCCCGAGTCGGTACCCGCCACCACCATCGACCGCCAGTGTGGCTCTTCCCAACAGGCGCTGCACTTCGCTGCCCAGGGTGTCATGTCGGGCGCCTACGACATCGTGGTCGCCGCGGGT
The DNA here is from genome assembly GCA_027355725.1 of Acidimicrobiaceae bacterium. Lineage (GTDB taxonomy): Bacteria > Actinomycetota > Acidimicrobiia > Acidimicrobiales > RAAP-2 > RAAP-2. The sequence continues at coordinate 5,763 of DAIEHI010000084.1, forward strand.
GTCGAGGTGATGAGTCGTGTCGCCATGGGCTCCTCGATTGGAAAGGACGCCGGTTTTCCCTTCGGACCCCGCGTCCACGAGCGCTACGAGCCGGTCGGTGGACTGAAGAACCAAGGAATCGGCGCGGAGATGATCGCGGACCAGTGGGGCATCTCGAGAGAGGACCTCGACGCATTCTCCGCCGAAAGCCACCGCCGTGCCGCACGCGCGACCGCCGAGGGGCGTTTCGAACGAGAGATCATCCCGGTCTACGTGCGAGACGAGAACGGCGAACTCACGGACGAACTCATGAGCACCGACGAGGGCATCCGACCCGATTCGAGCGTGGAGACGCTCGCCAACCTGAAGCCGGCCTTCCAAGAGGGTGGCAAGGTCACCGCCGGCAACTCCTCTCAGATCACCGACGGCGCGTCGGCGGTACTCATCATGAGTGAAGAGAAGGCGCGCGAACTCGGCTACACACCGCGCGCGCGCTTCCACGCGTTCGCCCTCGCCGGCGTCGACCCGGTGACGATGCTGACCGGCCCCATTCCCGCGACCGCCAAGATCCTCGAGCGCACCGGTCTCAGCATGGACGACATCGATCTGGTCGAGATCAACGAGGCGTTCGCGTCGGTCGTACTCGCGTGGCAAAAAGAGCACAAGGTCGATCTCGACAAGGTCAACGTCAATGGTGGCGCCATCGCCCTAGGCCACCCCCTTGGGGCGTCGGGTGCGAAGTTGTGCGCGACCTTGCTCAATGAACTCGAGCGCACGCAGGGTCGCTACGGTCTTATCACCATGTGCGAAGGCGGCGGACTCGCCAACGCGACGATCATCGAGCGATTGGCGTAACGCTGGTTCAGCGATATTGGGTCGCGAGATAGAACGCGCTGAACATCGACACCAACCCGAGCACCAGGTACCACGACGACGTCGATCCCGGTAGCACCTGGAGGTAGTTGAGCGTGATCACGAGCAGTCCGAACACCATCAGGTCAACGAGTAGCCAGCCGTACCAGTGCGGACTGTGGTCGGCACCGGGTGGCCGCTTGGCGGTCACCCGCCCCCGCTTCTCAGCCGTGACGTAACGCCCGACAGTCTTAGCCTTACTCTGCTTGGACTGAGACTTTGCCATAGTGACCGATGTTATCGAAACTCGGACACTCAACCACTGCCCGGCTGAGTGCTCGTATCGCACACCGACAGGTCAACGGTCGAGTTGTACAGCACCGACGCGCCGCCCGAGGGGTTCTGTGAGAGCACGGTGCCGATCTGACTCGGCGAGCAGAGTGTGGGGTCGGCCGAGGACACCGAGGTCTGGAGACCTTGGGACTGCATCGTTGACTGGGCCGCGGACTGAGTAGAGCCAATCACGTCTGGGACGTAGACGTTGCAGACCCCTGATGAAGTGATCAATGTAATCGATGTACCGGCTTTCACCTGGGTTCCCTCAACGGGATTCGTACCAATCACCAGTCCCGACGTCACGGTATTCGAACACTTGGTGCTCGAGGTCGAACTCACACTCAGACCCTGTTGGACAAGGGTCTGAGTGGCCGCGACCTGGGTCTGGCCAGCGACCAAGGGCACCGGGTAGGTCGTGGTCGGCGCAAGGATGGTGAGCACGACCGTGTCTCCCGTCCTCGCACTCGCACCGGCTATGGGTGACTGGGAAAGCACCGTGTTGGGTGTTGCCCCACTGGTGGGCGACGTCGAGACCTGATTCAACTTGAACGCGAGGTTCTTCTGCTGCAGGAGTGTCTCAGCGGCGCTGAGCGACATGTTGGTCACGTTTGGAACCGTGACAGGCTTCGTAGATGTGCCAAGACTCACTTTGAGCGACACCGTCTCGCCGTTGGAAACCTTCTTGCCGGCGGCAGGCGTGGTTGACACGACTGTGCCCTTGGACTGACTGGACTGGATCAACTTGACCTCACCAACCTGAAGCCCGGCGGAGCGGAGCAAGGAGGTTGCTGAGGAGATCGACTGACCAACGACGTTGGGCATGGAGGTCGTGGTGGCCGTCTTGTTCGTCAACAGGTAGTAGCTGAGTCCCGCGATCGCGATCAGCAAGATGACGACTACGGAGGTGATCCCCGACCGATTCCCGCGACGGCGACGGACATCGGTGCGAGGTCCACTCATCACGGGCACGGACTGGGTTCGTTCGCTCGCCGAGACCGCCGAGACCGCGCGCGTGGCGTCGGCGCCGAAAAAGGCACCCTCATACCCGGCGGCTCGAACGGGTTGGCCCTCGGAGAAGCGAAGCAGGTCGGCGCGCAATTCGTCAGCGGACTGGTATCGCTGGCTGGGTGATTTGGCCAATGCGTACATGACAATGGCTTCGAGGTCTCGAGGTACCGCATCATTGAACTCTGATGGGTGTGGCACTGTTCCGTGCACGTGCTGACTGGAGACAGCCACAGGTGAATCACCAATGAACGGTGGCCGCCCGACCAGCATCTCGAACAGGACAACGCCGAGCGAATAGACATCGCTTCGCCCGTCGACCGCCACGCCTTCTGCCTGTTCGGGTGAGAAGTACGTCGCGGTGCCCATGACTGAGCCCTCTTCGGCGAGGTGATCCTCACTCGCCACCGCCTGGGCGATACCAAAGTCGGTCACCTTCACCTGACCATCCGCGGTGATCAAGATGTTGCCGGGCTTGACGTCGCGGTGCACGACACCGTTTCGGTGCGCGTATCCGAGCGCGGCCGCGACTTGGGCAACGATCTGCGTCGATCGCGATGGAGTGAGGGTCTTGGAGCCGCGCAACACGTCCGCGAGCGACGTGCCTTCAATGAGTTCCATCACAATGAAATAGGTCCCGCGGTCCTCGCCCCAGTCAAAGACTGGAACGATATTGGGATGCGAGAGATTCGCCGCCGCTTGGGCCTCGCGGCGGAATCGTTCAACGAAGAGAGGGTCGGCGCTCAGCTCTGGATACAGGATCTTGAGTGCGACGGGACGATTGAGGAGCAAGTCCTGGGCTCGATAGACCAATGCCATGCCACCTCGAGCAATGAGGTGCGTGACCTGATAACGGTCGGAGTAAATCCTGGGGTCGCTAACGGGCTCCATATTCGCTCCAGCCTAGGCCCTCACTCTTCCGACCATCATTCGCAGGGCGCGATGAAGGTAACGATTCTGTTACGACGGTCCAAACGTCGTAGTGCGCCCCTCCAACGATGCCAGAACTATCGTGGGCCAGTTTGCGGGGCCTACTATGACGCGCGGGCTCTCGAGGCACTCTCACGACTCAGCCGGCCTTGGTTGTGGTCGTGGTGGCGCGCACCGTCGTGGTGGTCGAGGTCGTCGTGGTCGTGCTCTGGCCGAGCTGCCAGGCATCATGCAATGATCCCGCGTAATTTATCGCCGCCTCAAGCGAGGGCTCGCTGATCGTCGCCCCGAGAGCGATCTGATCGGTGGTACGCAGCTGGGTGGACAGGTAAGGAGTATCAAGTATTTTCACGGGCTTGTACCAGAGGACGCCGTTGGGTTGACCCTGAAATACCGCGATCTTGCCGTTGTCGTTGGCCAAGTAATAAGTCGAATACGCGTACCAGTGCACCACCGCGAAGAATCCGGCGATGATGGCGAGAAAGAAGGCCACCCCGAGCCATACCCGCCACGTGAAGCGTCGACGATGCGGACGCATTGTGTGCGATCTCGTGCTCTGCGCGACCGGGGGTGCCGCAGCGACGAGTGTCTTCTTGATGGGCGTGGTGGCGAGTTCGACCTCATCGAACTCCAAGAGAACAACCGATATGTTGTCCCGACCCCCAGCGTGTCTGGCGGCCGCGATTAGATTGGTGGCCGCTTCATCAAGCGGGGCCGAACTCGCCAAGCGTACGAGCTCTTCGTTGGAGAGCTCATTCGACAAGCCGTCACTGCAGAGCAGCACGCGGTCGCCTGGCATGGCGCTCACACTCATGACGTCGATATCGATGCTGTCCTCCACACCCACACCGCGCGTGAGCTGATGACGACGAGGGTGCGTCGCGGCCTCTTCTGGCGTGAGCCGACCCATCCGAACCCACTCTTCAGCGACGCTGTGGTCCTCGCTCAATTGTCGAAGGGCTCCATCACGCAACTGATACGCGCGAGAATCGCCAACGTGAAAGAGCGTGGGCGAGACTACGCCACCCTCATCGTGGGTCAATCCAAGAACGATCACCGTGGTGCCCATGCCGAAGTGGTCCGGGTTCTCGCGAGCTTCGTGCAACACCGCCCTATTCGCCTCTTCAATGGCGATGTGCAGACCCTCAACGGTGGGATTGCTCAGATAACCGTCATAGATCACGTCCACTGTCAGCGCCGATGCGACCTCTCCGGCGGCGTGACCACCCATGCCATCAGCCACTATGGCGAGTGAATCGTCGACGAAGATCGCGTCCTGGTTACTCTCTCGAACCAGGCCGGTGTCAGTTGCGGCGGCGTAACGCCAACGCGTCAACGAACCACCTCGAACAAGACACCACCCACCTGGACGATGTCGCCACGCTCAAGGTGCACTCGACCCTTCACCAGCTCTTGGTTGACGTAGGTGCCATTGGTGGATCCCAGGTCCTCGATGGAGAGATCACCACTGTCGTTGGCCACTCGAGCGTGGCGCGAGGACAGGAAGTTGTCGTCGAGTCGAATATCGCACTCGGGGCTCCTGCCGATGACGATCGCAGTCTCGATGTCGAGCCGCTCGTTCTCGCGCTCGAATGGCTCGATGAATTCAAGGGCCAGGTTCGTTGACTTACGACGACGTCCGGTGCCGGCTTCGTCGACTGGTCGCGACTCGACGGACGCAACGCGCAGTACTCGAGCGAAGAAGAGTACCGCGATCGCCATCACCAGAACTTGCAGTGGACGGACCACCGCTGCGTAATTCGTCGTCGCGACGAAAACACTCAAGCGAGCTCGATTCGAAAGTGCAATGTTCCCACCGTCACATCATCGCGTGGAGAGAGTGACACTGCAGTAATCCGGTGTCCATTGACAAAGGTTCCATTCGTGGATTGCAGGTCCCGTATGGCAACACCGTCTTCGGTGCGCCACACCTCGGCGTGATGACGTGACACATTGGTGTCATTGATGACAATGGCCGCGTCCGGGCTTCGACCGATTATCAATGGGTGTTCTCCCACCGGGAACTTGCGACCGTCGCTGCTAATGAGTCGGGGCTGACTGTCTCCTCCAACGAAATCGGTCTTGACGGCCACGTCGCCAATCTTGATGTCGTCATCAATGAAGATCTCGACGACCACCGGACCAACGAAACTGAAACCTTCGCTCACGGCGTGCTGGCGGACCGTCTCTTCTAACTCACTCACCAGGGCCTTTTGAAAGCCCTCGAATCGGTGGGCATCTTCAGGTCCCATCCACACTTGAATCTGATTTGGTGAAATAGGGCCCTGGCTCGATAGACGGCGAGTGAGGTCCACCTCGCGCACGATGCGCGATCCGATCTCCACCGGCTGCAGCGCGTTCTTGAAAGGACGCGACAGCGTCCTTTCAAAGATTCGTTCCAAGCTATTTTCGACTTTTCTCAAAACCATGACATCTGTAACTGTACCGGCAGGCTCGAAACTCCATGAGGCGCAGAAACGCAGCCGCGAGAGTTGGAGTATTGTTGCAGGTTCCCAGGGCGAGTGGCGAAATTGGCAGACGCGCAGGCTTCAGGTGCCTGTATTCGAAAGGATGTGGGGGTTCAAGTCCCCCCTCGCCCACCACAGTCTCAATATGACGAAAGATGCCCGCACCCACTTTGTCAGGGTGCACCCTGACACTCTGTGGTCAAATCACTCGCCTCGACGCGAAACGTCGCTCATTTCTTCTTGACGTTCGAAGAATTGAATGAGGCTCCTGCACGAATGAGCGCCGTGAGGGCAGTCTTGTTGATCTCCTCGCCCTCGTGAATATCAATCGCGCGCCTGACATTGCCCTCGAGACTGGAATTGAACAATCCTGAGGGATCCGCAAGCGAGGCACCCTTGGCGAAGGTCAGCTTCACCACCTTCTTGTACGTTTCGCCTGTGCAGATGATCCCGTCGTGAGACCACACCGGGATACCCCATTTCCACTCCTCGACTACCGCCGGGTCGGCCCGTTTGATCAGGGCGCGGATCCGAGCCAACATCTCTCCTCGCCAGTCATCCAATTCTGCGATTCTCGCGTCAATCATCTGCGAGGGCGACTCGCCGTTCAGCGGTTGGGTTTTGTTCACACCCTTTGGTTAGCACACCACGTGCCCAGTGTCTACAACGTCACCACGCCCCGAATCGATTCAGGGACCCGTTCCCTCCGCCACGACCTTCCAACCCGACGCCAACTTCGCCACTGTCACGAAGTGGGTCGGAGAACCAACGACCGGGTAGGGCTTGTGAGACGCCTCGACCATCACAACTGCACTGGCGTTCGCCGGGACCGAGCCCACGTACCCACTCTTGGATCCGTCGGGATTCTTGCAGTAGTGAACGCCCTTCAATTGTTGAGACACGTCGAGCACCCACTGTTGGTTCTTATAGAACGTGACCGGCTCGAGATGCTTTTCAACGTAGTACTGGGTGACCACTGCGCGCACCGCCGGTGCCAAAGCGACGACCGGGGAAGTATCGAGTGACCAACACGACAGGAGGGCAGCCTCGGGGGTCACCGCATTCGAGGGCACGGAGGCTGGACTGCTCCCAGCGGAATTCTTCGCAACGACACTGAACGTGTACGAAGTCCCGTTCTTCAAGCCCTTGACAGTGCATGAGGTTGCTGTTGTGGTGCACGACTTCGAACCCGGTTGCGATGTCGCGGTATAGCCGTCGATCTTTGCCCCCCCATTGGACTGGGGAATCGACCAGTGCACGATTGCCGACGCATCACCCGCGACCGCGTGCACCACTTGGGGGGCGGTCGGCGCCGATGTTGTCGTACGCAGCGTGTAGAACAACACGCCACCGATGAGTGCCAGAACGACGAGCACACTAACGATGATGCTTGGACGTTGCCACGACGACTTACTCATGAGAACTCCTGTACGAAGAATCTTTCAATTCCGTCATAACACTGCTCCGGACAGGTCAAAAGTCCTCTTCTGACTGGTATCTCCCAGCTCGAAATTCAAAGCGCGACTGCTCCCAAAAGCCACTCGTCAGACGAGCGGCGTGGATGAGTTTCTGAGCGATAGCTACTTCGCGCGACGAAAGCTGACTGCTACTCTTGACGCTCCGAGCAGGGCGCAAACGGTGGCCACAAGCATGATGCCCGAGGTGATGAGCATCGGAGTCGACGGGGTGACGAGCAGTGAACTCGACCAGGGTGTAACTGACACGCCCACGACGGTGCCCTGAAGGAACCACGGGGCCTGATGAGCCATCTGCACCCACCAGAGGACGGTGCTCGCGACCATGGCGAGAGTCATGGAGCCCACACCGAGAGCCAAGTAGCCCTCCGTTCGCAACACCTTCGTACTGAGGTCGAGATTCGTTGCGACGACGACCGCCACTCTCGTTGCTGCGGCGACGCTCAGAACCACTACGAGTGCGTAGATCAAAAAGGCAACCACATACAAGAGGTTCCCGCCGTTTCGCTGCGTTGATGTCAGGTGGTGCGCCCACGCGCTGAGACCAAAAGTCGAAAGAGCGAGCAGCACAACCATGAGTGCGAGGTCGAAGAACACCCTACGAACCTGTGTCCAACCACCCGTGCGAAGAAGGCGAACGAACGCTGGCACCGCGACGCCAGCGCCGACGACGACGAGCGCTGAGCCGACGAGCGCACTGACTACCACGAGGTCGTACGCCGATTGCGCTGGGCTACGAGAAACCGAGGGCAGCGCATTGGAGAAGTGTTCGGCACTCTTGGCGAGACTCGCGCCACCAATGACCATCATCGCCCACGCGACCAGCACGATGAGTGAACCCGTCCGTCGCTGGGTCTCGAGCGTGCTTCGACTCCCAATCAATCCCGATACGTAGCAGCGTTCGCGTAGACCCGCCAGGACAATGGAGCGTTGAAGGGAGCGGGCGATCGGCTCTTCGCCACTGCAGTCCTCGACGAACGCCACAAACTCGTCGCCGTATCGCTCTCGCCACGTCCTTGGATACCAGCGAAGCAACGTGCGAGCTTCACGCTTACGGGTCATGCGAACTCCCCCGAAAGTCGCAGCCGCGTGGCGCTGATCTTCGCGAGTCGACCCATCTCACGTGTCACCTCTCGAAGCGCCGTAAGACCTGACGTCGTTATCCGATAGGGCCTGCGGCGCTCCACACTCTCCAAAGGTTCGATGAGTCCGAGTTCTTCAAGACGGGTGATCGCGCCATAGAGCGTTCCGGGGCTAAGGGTGACACCAGCGAATTCCTCCACGTCCTTTAACAGGGCGTACCCGTGTTTGGGGCCCGACGCCAGGCTCGTCAAAAGCAGCATCGCTGGATCGTTGGGGCGGTGCAGTGATTGCTGTGGACGCTTCGCCATGAGACATGTCTACTACGTCTGACGTAGTAATGCAAGCTCGAAGAGCGGTGGTCCGCTTCGACACCAGACCATCGCGATGATTGAAGTCGGCACCACCGGCGCAATCAGCTATTCAAGCGCCGAATGCGCCAACCAGAATTCGATCAGCGCCCGCTCGCCTGAGATCGTGACACTCGTATCGTCAACGTTTCGCCTTCGATAAAGCACGAGCAGGAGATCGATCGCGCGTCCGCAGAGTTCCGCGTCGACGGGATTGTCGTCACTGCTTACGCGAAACCCGTCTTCGCTCAATTCCACGACCCAGGACATCTCGGAGTCACTGGTGCGAATCCCAAGTCGCTCGCCGCGACCTCGGATCTCACGAACGCCCGGTGAGAATCGTGCCGCGTCAGAGAGGTTCACCAAGAACTCGTCGATCGCGTCTCCCGCAATCAATATCTCGGTGCCTGGCGCGGCGCCTAGAGCCAACTCCAGGTCCATTCGGTGCACCAAGGTCTCGTGCAATTGGCGCCGCGACCAAAATCTCACGTGCTGGTCCGGCCCCCATGCCCACATCGACTCATCGGGATCCGCATTGCGCAATGTTGCAAGGAGTCTTTCGCCACCTCGACGAAGCCATGTAGCGTCAACCGGCCCGCGATCAAGTTCCATATTCGCCGGTGAGATCCTTTGGCTCGCTCGTGCGTGAACAAGGCTCTGTGTCCACTGGTGCACAGTTCCCAGATGCTCGGCCAAGGTAAGTGTTGTCCACCCAGGGCACGACGGGACCCGCGTCAGAGTTGGGGCGTGCTCCAAGATGGTCGCGAACCGCTCGATTTCAATGGCCAATGCATCACAATGCTCAGGGTGCTCCATTCGCCAATGCTATTGGGCGGTGCTAATGATTCATTGATTCGCTGCCACCGCGCTCACCTGGCTCCGGCGCTTCAGAACCCATCGGGACCACGAGACGAAATGTGCTGCCGCGACCAATCGCACTGTCGAGTTCTATATGGCCGCCCAGACTGAACGCGGCACTGCGCGCAATGGTGAGTCCAAGACCTGTCCCACCACTGATGCGGTCGCGCGCCTCCTCGGTGCGATAGAAACGATCAAAGATTCGCTGCTGATGTTCTGGCGCGATGCCGGGACCGGTATCTCGCACCGACAACACCGCATGATCATGCACCATCTCACCTCGTAAGCTGACGCTCTCGCCAGAAGGGGTGTAGCGAAAGGCGTTGGTCAAAAAATTCCTCAGCACCGTCTCGACGAGTCGTCGATCGGTACGCAGTGACATGTGCTCGCACTGATAATCGAGCACTACACCCGCATCGTGAGCCACAGTCGAAAACTCTTGGTACAGCGTTCGACAGATCTCCTCGATATCCACGTCCTCGCGCTCGGCGTTGTAGGGCGCATCGATGTTTCTCAATTGCGTGAGTTCATCCAACAGTTCAGAAAGTCGACTGGTCTGACTCTCGATCATCGACTGAGCCACGTCCTTTGACACCGTCCCATCAAGGGCGGCTTGAGCGAAACCCGACAGTGCTTGAATCGGCGTGGCAACCTCGTGCGCTAGGTCGGCAAGGAATTCACGCTGATCTCGGTCGAACGATTCGAGTCGAGTGGCCATCGTGTCAAAAGCTCGTCCGAGCCGCGCAATGGGCTCTGGCCCACCACCGCCCACTCGCACCGAGAAGTCCCCGAGCGACACTCGCTCTGCGGCCCGCACCGCACTCTCCACACGCTCGCGTGTTTCGCGGTTCATAGTTCGATCCGCAATCGACACGCTGGCGAGAACGACGAGAAGGACCGCGAGGGCAACATAGACGAACTCGATTGGTGGATCAAGGCTTGAGTCGATTGCACTCGTCACCGTAAGTACTCCGCCCTTGATCGCCACCGTGGCGTCAGTCAGGGCCACGCCCTTTTCAATCGGCACTCCCAAGTCGAAGGTTCCAGACGCGGTGCGCACACTCACGTGCTGCTTCTCGGCGATGAGCAGTTGGTGGAAACTGTCCAAGTTCACCAGCATTGGAGGAGTACCGACGTGACTCGCCAACACCTTCGCGGTCGCCATGTCCTCAATCCGTTGATTCTTCAAATTGCTCTTGGATCCGAGTGATCCAACGATGAAGAATGCGACCATGAGCGCAACGATGGCGGTTGCGACGCCGACCGCGATGACTTTGGTGCGAAGACTCGTCGATGATGCATTCATGTCGTCTCCAACCGATACCCGACGCCTCGAAGCGAAGTGACCTTGAGCGTTGGTCCGATCTTCTTGCGAAGTGCCGCCAGGTGCACGTCCACAGTCTTCTCCACGACGTACGTCGTAGGCCACGCTTCACGCAGCAGATCCGTGCGACTAATAGCGCGGTTTGGGTGTCTCGCGAGAGCGAGCAAGAGATCGAATTCTCGACGCGTCAATTCGACCGCGATGTCATCGACGCTGACCGTGCGCGATGAGGGATGTATCGCAATCGTCCCGAGTTCGATCACCGCCTCGTCACCCTCGGAGAGAACGTTCGCCCTGCGCAGTTGCGCCGACACTCTCGCGACCAGCTCAGGCACTGAGAACGGCTTGGTCACATAGTCATCAGCTCCGAGTCGCAGTCCCGCGATACGTTCTCCCTCCTCTCTTCGCGCGGTCAGGAGGATGATTGGAATCTTCGAAGTCATGCGGGCCCGCTTCACCAACTCAATGCCGTCAAAACCTGGCAGCATCACGTCCACGATCGCCAAGTCAACATCGCCGCCTTCGAGCAATGAGAGTCCCGCAGGGCCCGTAGAAGCCTCGACCACTTCGTACCCCTCCGCCTCGAGATACGGGCGCACGAGTGCGCGAAGGGGTGCCTCGTCGTCAACCAGGAGTATCCGAGGAGCGTCCATGTGCGAAGCCTAACGACGGATATGCGAAGAGTCATCACTCCGCTTGACCGACGTCCTCGCTTCACGGTGGTCGAGCGAGCGATGAATTGTTCGTCATATGTTTGCGCGCTTACCGTTCGATAACCAAACCCCGGTACAACTGAATCAAGGAGAAAGTCAGTGTGAGAGTCACCCTGGCGAAATCAAGATGATCATTGTCCTACTCACCATCCCATTCGCAATCATCGCCATCGCGATTGCAATCGTTCCGTTGGTTGTTGGAATGAAGTACCAGCGCGAGTACGAAGTACTCGTCGCGAGTACGCCGGCCGCGACAGACGCTGAAGCGTCGGTCGAGACCCCCAAGCTCGAATTGGCGGCGTAGCCAACTCGACCAGCCCGCAGACCCGATCGTTGCCTCCCACGTAACGAACAGCGGGTGACTAATCGGTGGCATGGAGCGATTTTCGCCAGTGCCACCGATTAGTCGCGTACTGGGGTCCATGCTCAAAACCAGATGGGTCTCACGCGCACCAGCAAGTCTCGCGTTTGCGATGGGTGACGGTAGGCTTGAATGTCTATGAAGCGACGCACCTTTGTCGGCGGCGCCACCGCCTGGTCTAGACGTCGCTGTCGGCGCACGAAGTAGGAAGTGGTCGTGAACACCGAAGACCTCCGTTCAATGCGCGGGGCAGTTACCCCTTTATTCGGCAGTGGGTTCATCGTTCGAATTCTCGTCATCCTCATCATGCTGCTGGGATGGGCGGTGACGTCGATCTCTCCCGCTTCGGCGACCACGAGCACCGCGCCTGCCTGGCAGACCACCTGGACTTCCCCGACCGACTTGGCCGTCGGAGTGACGACGAACTCAACGACTCGTGACATCGCCACCATTGCTGTGGGGGGTAGTTCACTCGAGTTCACCTTCTCGAACCTCTGGAGCACTACGCCAACAACGTTCAACGCCGTGACGGTTGGTGTGCAACAGTCGGGCGCTGCGGTCACTCCCGGCACTTTTATCCCCGTCACATTCAACAACAGTTCGAGTGTCACCATTCCCGCGCGTTCGCAGGTGACGAGTGACCCGGTGGCCATGACGGTGCACGCCGGTGAATCCCTCGCCATCAGCATCTCAGTGAGTGGATCGGCGACCGTGAGCGTCCACTACTGCTGCTACGGCCATATCGACTCTTTCGCGACGAGCAACGGTGCGGGAAATCTCACACAAGCTTCATCGAGCCCTGCGTTCAACCCGCAGCTGCCCAACTGGACCATGCGTTGGCTTTCGGCCATTGCGGTAGGCGGATCTCCGGCCCAGGGCACCATCGTCGCCTTCGGGGACTCGATCACGGACGGCTACGGCTATACGAACATCGGTTTCAGTTGGGTCAACGCGCTTCAATCACGGATCAGCCAGCTCCCAGCCTCAGAGCAGATGTCAGTTGTCAATGAAGGAATCGCGGGTAACACCTTGACGGTCTTTCCTCCGAACTCCACCTACGCGCTGACATCGGGTGGGTTACCCGGCGTTACTCGCCTGGAGAACGACGCCCTCGCACTTCCTGGGGTGAAGGCCGTCGTGCTCCTGCTCGGCACGAATGACATCTGGTTCGGCGCCGGGGGCGTAAAAGCCCACCCAATCCCCCCCTACGGCACTGCACCGAGCATTGAGGCGGGCATGCGCCAGGTCATCGCGGCCACCCACGCTAAGGGGGTCAAGATCTACGGCATCACACTCTTACCTCGCGCTACATCAACTGCGGCTGATCACGACCTACCTGAGAACTGGACACCCGGAGAACAAGCGATCATGAGCGCCGTCAATACGTGGATGCTCTCTCCAGGCGCAGGTTTCGACGGTGTCCTCAATCTCGGGGCGGTAATGGGCAACGTCTACAACGGGAGCTGTGATCCGGTCACACCTTTCGCCGCCTACTTCAACCCCGATCACCTGCACCCCAACGCCGCCGGCCAAACCGTCATGGCTGATGCAATTCCCACCACGTTGTTCAACTTGCCCGAGGCTCCACAACTCCCACTCCTGGTCAACGTGACACCAACCACCAACTGTGCTGCCGCGCAGTTGGCAGCGCAGATCTTTGCCGCCGGCAACACTCCGGGGACGACCACCACTACTTCCACGTCAACAACGACAACGGTGCCCGCCACCACAACGACCCAGTCGCCTGGCATCTTTGGCGGTCATGCGAGAACCTACGCCGCCTACCTGCTCGTCTTTCTCATCTTGCTCACACTGCTGCTGCTCGGCGTAGCGCGCAGACGAGCCATTCGACGCAGAGCCATTCGACGCAGGTCCTCCTGGCACCCCGACTATCCGCGCACTGGTCCACCCCAACGGCGCCCACCGCCACGCAAGGGACCGCCACCGCGACGTTGATCAAAGGGTGAGGCGGTAGCGAAGAAAGTCCTCGCCACTTCGACTCTGCATTTCGCCACTCGCATGCCACCCCAGTCGCTCGTAGAAGTGCTGGGCGGCCATGTCGGGGGGCGTCACGAGTTGGAGTTCCTGCACCCCCGCCGCGCGAGCTTGTCGTACACATTGCTCCACGAGGGCACGTCCAACGCCACGCCCCTGAGCCGCTGGATCGACCAGAACGTGAGTGATCTCACCAACCACCGGACCCGCCGCGACCGGACTCGAGGGCGGCTTCCTTGTAAGACGCGCGATCACAAGACGCGCAAGGCCACGTGTGTAGCGCCACCCACGGGTGACAATGAGATCCTTCGCGAGGCGTGGGTGGGTGAGCGAATGACCAATCAACGCCGCACCTAGTCCAACGCCGTGTTCTCGCACCATTGCCCGCACGTGAAGCGCCGGATCACTCGCACCGAGCAGCACACCCAGCACCGCGCCGTTCTCATCGAGCGCCGCGAGTCCAATCGAGTCGGTCGACGAGATCCACGCGCGGTAATAGGTCCGCATGAACTTGGGACCAAAACGGGAGAGGAACTCCATGTGGAGCACTTGGAGATGCAAAGAGACTGCGGCGTCGAGATCGCCGTCGACCAGTGTCCGCACGCTCACCAAGGTGACGATCCCGTCCGCCGGTGTTCCACGTTTGCGATATGAAGAGGAGTGCGTGTTTCGATGGCCAATTGTACCGTTGAACTGAGGACATCGAAGAGCGGTGACCGGTGAAGAAGGTGCTGCTACGCTGTCGCCGATGTCATCACCGAGGCACGGCCGCCGAGTCAATGTGCGCCGCCGACAGAGAGTGGTGGCGGTACTCGTCGCGTTACTGGCGGTACTCACCGTCTTGGCGGTGAAGCAACGATTCTTTCCCTCCTCAACAACGACGACTTCGACCTCAGCGCCGACATCGAGTTCGAGCTCGACGTCCACCACCGTCGGCCCCCATGCGCCCTTCGCCGTTGGATCGATCACGATTGACATCAACGAACCCGCTACTTCGACGCTGGCCGCACGATCACTGGTCACCACCGTGCGCTACCCCACAACGGGAGCACCGGGGGGTGCGAACGTCACTGGCGCGGCGCCGCTGCGCAGCGCTCAGCCGTATCCGCTCGTCGTCTTCTCGCAAGGCTTTGACATCTCACCCGAGGCGTACGCACGACTGCTCACGTCCTGGGCCGCGGCAGGTTACGTCGTCGCCGACCCCGCTTATCCCTTCACGTCACCAAACGCACCTGGGGGCGTCATCCGCACTGACATCGTCCATCACCCCGCGGATCTCAGCTACGTGATTACCTCGCTGCTCAGCGACAGTGGCCAGGCGAGCGGCACCCTGTCGGGGCTCATCAACCCCAATGAGATCGGCGTCATTGGACAGTCCGATGGCGGTGACGTGGCGCTCGCTGCAGTGGCCAACACGTGTTGCCGCGATCCTCGGATCAAGGCCGCAATCATCCTCTCGGGCGCGAAGTTGAATTGGTTTCCGGGCACCTATTTCACAACGGCGTCAACACCGTTGCTGGTTGTCCAAGGCACCAACGACCTCACCATGAATCCGGTGACCTGCAGTGTCCAGCTCTACAACGAGGCCGCCCAACCGAAGTACTACCTGTCCATGATCGGTCAGACACATCTGAGTGCTTACGTGCCACCTGGTCCGGCTCAGAATGTCGTCACCAGCGTGAGCATCGACTTTCTCAATGCCTATCTTCGCCACTCGTCATCAGCACTCTCGGCCATGCGTGTTGCGGGCAGCGTCACAGGACTGGCCAGTATCACGAGCCAGGCCACGCTCGCACCGGTTGCGGGCACGTGTCCCGACGGTTGAGTCGGACCTAGAGCGCGGGCTTGGTGCCCTTTACAACGTTCGCCTCTGATACGACATTGACACTCTGGACGTTCTTAAAGCCCGCCGCCTCGTAAAGACGCGTCCACGCTTCGGGAGTGATTGGTCGCTCGTGAACCCTGAAGAGATAGCGTCCGGCGTTCTTCAAGATCCTCCAGTAGCCCGGGATGCCCTTCTTCGCCATGACCTTGATCTTGCTCGCGATGACCTGTCGATCCTGAGCGGTCGCGCCACGTCCGAGCATCATGTCCGAATTCACCAGTGCGCCGCCGGGTCGGAGCCAACCGTACGCGGCATTCACCACTTTGGCCTTGTCAGTGTCGAGCAGGTGGTGAAGTGCGTAGTTACTGATCACGAGATCAACGGTTCCCGCCGGTAACGAGAGGTGCTCGATCGGCGAGACCATGCCCGTGACCGATCCGAGTCCTTCACTCTTCGCTTGGGCTTGCATGCGCTCGACCATGGCCGCGCTCACGTCGACGCCGATCACCGTGGCCCCATGACGAGCCAATTCGAGTGCGAGACGTCCGCCGCCGCAACCGAGGTCCACACAGACCATGCCAGGCTTCACGTCGGACATCTCGATCGCCTTCGCGGCGACCTTGGACATGCCAACGTCATTGTGGCGGTCCCAGGTGTCGGCGCGATGGGTCCACTTTCGACGCTGCGTACGAATTGAGATCTTGGTGCCTTGGCGCTTTCGCCACGAAGCCGACGTACTCTCGGTGGATACGGACTGTTGGTCATCCGGCATGTTCAAAATAACCTCAATCTCTGTTCGATTTCTGAGCGATTACGGCGCCACGAAGGCCGTTTGTCCGGTCGTAATCCTAACAACCGTGTATGGAGTATCTCGAACCCAAACTAAAGCCTCAATAAGGATTCATCCATCCACCATCGTTTTCGTTGATCGAGTGAGGTTTTGGCCAATCTTCCAGCCGTCCCCGTCGTTGCCCACGCTCGCGAGTGGCACTTCTCAGCGTTCAACGCCCCCTTGCTCCTCGAGAAGCGTTTGCCAATATGGGACCTCGTAGTGCTCCACCGTGACTCGAAGGTTCAATCGCTCGGCGAATGAGAGTGCTGGGAGAAGATGGTTGAGCACTTGTTCAGCAGTCGCACGAAATTCTCGACCTCGGCTACTCACCTTCAACCAGCCGTGTTGATCTCGAAAGTACCGTTCGGTCGTGCGCTTTCCGCGTACGACCACACAGTACGTGTCGTTGCTCATCTTCATCGTCGCCACCTTCCTTCGTCCCCACCATTCACCTAGCTGACGCCCAAAATGCGAGCGCGTTGACCCAGCGAGTCCTCAGCTCGGACAGGTCGTCGAGGTCCCCGACGCGGGCTGTCCCGATTGCACGGCGAGGGCCCCCTCAACGAGACAGCGCATGATGGGTCCCGCCACCGATGCACCCGTGGCCGACGTCACCTGAAAGGGCACCACGACGGCCACGGCGATCGTGGGGTGGCTCGCTGGCGCGAAGGCGATCATCCAGTCATCGGTGTTCTGGACGCCGTTACCCACCTGTGAGGTACCGGTCTTGGCGCCAACATCATCGCCGGGGGGAAAGACTCCCGCAGCAGTACCGTACTTGGCGACGTTCACCATCAACGGAACGATCTGGGCCGCTTGGGAGGGCGTGAGGGGGGTCTTCCAGACACTCGGCACGTAACGCTTTACGACCGAACCGTCGGGGCCGGTGATGTAGTTCATCAGGTGCGGGGTCATCATCACGCCGCCGTTCGCCACCGCCGCTGCGGTCAGTGCGTTCATCAACGCCGAAGTCTTCACGTTCTCTTGACCAATGGCCGAGTACGCCAGTTGGGGCTGGTTGTACGTGAAACTCGACGCCGGCGGGAAGTAACTTGCGGCGACGCCCGGCAGGTCGATCGGGGGTACTTCGTTGTAGCCGTAGCTGTTTGCGGCATTGGCGAGATTCGTGCCGCCAAGGTCGAGACCGAGCAGCGCGTAACCGGTGTCGCACGATGGTGGCAGCATCTGAGGGATGTCTCCGCCACACAGTTCGGAGGCGTAGTTGGAGAGCGTCTTGTTCGTGTTGGGCAGTTTGGTCACGCGCAGTTGCGGATAGACCTTGGTGAACAGTTGCGGTGCGGACACGACCACCGCTGATGTGGTCACGATCTTGAAGGTCGAGCCCGGTGGGAACGTCTGTTGGGTGGCCACAAGTCCCAGCGGCGGAAAACCGTGAGAGTTGTTCGTCGTGTCCTTCACCCACGCGGCCTTCGCCACCTGGTAGTTGAACGAGGTGAACGGGGTCGGGTTATACGTGGGGTTTGAATACATCGCGAGAACGTCACCGTTACGAGGATCGATGGCCACCGCGGCGCCGTCGAGACCAGCCATCGCCTTTTGCACTACTCGCTGCAGTGAAGGTTGGAGGGTCAAATTGACATTGTCAGCGGCGCTCGTTGGTGCGAGCACCTGAGCGAAACTCTGTGCGGGCTGGGAGTGCGATGTCAGGTACGTGTTGTATTCCGCTTCGAGGGCCCAGGTGCCGTAACTCGGTGAAGAAAAGCCGACCACGCCGGCAGTCAGCGAGCCGAGGGGATAGATGCGTTTGTAGACGTTCTGCGAACCACCGACGGGTACCGACCTCGCGAGGATCGTGCCGTCAGCGGCCACGATCTCACCACGTGGAGCGGTAGTCGATGAGGCGAAGACCCTTGGGTTGATCGGTGACGAGTCGAGCGCTTTGGCGCGAAAGAACTGGATGTTCATTGACTGCGCCGCGACCACCACGAAGAGGATGAGGATAAATGAGGCGAGGAGACTGAGGCGACGAGACATCGACTATGCCCGCTTCGTCCAAACACCACTGCGAGATTCGATCACGCTGAGTGGGGTGCCCGTATGACACGGTCGCGAAAGAATTCCCTCCGCGAAACGCTCAGGGCCGCCGTGCGCGCGTTCTAGAACCATGACCACCTGATTGTAACGGCAGGTCTGTTCGAAGCGGCCGTCGACCCTGATTAAACGCAATGTCAACTCGGTCCACTGCCCGGGTGACGCCGCAACGCGGCACGATACTTCGCGAGGTGAGCACGAGTGCGGGGTTTGATGAAGAATGCGTTCAACGCCCAAGAGGGAGTGCGGTGATGAAAAGACTGCCGGGTTCAGTGTGGATACTCGGCGTCATCAGTTTCTTCAACGACGTGGCAAGCGAGATGCTTTACCCACTCCTGCCGATCTTCATCACGCGTGTTCTCGGCGCCCCAGTCGCCGTGCTCGGGTTGATCGACGGCATCGCCGAGGGAAGTTCTGCTCTCTTCAAAGTCCTCTTTGGACACTGGTCGGACCGCGTTGGCCGAAGAAAGCCCTTCGTCCTCCTCGGCTATGTGACTTCATCGCTCGCCAAGGTACTCATCGCGCTCTCAAAAACATGGGGACTCGTGTTCGTCGCTCGCGTATTCGATCGATTCGGCAAGGGTGTGCGAACGGGGGCGCGCGACGCGTTGCTCCTCGAAGCATCGACCCCATCAAACCGAGGGCTGGTCTTCGGGTTCCAACAGTCCCTCGACAGTGCCGGTGCGGTTGTTGGTCCGCTGATCGCCCTCGTCCTTCTCCAGGTGTTCGCCGATAGCATCCGCACGATTTTGTTCATCGCGATCGTCCCCTCGTTGATCGGCGTCGTGCTCGTGGGCTTCGTGCGCGAATCGGGCAGTCGACCCAATTATCGACCAACAGCGGGCGTTAGCAACTCAGCGGTCCCAGAGAAGCTCGACCTCCAGTCGCTCCCTCACGAACTGAAAATCTTTCTCGTTGTCAGCGCACTCTTCTCGCTGGGCAACAGTTCCGACGGCTTCCTCCTCCTGCGCGCTCGTTCAATCGGCCTCACTCTCTCACTCGTGGTGCTCGCGTACATCTGTTACAACGTCGTCTACAGCCTTACCTCGACCCCGGCGGGGATCCTGGCTGACCGCTTCGGGCCGAGGCGCATCTACGCGATCGGTGTCGCGCTCTACGTCGTTGTGTATCTCGGATTCACCTTCAACCACACACTCGCGGGCACGTGGGTGCTGTTCGGCGTCTACGGTCTCTACATTGCCTTGACCGACAGTGTGGCGCGGGCGCTGGTCGCATCCTTTGTCACCGACCAGTCCCAGGCGGCAGGAATATTCGGCCTTCTCCAGAGCGTGATGAGCGTCGGCTTGGTCGCCGCCTCCATTGTCGGAGGAATCCTCTGGTCAACAATCGGCGCTTGGGCTACTTTCGCGTTCGCAGCATTGTGCGCACTGGCGGCTCTAAGTCTCTTCGTGGTCACAGAACTACGCCAACCATTGACCAGAGAACCGAGCTAATCGAGGGGCATCGTTGCGAGATGTCCTCCGGGCGTTGTTGAAGCCGTTGCGCACTTAACCTGTGAAGGTGTCAGACATGAGCGAGCACTGGGACGCCATCTTCGCCCAGAAGTCCAACGACGAGCTGAGCTGGTATCAAAAGGAACCAACGACATCACTCGAGATCTTGACTCGCTGGTGCAGACCCGATGATGCGATCATTGATATCGGCGCGGGTAGTGTCGGCCTCGCTGAGCATCTCATCGAACGCCGGTGGCGCGACGTCACCTTGCTCGATATCTCTCGTGAAGCCCTCGACATAGCCGCCAAGAGACTCGGTTCGAACGCGACCAAAGTCTCCTATGAGATCGCAGACATCCGCGAGTGGTCACCGACCCGTCGCTATAGGGTCTGGCACGACCGTGCGGTCTTCCACTTTCTGATCTCGGCTGAGGAGCAGCGCGACTACGTCCTCACCGCCGCACGCGCTCTTGATCTGGGAGCTGTGCTCATCGTCGCCACCTTCAGCCCATCGGGCCCCACCCATTGCTCGGGTCTGCCAATTGTGCAACACGACTCAGCCAGCATCACAGCGTTGTTCAATGCTGAGTTCGACTTGATCGACTCACGCGACGAAATGCACACCACACCTTTCGAGAGCACCCAATCATTTACGTGGAGTGTTCTTCGCCGACGTTGACGCTTCACCAACGAAGTAATCACTCAATTTCATTCGCATCATCAGCGATTTATTAGCACATCACACCTGTCGAGACGATGAAGAAACTGAGGAGTTCGTCTCATTCGATTTCTTGTAGAGTAAAAATTCTTGGGGGTCGGAGCAGTCGACAACGGGAGTTCACAGTGGTCACAGATCTTCTCGACACCTCGGGGCCAATTGAACTCTCGCCGCGTGTGTGGTGGGTAGGCGCGCGCAGAGCCGACAACAAAGTCCTCTATCACTCGTACCTTCTCGAACAAGGCACTCAGTCAGTGCTCATCGACCCCGGATCGGCGCTCACCAGTGGCGACATGATCAAGAAGGTGAACGCGGTGGTCGGACTCGACAACGTGCGTTGGTTGGTCTGCTCACACGCCGAACCAGACGTCATCGGCTCACTTCCTGCGTTGATCGAGAGTGGTCTACGTCGCGACGCCGAAGTCGTCACGCACGCACGAAACGAAGCGCTCATTGTCCATAACGGTCTACCTCTCGCGTTCTGGAGGATTGAGGATCACGACTGGCGACTCGAGCTCGAGGATTGCGCGCTGCACTTTGTCTTCACTCCCTATCTCCACTCAGCTGGCTCGTTCGTCAGCTTTGAAGAGGCCTCGGGCACACTCTTCTCCTCCGACATCCTGAGCGGCCTTGACGACGATGAGTCGCTCTTAGCCCACTCACTCGCCTACTTCGACAGTGTTCGAGCGTTTCACGAGCAGTACACGCCCAGTCGAGAGATCCTCGCGCACGCGGTACAGAAGTTGCGGGAGTTGCCCGTACGGCGCGTAGCGCCTCGGCGTGGCCAGGTCGTTCCCGAACCGCTCGTCGCGCCGCTGTTCAGCATGCTTGAGAAGCTTGAGTGCGGCATCCACCTCCTCGCCCGTGACGATCCCGACCTGGCGTTTCTGCTCGCCGCCAATCAAACGCTGCACGACGTGGTTGACACCCTGGTCAAAGAGCAACACTTCTCTGGAATCGCGACGCACCTCGCGGGCCTGGCCAGCCACTCGTTGGGAGCTGAGTACCTCGAACTCTGGGCGGCGGCGGACAAAGTGACACTTCGATTCGATCGCAGCGATGCATACAGCGGGCGCGCCGAGGAACCTCCACCAGATGTCGCACTGGTGCTCGCGGGCGCGGCCCCGGTCCAGGGACGCCGGCTCATTCTGCCCTTGAGTTCGCCCCACGCACGGCCGGGGAGTGTCGATTATGCCATTGTGTTGGGCTTCGACGAACCACGCGTACTCAACGAATCAACCATGGCCGTGATTGATCAGATCATTGGCCTCGTCGAGGTTGGACTTGAACGAGAGGTCCTGTTGCGCACGGCCGATCTCGAGCGCGCGACCTGGCACACCCGAGCCATCCACGACAATTTGACGGGGCTCTACAACCGGGTATCGCTCGAGGATCTCATGCAACACCAACTGAAGCTCGACGACACGAACTCGCCTTCTGAACTTGCGGTACTCATGATCGATGTCGATCATTTCAAAGGCATCAACGACACACTCGGCCACCTTCGAGGGGACCAGGTCCTTCGAGCGGTGGCCAACTCGATCACTCAGAGTGTGCGCCCCGAGGACCTGGTCTTTCGATTCGGCGGTGAGGAGTTCCTCGTCGTGCTCGCTGGAGTGGACGTGATGGTAGCGACGCTCGCCGCCGACAGAATCCGTACCCACGTCAGCGAACTCGCCACCGCAGTACCGTCGGTCACCGTCAGTATCGGTGTTGCGCTGCGACATCCTCACGAGGACTACGAGGCTCTGGTCGCGCGCGCCGATGACGCGCTCTATCGCGCCAAGTTGAAGGGGCGCAATCGCGTCGAGACAATGCTGTAGAGATCCTTCGAGATCAACAGCGTCACCCGAGAAGAACGAGCGCCGCGAGCGCCGCCGCCAACGACAACGGCACGGTCCACAGTCCGAGCGAACTCGCGCGAGCGATCGACGGTTGCGCCCCCGCGACGCGGGCCGCTCGAAGCCAGAGTAACCACGCGAGCGATCCACTGACGAAGAGATTCGGACCGAGATTGAGTCCAACGAGTAGCGCGTAGGGGTGAGGCGGGGCGTGAGCAGACAGCAGCGATGCGGCAGGCAAGTTGTTGAAGACCACTGACGCGAGTGCCGCCACTGCCCCAGTTGCCCAGACGTTCAGATGGGCCATCGCCGTCGAGGGGTACGACCAGGCGCGCCCGAGCGTGCCCAATGCGACAGCGATGCCAAAGAGGCCGATCAGTACGGGCACGCCCAGCACCTCGAACACGTGACCTATGTTGTCTCGTTTATTCACGAGTCGCGTCGCAATCGCCGCCACTCCAACACCTAGGACCTCGAGGGCCGGTGATGCCAGTGCGACCACGAACAACGCACAGGTGCCTATCGCCACGAGCCCGAGGCCCCAGGTCACAGGCGACGAGGCGGGGGCCGGGGACGAGCGCACGCGTAGTTCTCGGTGTTCGTGAATCGCGAGTACGCCCGCGGTCACGATCAACGCAACGAATCCCGGCGCCCACATGTGCGAAATGAAAGCAGCGCCGGTCAGACGTGCGTGACCGAGCACAATCAAATTGGTGAGATTCGAACCTGGCAGGAACAATGAGCCGGCATTGGAGAGCAAAAGGCATCCGTACAGAAGTGGCGCCTCTCCCCCATCTCGACTTCGAGCCGCGTAGACGAGCACCGGCGTGAGAAAAGCCACCGAGGTATCCAGGTTGAGCACCGCCGTCACGGACCCGATAAGGATCGTGGCACCAACGAAGAGAACGACACCGCTCGACGACGCTTTCGCGAGTCGCTCACCAGCGGCTTTGAAGAGTCCGTCATCATCAGCAACGAGTCCCACCAGCAAGAGACCCGTGACAAGCACGAAGGGCGACCAGTCCTGAACCGCAGCGGACCATGCGTCGTGACCATTGACGAAAAACGCCACCGCACACGCAATAACGCCGCCGATCCCGAGCGTGCTCGAGAGAGACATTCTCTGACGCACTAGGACCTCGTCTCCATGTCGCATTCGTCCACGAACGACATCGCCCCGACATCGCTTCGCATAACTCGCGCGGGTGATTCGTGGCCGCTCAGCGTGCTGATTTTGGCGGTAACCACCGAACGTTCGTACCACACTCGACGTAGTCCTCGTCGAAGCGCTAGCGGGGCGGGGCCGATTGAGGCGATACTGGCTGGACAATGAATGTTGCGAGATTACCAGCGAACGAGCCTCACGATGCGAACGTCCTTGGCGTGATGCGCTCACTCGGCTACACACCCGATGACAAGTTCGTGCTCGACGTGCACACTGATATTGGTCGCGTGAGCATCGTGCACGGAGCGCGGTGTGAGGTCATCTGGGTCAATCACAGCGGCATCGAACAGACTACCGATTGTCATGTTTCGCCCAGTGCGGCGACGCGTCCAGTGGCCGGGGACTGGGTGACACTCGAGAACGAGACGATCGTCAGCGTCATGGCGCGACGCAGTGCACTGCGTCGTCCTGACCCCAACGGACGCGACGTCCAAGTACTCGCGGCGAACCTCGATCTCGTCCTCCTCGTCGTGCCAATCAACAAAGGACTGAACGTTCGAATGCTCGAACGCTTCGCCATCATGGCGTGGGAGAGCGGTGCACAACCGTTCGTCGTGCTCAGCAAAGCCGATAAGGCCCGTGACGTCGCCACACTGATGGAAGAGGCGAGAATGGCCGTACCGGGCGTCGAGATACTCACCACGAGTTCTGAGAGTGGTGAGGGAATCGCGCACCTTCGAGCACTCCTGCACGATGGCGTTACGGCGGTGATGCTCGGTGCATCGGGCGCGGGCAAGACCTCGCTGCTCAACGCTCTTGAGGGCTCGGCCGAGCTCACAAAGACCGTGACACGACACGGCGAAGGTAGACACGCCACCACTACCCGCAAGCTCTATCGGCTCAAGGCAGGTGGTGTCCTGCTCGACATTCCCGGTATCCGGCTGCTCGACCTCATGGTCGGCCAAGAGGGGCTGAGTGAGACATTCTCCGATATAACAGCGTTGGCGATCGACTGTCGATTCCGCGACTGCGCCCATCACGGTGATCCCGGGTGCGCAGTCGAAGCGGCGGTCGCCTCAGGCACCTTGCCAAGTCGGCGGCTCGACAACTGGCGCATCGTGAAACGTGAACTCACTCACCAAGAGCACCGACGCGCCCCCGAGGAAATGACGCGCGGCCGTCGAACGAAGCCAAGACCGCGCGACGAGCGCGACCAAGACGACTGAAGTCGACCACACGCTCGTCGACGCGATACGTTGAACCACGAGACGGTACTGTCGCAAGTGATGGAGCAAGAACGAACCCTGAATCCAGTCACTGCCCTACGTTGGTCAGCCGAACTCTTCGGCGAAGGTAACCCCGTCCAGTTCTTTCTCGCTGCAGATCGCTTCGACTCGGCTGAGCGAACGACCGACTCCCTCTCAATCACGCTCCTCGATGATGGGGTGTTCGGACTCGGTCTCGGAGCCAATCCACCCCGACGACCCGATTGGACTCGTTGCATGATCGACGACGCACGCGCCATCACTCACGTCAATGGACTTCACGCGCGCGATCATTGGGATTTCTATTCAATCGACGCGTCACACACTCTCACTGACGGCGACGTCATCGTGCTCGACGATGATGACCTCATCACCGAGATCCTCCAACTCCACGCGAATGACTCCTCGGTGTGGCCAGGGCGAGACGACATCGTCTCCTGGTACGGACTGCGTGACGCCGATGACGACCTCGTGTCGCTCGGCGCACTCGTTCGCTGGGAGTCGGGATATCACGTACTCGCTTCGGTCGTGACCGTGAGCGAACATCGAGGTCAAGGCTTCGCCCAGGAGTTGATCCAGGGCATGATTGCCCGCGCCCGCGAGCGCGACATCACGTGGTTGGGCCTCGGGGTGAGCCACACGAACGCCGCGGCCCAAAGGGTCTACACCAAAGCAGGCTTCAATCTTCGTGCGCAGTTCACGACTTACGAAGTCCCAGGGGACTGACGACGCTGGCCACTCGACGAGCGACGCAACGCACGACTAGCGGCGCTCGATGAGGTCCATGTAGTCGTCACGCCAGAGATCGAAGTACTCCTCGGGCAGCAGTACTGCGTGTGTGGGTTCGAGTGCCTCGACGAATTCACGCTCGTGACTCACCGCGACGATGGTTCCCGTCCACTGGTGCATCATCACGCCGAGCGCTTCGACGCTCGCCGGGTCCAAGTTGTTCGTCGGCTCGTCGAGCAGAAGCAGATTGGCATCCGACGCCGCCAGGATCGCGAGGGCCAATTTCGCTCGTTCGCCACCCGAGAGTGTTCCAGGCATTTGGTGAGCCGCCGAGCCTTTCAGTCCGAAAGCGCCCAGAAGCGCGCGGCGCTGCACTTCGGTCTGAACCGTCGCATTCTCAAGATGGTCGAGCACGCTTCGAGAGAAGTCGAGTTGTTCGTGCTCCTGGGCGAAGTAACCGACTTTCACGTTGGCGCCGAATTTGACAGTCCCCTCCTGGGCACCCTGAGTGCCCGCCAGACATCGCAGCAGCGAGGACTTACCCGCCCCGTTTTTGCCCACGATGAGGATTCGATCGCCGCGACGGGTGATGAAATTCACATCCGACAAGACGTCGATGCTGCCGTAACGTACGGCCACGTGCTCAACCGACATTGGCACATCACCGCTTCGTGGTGGTGCGGGCAATTTGAAGGTGACCTTTCGTTCCTTCTTGGTCACCTCGACGCGATTCTCTTCGAGCTTCTCCACCTTGCGGTCGAGCACCTTGGCCAAACGGGCACGTGTTGCGGTCTGGCCGCGCATTGAGTCGGCCAGACTCTTCATCCGATCAATCTGTTCGCCTTGGTGGGCGGCCATCTTCTCTTCGCTCAAGCGGCGCGCTTCTTCTTGTTCGAGGAACTTGGTGTAGTTCCCCTTGTACTCGCGAAGTTGTCCGTCGCGCAGCGCCAGTACCCGGTCAATGGACTTGTCGAGAAGGGGCAAGTCGTGACTGATGACGAGCACGGTGCCGCGAAAGCGCTCGAGCTCGTCGAAGAGCCATCGCTTAGCCGCCTTGTCGAGGTGGTTGGTGGGTTCGTCGAGCACCATTGTCTCGGGCTGCTCATAGAGGACACGCATGAGGTCCACACGACGCCGTTGACCTCCAGAGAGCGAATCCAGATCCTCGAGTAGCAGTTCCTCTTGGAGGCCCAGACCAGCTGCCAGGCGGGCGACTTCGGACTCTGCCTCGTAGCCCCCGCGCTCACGAAAGGCCTCTTCGAGCGCAGTGAAGCGCTCAATCGTCTCCTCGGTGGGATTGGCTGCGAGTTCGTGGCGTGCGTGCTGCATGTCGGCGTCGAGTTGGTCGAGTCCGCGCGCCGAGAGCACGTGCGAGAGTCCAATCGGCTCGACACCCATTCCCCCGGCGACCGGCTCCTGGGGCAGGTGGCTCACCTTGCCCTGGTGTTGCACGACGCCGGTGATACGCAGGTGCTCTGGCGTGTAGCCAAGCAGCACCGAGAGCAACGTTGACTTGCCGGCGCCGTTCCGGCCGACCAGACCCACCTTCTCGCCGTTACCCACTGTGAACGACACAGGCTCAAGGATGCGTCGTGCACCGATCTCTATTCCCAAATCCCGGACTATAAGCATTTAGCGCCCCAGTAACTCGGCGGCGACGGAGAGCTCGTCTCGATAATCGGGGTGAGCAACGGCGACCAGCGCCCGCGCCCGCTCTTTAACAGTGAGGCCTCGCAGGTCCGCCGAGCCGTATTCGGTCACGATGACGCCCGTCAAATGGCGTGGCGTAGTCACAACAGAGCGCGGGGTCATATCTCCAATGATACGGCTCTTTCGCTCGCCATTGACCAGCGCCGTCGACTGCAGACAGATCAGTGACGTGTGCTCGAGCGACAGACTGGTTCCCTCGACGAAATCCATATGTCCACCGACGCCCGTGTACTGTCGCGCGCCCATGGTGTCGGCCACGATCTGACCCTGGAGATCGACCTCGAGCGCTGAGTTGATCGACACCATTCGCGGATTCTTCGCGATCACCGACGGGTCGTTGACGTACTGGACCGGAGCGAAGCCGACTGTCGGATTCTCGTGGAGGAACTCGTACATCTCCGTCGAGCCGAGTGCGAAGGTAATCACCGACATCCCTCGATGGACTGTCTTCATCGAGTTGGTGACTTTGCCCGACGCGCACAGTGCGAAGAGCCCGTCGGTGAACATCTCAGAATGCACGCCGTAGTCCCCGCCATCACGCTGCACCAGAGCGGTGGCGACCAGGTTCGGCACCGCCCCTATCCCGGTCTGCAGGGTGGTGCCGTCGCGCACGAAACTTGCAGCGACGTCGGCGATGGCGAAGTCCTCGGGTGTTCCGACCTCACCCCCGAGTACCGTCGGGTGCTCGTCGGTGTAGACAACGACATCGATGTCGTCGAGCGAGATGTCATTGACAAAGCCGTCGAGGGCGAATGTGCGAGGAAAGTGCGGGGAGCACTCGACGATGAGCAGACGATCCGGATCACGCCCCGCCGCGAGGAACTCATTGAAGTGCGCACCGTTGTAGAGCGAGAGGCTGACTCGACCTCGCGAGTCGGGCATGGAGCCCTGCATCATCATGATGCGCGGGTTCAGGTGCTGGATGAGTAGTCCGTAATGACGAAAGAACGAGGGGACGTACTGGATATCGGCACCCTTGGACTGGTAGTGGCGCTCGCCCCCTCCATAGAAACTCGAGCGGTAATGCACGTTGGGGTGCATGAAGACGTCAAAGACGCCCAGGATCAGCCCTCCGCTGAACGTGAGATCACGCCAATCATCACGGCGCGACAGCGCTTTTAGCAGCCCGACCGGTGTCGCCGTGACCAGGCCGAGCCCGATCGAGTCAACGGGTTCCACCAGGCTCACGGCCTCATCAACGGACAGCTCTCGAGCGGTCATCGAGTCATTCTGCCTGAACCGGCGAGGTGTGACACGCTTATTGAATGCCCGATTCCTTTTTTGTTGATATTTGGAGTGATGTGGTCTGCCCTTTTTGTTATCTGGGCACCCGTCAACTCGAACTGGCACTCTCGAACTTCGAGCACCGCTCACAGGTCGTGACGCGCCTGCACGCGTTTGAACTCGATCCGCACGCACCAATCCACTCTGAGCTGTCACTACCAGAACTGCTCGCCAAGAAGTACGGCATGTCGGTGGAGCGAGCTCGCGCGGCGAATGATCATCTCGAAAGCGAAGCGCGAGCGCTAGGCATGACCTGGTCGCTTGGTACCGCCACACCGACCAACACCTTTGACGCCCACCGACTCGTGGCGCTCGCCGCGACCCAAGGACTCGCGGAGTCGATGGTGCAGCGACTCTTTCTCGCCTACTTCAGTCAGAGCAGGCTATTGGGTGACCGAAGCGTGCTCGATGAGCTCGCCGACGAAGTTGGCGTCGTTGGTGTCTCGCAACTATGGAGCGGAGATGAGTTTTCACGTGAGGTTCGAGACGACGAACTGCGAGCGCAAGAACTCGGGATATCAGGAGTGCCGTCGATGCTGATCGACAACCGGTTCATGGTCGTTGGCGCACAGGGTGAACAGAAGATCCTCGAGGCCCTCGAGCGCGCGTGGGCGCGCCGCGGCGACTAGTCCCCCTCGTCCTCGCTCGCTACAACCGCTGCGGTGGCTACAGAATGGCCCTCGTCGAGGTTCATCACTCGGACCCCAGTCGCGTCACGCCCCTGGGAGGAGACTTCGCGTACGGCAGTTCGAATGGGGACTCTCCCGCGCGACGCGAGCAGGGTCTCGTCATCGAAGTGCACCATGAACGCGGCGACCAGAAAGCCTCGAGCGGCACTGAGTCTGATGGCGCGCACACCTTGACCACCTCGACCCTGACGATTGAAACGCTCCACTTTCACGCGCTTACCGAATCCCGTGTCGGTGACAATGAACAGGTCGGCGTCATCGCGTACGACGTCGAGCGAGATTGCTTTATCGTCGTCCTTCAACTTGATGCCGCGCACACCCATAGAGTCACGCCCGACCTCTCGAACCTCTTCTTCGTTGAAGCGGATCGACATGCCTCGAAAGGTGACCACCATCAGGTCATCGGATCCGCTCGTCGCAACAACACGCACGACCTCATCACCCTCGCGTAGGTTGATCGCAATCCAACCCTCGCGACGCGACTTGTCGTACTCGCTGAACGCCGTCTTCTTGACGGTGCCGTTGGCGGTCGCAAAGACCAGGAATTTGTCCTTGGGAAAGTCGGTGGTGGTGACGATTGCTTGAATCTTCTCATTCGGCTGAAGGTTCAACAGGTTGACAATGGCCGTTCCTTTGGCGGTGCGTTCCTTCATTGGAATCTCGTGGCCGCGTAGGCGAAACACCCGACCGCGGTTGGAGAACATCAAGACAAAGGCGTGAGTCGTCGTGTGGACGATTTGTTCAACGAAGTCTTCGTCTTTCAACTTGGCACCCTGGACACCGCGACCACCGCGACCTTGGACCCGGAACGAATCTGCCGCTACGGACTTGACGTAGCCAGCCTTGGTCATCGTTATGACGATCTCTTCGTCTTTGATGAGGTCCTCGGCGCCGAGCTCACCCGGATCGTTCACGATCTGGGTGACACGATCGTTCGCGTACTTGTCACGGATGGCGCTCATCTCGGTGGCGATCACGCCACGGAGCTTGACGTCACTGGCGAGGATTGACTGCAGTTCGGCGATCGTCTCTCGAAGCTTGATCATCTCGTCCTCGAGTTCACTTCGTCCGAGTCGGGTGAGTCGACCCAAGGTCATGTCGAGAATATGGTTCGCCTGTTCCTCAGAGAACTCAAAGGGCGCGGCCATCAACGCGATTCGGGCTTCGCCGCGGTCATCGGAACCACGAATTGCCGCGATCACCTGATCGAGCATGTCGATTGCCTTGAGCAGGCCTTCGACGATGTGGGCCCGGGCTTCGGCCTTTCGCAGGCGGAACTGAGTGCGTCGAGTGACGACTTCGATCTGGTGGGCAATGTAGTGCGTTAATGCTTGAGCGAGGTTGAGAGTGCGCGGAACACCATCGACGAGGGCCAGCATGTTCACCGCGAACGTGGTCTGCAGCGATGTGTTCTTGTAGAGCTTGTTCAACACGACGTTGGCGTTGGCGTCTCGCTTCAATCGAATCACGAGTCGGGCCTGTCGTCCCGCGGAGTCATTCTGCACCGCTGCGATACCGTCGAGGTCGCCGTTCTTCACCAGGTCGTAGATCTTCTCTTCAATGGACTCAACCGACACCTCATAGGGGAATTCGGTGACCACGATCCGCACGTCACGACTGGTCTCCTCGATTTCGGCGACGGCTCGCATCTTGATGGACCCACGTCCGGTGCGGTACGCATCGAGGATGCCTTGTCGGCCGAGGATTTGTGCTCCGGTGGGGAAATCTGGGCCCTTCACGAATGCCATCAAGTCATCTGGCGTTGCCTCTGGCTGGGCCAAAAGGTGCAGGGTCGCGTCAATCACCTCACCGAGGTTGTGGGGTGGGATCTTGGTGGCCATGCCCACCGCGATGCCCTGTGACCCGTTGACCAGCAGGTTCGGGAACCGCGAAGGCAACACCGTGGGCTGTTGGGTCGAGTTGTCGTAGTTGGGCTCGAAATCCACCGTGTCCTCATCGATGGAATCGAGGAGTTCGAGTGCGAGCGGGGCGAGTCGACATTCGGTGTAACGCATCGCCGCCGCGCCCTCATCAGGTCCGGTGCCACCGAAATTACCGTGGCCGCTGATGAGCGGGTGACGCATCGAGAAGTCCTGGACCATGCGCACCAATGCGTCATAGATCGCACTGTCACCGTGGGGGTGGTAGGTGCCCATGACCTCACCAACAACCTTGGCGCACTTGGTGTGGGGTCGATCAGGTCGAAGGCCTTGGTCGAACATCGAATAGAGGATGCGACGGTGCACCGGCTTCAGTCCGTCACGCGCGTCAGGGAGCGCACGCGACACGATGACCGACATCGAGTACTCAAGGAAGGACCTCTCCATTTCGAGGTTGATCTCAATTGGTTCGATGTAGCCAACGACCCCGTCGTCCTGTGGTGTGTCCGAACCTGAATTTGTACCTTTTCGTGCCATATTTCCTTCTTCCCTAGATATCTAGGAAGCGAACGTCTTTTGCGTTTGTTTGAATGAAGTGTCGACGCTGGGGTACGTCGTCACCCATCAGAATCGAGCACACCTCGTCGGCCAGCGCCGCTTGCTCCACGGTGATTTGCAGGAGTGCGCGCTTGCTCGGGTCCATGGTGGTGTCTCGAAGTTCATCGAAGTCCATCTCACCAAGACCCTTCAAGCGCTGGAAGTCGTTCTTGTGGTTCGGGTTCTCCTCAAGGAACTTCGCCTTGGCGCCGTCGTCGCGCAAGTAGACCTTCTCCTTGCCGACCAGCGTCGAATACAACGGTGGTTGCGCGACGTACACGTGACCGTTGTTGACCATCTCGGTCATCTGGCGAAAGAAGAACGTGAGGAGCAATGTTCTGATGTGACTGCCGTCGACGTCGGCGTCGGCGAGCAGGATGATCTTGTCGTAACGGACTTTGGATACGTCGAAGTCGGCCTCGACACCTGCACCGATTGCTGAAATCAGCGCTTGGATCTCGGTGTTCTTGAGGATTTTGTCGGACCGTGCCTTCTCGACGTTCAAGATCTTGCCTCGGATAGGCAGAATCGCCTGATTCCTCGGGTTTCTCGCGTCCTTGGCGGATCCGCCGGCGGAGTTACCTTCGACGATGAAGAGTTCGCATTCGCGTGGGTCATTCGAGGAACAGTCGACGAGTTTTCCGGGTAGTCCGGCGCCGTCGAGGGCGCTCTTTCGCCGGGTGAGGTCGCGGGCCTGACGTGCGGCCATGCGCGCTCGTGACGCTTGGATGGCCTTGGCGACGATCTGACCACCCTCTTTGGGGTTCTCCTCGAGCCATTCGGCGAGCTTCTCGTTGGTCGCGCGTTCTACGAGTGAACGGATGGAGACATTACCGA
Organism: Acidimicrobiaceae bacterium; assembly: GCA_027355725.1. Taxonomy (GTDB): domain Bacteria; phylum Actinomycetota; class Acidimicrobiia; order Acidimicrobiales; family RAAP-2; genus RAAP-2. The sequence continues at coordinate 38,367 of DAIEHI010000084.1, forward strand.
GCTTCCCCTTGGTCTGACCTTCGAACTGGGGTTCAGCGAGGCGCACTGAGATGATTGCAGTCAAGCCCTCTCGGATGTCCTCACCCAGGAGGTTGTCTTCCTTCTCCTTTAGAAGATTGCGCTTGCGTGCGTAGCGATTCATCACGTTGGTGATGGCTTTGCGGAATCCCTCTTCGTGCATGCCACCTTCAATGGTGGAAATACCGTTGGCGAAGGAGTGGATACTCTCGTAGTAGCCAGTGTTCCACTGAAAAGCGACCTCAACCTCTTGCGCCTCTTCGGACTGCTCGTAGTAACCGACCTTTCGAAAGAGCGACTCTTTTGCGTTGTTGAGGTGGCGCACGTAGTCCACGATCCCACCGCTGTACTTGAAGCTCTCTTTGAGCTCACGACCGCTTCTCTGGTCCTCGAAACGAATCTCGAGACCCTTGTTGAGGAATGCCATGATCTGCAAGCGCTCGAGGATGGTCTGTGCGCGAAAGTCGACGTCTTCGAAGATCGTGGGGTCCGGGGTGAAGGTGACCGTCGTACCGGTGCGCTCACGCGGGGCCTTGCCAACAACTTCCAGCTTGCCTTGAGGCTTGCCACCGTCTTTGAAGACCATCTTGTGATGGTCGCCATTCAGATCGATCTCGAGGGTCAACTCCTTAGAGAGAGCGTTCACGACCGAGACTCCGACGCCGTGCAGGCCACCTGACACCTTGTAGCCCTCACCACCGAACTTTCCTCCGGCGTGCAGGACAGTGAGGACTATTTCTGCCGCGGATTTCCCGGGGTACTGGGGGTGCTCATCGACCGGAATACCTCGACCGTCGTCGACCACCCGACAACTGCCGTTGGCGAGGATTGTGACGTCGATTCGAGTGCAATAGCCAGCCATTGCCTCATCGACCGAATTGTCGACGACTTCCCAGACGAGGTGGTGGAGCCCGGCTGGACCAGTAGATCCGATGTACATACCCGGGCGGACTCGAACTGGCTCGAGGCCCTCAAGAACGGTGATGTCTCTAGCCTTGTAACTAGACGACCCCTTGGACTTTTCGGCCACGAAGGATTCCTTTCGGTTGCAAATTTCGGCGCTGAGCGCGCAGCCGATGACAAAGTTTCGACTTCATTATCCTACCCGCTGTGGTGTCGCATCCAGACCGGGTGAGCACTCCACATCGCGATGATTTACGGTGTTTTTACGGGTTTGAAATCACCGTGCGCAGTGACGTTGGAGCGGCGTCACCAAGCGACGCCAACCCGCGGATTATCGTCTCGTGTTCGAGGTTCACACGCTGCGCAAATGCCCCTGATGGAACCGAGATGAGCAGTACTCGATTCTTTATGAATTCGGGTTGACAATGCTCCGCGAGCACCGGGTCGACGATGTCGGGCCAGAGTTGACGGACTTGATCGATGACGCGCAGGTCTACCTTTCGCAGTCGTGCGGCCATCACATTCAAAATGTCGCTCAGAGCTCGAGGCGCGTCGTTGTTCACGTCTTCACCTTCGTCAAATCGATAATCGCCGCAGGATTCATCCCCAACGGTAGTGGTGTTGACGTCGTTACGAGGGTCTGGCCGACCGGGAGTAGGCGCAGTAATCGGTCGCTGCGCAGCGAATCGAGTTCTCCGAAGACGTCGTCGAGTAGTAACAAGGGATCGAGCCCCCGCCGTTGACGCACGAGTTCGTGACCCGCGAGTCGTAGCGCTAACGCAAGTGATCGCTGCTCTCCTTGGGATGCCTGGCGTCGTGCGTCGCGTCCCGCGAGTCGTAGCGCCACGTCGTCTCTTTGGGGCCCGATGGTTGAGTGTCCACGGTATCGGTCGTCGTTGAAACTCGCTCTAAGCGCGTTGGACAAGTCACCTTGCCAGGATCGTTCGTAGGTCACCTCGACTCGAAGTTCGTTGTCCGCGAGCGATTGGTAGAAGTGGGTCGTGAGAGGGGCGAGGTCGTTCAAGAGCGCGATGCGGGCAGCGACGAGCCTTTCACCCGTCACACAGAATTCGAGGTCCCAGGTCTCTAGCTCTTCTCTTTGAGACCGACTAGGGGCCTCCCCCGCAAATGAACGCAGAAGCGCGTTTCGTTGACTGAGTACGTGGTTGAAACGTTCTATGACGTCGCCCGTTGTCAGGTCGACATCGGTGAGGAGGTTGGTGAGAAAGGTTCTTCGATGTTCGGGGCCTTGGCGAATAATGTCGACGCCTTCGGGTGTGAAGACCGTAAGGGGTAGTGCTTCTGAAAGTACTGCTCGTGATTGGGGTCTCTGGCCGTTCACCAGCATTCGCTTGGTGGTATTTCGAACACCTCGAGAGAGGGTGAGATCGACTTGGATCCTACGCTCGTGTTGAAACACCACGCCGTGCACCTCGGCGAGCGATGAACCTGTTCGAATCATGTCGCTGGCGCTGCTCGTACGAAAGGAACTCGCTGTGGCTAGTGCGTAAACCGCTTCGAGAACCGATGTCTTTCCTGTCCCGTTTTGAGACAACAAGACGGTGATGGCGTCATGGACCGGCTCGAAGGCGAACTCATGGAAGAGCCGAAAGTCGCGTACTCGTAGTTCGTGGAGTCCCACGATCCTCGTACCGGACTACTGAACACGCACCGGCATCAAGAGATACCGGAAACGGGTGTCGTCAACGCCGTGCACCATCGCTGGTCGAACCGCGTCAGACATTTCGAGCACCACCTCATCGCCGGGCACCGCTTCAATGCCGTCGATTAAGAAGCTGGGGTTGAACGCGATCGTCATTTCCTCGCCGTTGTAGTCAGCGTCGACGTTGTCCTCGACGTCGCCAGCGTCATGACTCTGTGTACGAATCTCAATGGTCTTGTCCTTCATTGTGAGTCGCACCGAAGAGGTTGAGTCCTTAGCTAGCAGTTTGGCGCGCTTGAGTGATGTCAGCAGAGTGTCCTTGGCGATTCGCATTTGGTTCGGATAGCTCGCGGGTATCAGTTGTAGGACCGATGGATAATTCCCGTCAATGAGTCGTGACGCGATGGTTGTTGTTCCAACGATGAAACAGATCTCGGCGTCAGTCAAGGTCACTCCGATCTCGGCGTCCGATGACAATGACGCAGCAGCCCTCTGGAGTTCTTGAAGGGCACGCGCGGGCACGAGTAGGTCATGACTGCCGCCTACACCCGAGACACCGGGTACGTCTCGAACCGCGAGTCGGTATGAGTCGGTGGCGATGAGTCGGAGTGTTCCTTCTTCTGTCGTGAACAACACACCCGTGAGCAGGGGCCGTGCGTCATCATTCGCCGCAGCGCGTACGACCTGGTTGAGACCTTGGATCAGATCTAGCGCCGCGATCGACGTGAGGGCACCGCTCACTGGGGGGAGATTCGGGTAATCCATCACCGCAAAAGTCCGGAGAGAGAATTTGGCTCGCCCGAGGGAGACCTCAACATTCTCGTCGTGGCTGGTTACGGTTACAGCGCCGGCTTCGAGCGAGCGAACAGCATCGACGATGAGTCGTGCCGGCACCACACATGAACCGTCTTCGAGTCCGATGACGTCAACTTTTGTACGCACCGTGATATCGAGGTCGGTTCCTGTCACGGTGAGTTGATTACCCACGAGCGAGAGAAGGACACCGGACGACGCTCCGATGAGGCGTGTAGCGACTACTCGGCTCGCGGCGCTTAACGCCTCGACGAGGATGTCGCGCTCAGACTTGAACTTCATCAGACTGCCTTTCTTTGTTACTGAGGTTACGGTGTGTTGTTATAAAGAAGATTCGTTAGTAGTAGTAGGGCTGTGGATTTGGGGATTACTTCGTGAAACCCCTGATTAAGTTGATATTTCAAATCGCGCTTTCGTGCACACCCCTGTGTCTAACTGTCTCAACTCGATGAGTTCAACCTTCAAGTTCTGTGCAGTAACAAGCAGTTAACAACGGTTGTTCCACAACCAGAACCGGAGGTTGCGCACAAACTAATCCCTTCCATCCCCCTGAAGACGTCGTTTGAGTTGATTGATTTGAGCCAGCAGTTCGGCGTTGACAGCGAGCTGCTCACGAATCTTCTCCACACCACTGATGACTGTTGTGTGATTACGCCCGTCGAAGATTCGAGCGATCATCGGGTAGGAATAATTGTCCAACAAGTCCCGGATCAAGTACATCGCTACATGACGAGCGTGAACAAGGGGCCGGAGGCGCTTAGAGCCACGAACATCCTCGACTGATAGGCCGTAGAACTCAGAAACCACCGACAAGATCGTCTCTGGTTTGAGGATCATCTGTTCTTGGCCGAGATTGGTCAGGTGATTACGCGCCAATTCGAGCGTGATGGGTTCTTGACGGAGATTGGCGAATGCCCGCAACATCGTGATCGACCCCTCGAGCTCACGAATGTTGTCACGCACGCGCTGAGCAATCCACTCCGCAACATCACCGGGTAGATCAATTCCCTCGCGCTCAGCCTTAGAGCGAAGAATCGCGATTCGTGTCTCTAGGTCTGGTTGATCGATCTCAGTAACGAGGCCCTGGAGCAAACGACTTCGAAATCGCTCTTGTAGCCCAGCGAGGTCTCGCGGCGAGCGGTCAGAAGTGAGAACAATCTGCTTACCCTCACCATGCAGAGCGTTGTATGTGTGAAAGATCTCTTCGTGAAAGGTCTCACCACGGGTTTCCATGAATTGGATGTCGTCAATCAGCAACACGTCGTTCTCTCGATAACGATCATGAAGTGCGAGTTGTGTTCGTGTTTGAATTGCCCGAATGAAGTCGTTCAAAAACGTTTCGGTCGAAACGTATAGAACCTTGCGTCCGGGATAGTTCTCCTGCACATAATTGCCAATGGCGTGCAACAAGTGGGTCTTACCCAAACCAGAGTTGCCGTAAATCATCAGTGGATTGTAGGCACGACCAGGTGTTTCAGCGACGGATTGAGCGGCGGCGAAGGCGAGTCGGTTAGACGACCCAGGTACGAACGAGTCAAACGTCATACGAGGATCCAACCGGACCGGACGATCAACACTCGGTAAGAACACAGACGCGGGCGTGTTCGTCACAACCTCTCGCGCATCGTCTTGTGTGTCAGTGGTGTTCTGTTGTTCACTCACTGTTAGCGAAACCATCACTCTTGATCCGACGAGTTGCTGTGCTTGCTCTGTGATGAATGGAAGGTAACGCTGTTGTACCCGAAGGAGTTGAATTTGGTTCGGTGCACCGATCACAAGTTGATCATCGTGGTAATCCACAAGGTGAAGTGTGTTCAGTCCAGCCGACCAAACAGCTTCAGAAGCGTTGCCGCGTAAGGAGTCTCGAAGGGCCGTCCAAATCTCCTCACCATTTTGCACAACGTTCCTCCACAGACCCACAGCTACATTATCCACAAGCGATATTGATCAAAAACAACCAACGATCACTCAGGGAGAGTCACCCTACACCTATTCATGCGTCTTTACCAAGGGGCGCCTGTGGTCGGGTAAGATTGTTCCCAGTAGCGCGCTAGCGACCTCCAGGGGGTCCCGCGAAGCGCATTTAGAGAATTTGAGAAGAGGTTTTGTGAAGCGTACCTATCAGCCAAATAAGCGAAAAAGGGCCAAGACCCACGGTTTTCGCGCCCGTATGCGCACCCGCGCCGGCCGAGCAATCCTAAAGGCCCGCCGTGACAAGGGCCGCCACGAGCTGACGGTCTGAGCGGATCGGTGCCTGGTCGGGTTCGAACCCGACGGCAATTCGCAGGCTTTGCCACTCCTACGGGTCACGGACAGAGTGGGCCACTAAGAATTAGTTACGTTGCCCACACCGACGGCGTTGAATCAGTAGACGTGGCGTATGCGATTAGCCGAAAAGTCGGGAATGCGGTTGTACGTAACCGAATTCGACGCCGACTCCGGGCTCTGATGGACTGCTCGATTCCCCGCCCCAACCCAGGTTCCTACCTGATCAGGTGCGGTAACGAGACAGGAAATCTCTCCTATGACGAACTACAACATCACCTCCAACGAGCACTCGGGAGAATTCATGGGCGCTAAGCCCTCGCCCGTGGCCCGACTCCTTATGCGGATGATCACGGTGTATCAGCGCTTCACATCAGGTCGTCCATCACCCTGTCGTTTCTACCCCTCTTGCTCGAACTACGCACTGGAGGCGATTGAAGTGCACGGCGCGCTTAGTGGGACGGGGTTAGCAATGCGCCGACTCAGCCGTTGTCGTCCACTTGGTCCCCACGGCGTAGATCTAGTGCCTGAAAGAAAGAAAGCTAGGAGTACGAAGTCATGAAGTCATTCACTCACGCAATTGGCTCGGTCTTCCAGCCAATCTTCCACCTATTTGGTGCGATCCTGGCGTTCTTCTATGGGTTGATTCCTAACTACGCGATCGCAATCACCCTGCTCACGGTAGTAATCATGGGCGCATTGACGCCATTTACGATCAAGAGCACCAAGTCAATGATGGCGATGCAGAAATTGCAGCCGGAGATCAAGAAACTTCAACAAAAGTACAAAGGCCCAGAGAATCGGGCACTTCTGAACGAAGAAATGATGAAGTTGTATCGAGAAGAGGGCGCCAATCCGGTGGGCGGGTGCCTCCCGGTCCTCTTACAGGCACCCTTCCTTTTCATCCTCTACAGCGTCATCAAGGGCCTCGCGAATCAGGTTCTGGTGAATAAGGTTCTGGTTTCCCAACCCCGGTACATCCCTACCAGCTCAACGATGTACCACAACCTGGTTGCGTCGCACGGTCAGATCAAAGCCTTCGGTATGGACCTGAACCTGAAGCCCTTTCCCATCAGTGCGCACGGCTCGTTTGTGGGTTCGCTGCCATTCTTCATACTGGTCGCTGCAGCAGTTGGGTTGCAGTACTTCCAGATGGCTCAGATGAACAACAGGAACAAGAAGACCGGCCAGAACGTACCAAGCCAGCAACAGGCCATCCAGAAGTTCCTTCCGATTATTTTTGCATACTTCTACTTGGTGATCCCAGCAGCTGTCGTGTTGTACATGATTATTTCGACGATTATTCGAATAATTACTCAAGACCTCATGTTCCGATCAGGGGTTTCAAACCCTGCAAAGAACGGCGTCAGGGCGATTCCATCCCCGGACGCCAAGGAAGAGAAGGTTGAGGAGAAACCTTCAACCTTCAAGCCCCAACCACAGTCTCGCTCCAAAGCGAAGCGGAAAAGAAAGGCGCGTTAACCCATGGATTGGGTAGAAACAACAGGAAAATCGATCGACGAAGCAACAGAACGAGCATTGGCTCATCTGGGCGTACACCGCGATGACGCCGAAGTAGAAGTACTTGAAGAACCAAAGGCCGGATTGTTCGGTCGTATCCGCGGAGAGGCGAGGGTTCGAGCTCGCGTACGCCCGGTTGGCCCACGACCTAAGCGCTCCCGCCGATCTGGTGGCCGCGACGACCGCCCTCGCGGTGGCTCGCGCGAGGATCGTCCGCGCGGCCCCAAGGGTCCCGAAGGCGAAAACCCTCGCAAGGACAAGCGCAAGGGTGATGGCGGGGCGAAGACGGCAAAGAAGGAATCGCCAAATGGCGCAGTGAAAACCAAAAAGGTCTCAACTAAGGAGGACACTATGGCTGAAGGAATTTCCCTGGCCGAGCAAGGTTCTATTGCGAAGGAGTTCCTCACCGGACTTCTTGCGTCAATGAACATAAAGGCTGAGGTCTCGGTCAAAGAAATCGATGAAGAGACCGTTGAGCTTTCGGTGAGCGCCAATCCTCCAACTGAACTTGGTGTACTGGTCGGACCCCGGGGTGCGACACTGCAAGCATTGCAGGAAGTGACACGGACTGTTGTTCAATCAAAGAGTCCTAGCCGTACTGACCGAATCCTCGTCGACGTTGCCCAATATCGTGAACGACGCGTTGCGGCACTCGGACGATTCGCCGAGCAGGTAGCGACAGAGGTGATCGAGACCGGAGAAGAGCGAGCTCTCGAGCCGATGTCAGCCGCTGATCGAAAAGCCGTCCACGACGCCCTTACTAATAACGGCGCGGTGATGACTCGATCCGAAGGTGAAGAGCCTCGCCGCTTTGTGGTGGTCGCTCCGGCATAATCTACGTATGAACATTGATTGGTTGTCTCGCGCCCTCGAAGAATCGAGGGCGCGAGGCTTTTTAGGGCCCGGTTCGATTGAACCCCATATCGCCCACGCAATGGGCTTCGCCGACTGCTGGGCTGATGTCTCATCCACTCCCCCATCGTCATTCTTGGACCTTGGCAGCGGAGGCGGTCTACCGGGACTGGTCCTACTTGATTACTGGGGATGCCGAGGGGTCTTCGTTGATTCCATGGAGAAACGGATGAACTTCTTGCGCGAGGTACTTGCCTGGCCTGGAGCGCCACAGCTCGGCGAGGTGATTACTGGTCGAGCCGAGGACATTGCTCGCGACCCCTCACTCGATGGATCATTTGACCTAGTTACGGCTAGATCCTTCGGACCACCTGCTGTTGTTGCTGAATGCGCGGTGCGGTTTTTGAAGGTTGGGGGAGTGCTCATAGTCTCGGAGCCACCCAATGATGAAGATGAATCCCGCTGGGACACGAAGGCCCTTAGACGATTGGGACTCGAGAGTCGAGGCCGTGTCCGTCACAATGCCGCGTACCAATTGCTGGTGAAGGTGGCGACGACCCCTCGTGATTTTCCTCGAGCGGTGGGAGTTCCTGGTAAGAATCCCCTCTTCTAGATGTTTCACGTGAAACATTCAGAACGTTTCTGTAGGTTCGAACCAAGCTGAGTCTCGCGCTGGACCGCTAGTTGAGCCCAGAGATAGCCCAGGTTGTGTTTCCTTAATGGAAGTACCAGGAAGGGCCTTGAGGCAGATGACCCTGGTCGGTGAAGGAGTCTGGTCGTACCCACTACGACGCAGGGAACCATTCGAGCAGGATCGTCTTGTTTCGCACTGTCACCTGATTACCACGTCTCGCAACCCAGGACGGTGGTTGCCTGATCACGAATTCCACTCAAGGTGACCACCCAAGCGTTCCGGCACTTGAAAATCGAGGCGGCCGATGTTTCACGTGAAACATCGGCAATCAGTCCCTCGGTCTCGGGATTGGTGCTGTGGTGCTACGGATTTGCGAGTTCACCCCCGTGAGCTCGGAGGTGCCTGAGGTGTTGGAATGTTTCACGTGAAACATCGGCAATCAGTCCCTCGGTCTCGGGATTGGTGCTGTGGTACTACGGATTTGCGAGTTCATCCCGCGAGCCCGGAGGTGCCTGAGGTGTTGGAATGTTTCACGTGAAACATTCGGATCTTGAAACTTTGACCTCAGCGTGATTGAAATTGCCCTAGTATTTCTGGGAAATTCAAGGAACTCTCTTGAGAAGTCGAGAGTCGAATGTTTCACGTGAAACATCGGTACTTGACGCATTCTCAAATAGCGTGTTGAATGGCAGGGGTTCGACGCGGTGTCGGGAAGTTCATTAGGTCGGGAAGAGGCTCATGGCGGACGCCAGCACAATGAGGGTATTTGCGGTAGCCAATCAGAAAGGTGGGGTTGGTAAGACCACTACCACCACATCACTGGGTGCCGCCCTGGCAGAAATTGGCAAAAGAGTACTCGTTGTCGACCTTGACCCTCAGGGCAACGCCACGACGGGACTAGGTGTCGATGGACGCCGGTTTGAGAAGTCCGTCTACGACGTTCTCTTGAACGATACGCCGATGGTGGATATCGTCGAGCCGACGGGGTTCAATAATCTCTTCGTCGCACCCGCCACATTGGATCTGGCGGGTGTTGAGCAGGAATTGACTGCCATTATCTCGCGGGAACTCCGTTTGAAGAGGGCACTCGCCTCAGTAGAGGGTGACTTCGACTACGTCTTCATTGACTGTCCGCCTTCTCTGGGTTTGATCACCATCAATGCGTTCGCAGCGGCCACCGATATCTTGGTGCCCGTTCAGACTGAGTTCTACGCGCTTGAGGGTCTGACGCAGCTTCAGAGAATTGTCGACCTGGTTCAGAAGAACCTCAATCCAACATTACGAATTTCAAAGGTTGTGCTCACGATGTACGACTCGAGGAACACCTTGTCCGGTGACGTCGCGAGAGAGGTGAAGCGTCACTTCGAGAACGAGCTCTGCAAGACAGTCATTCCGCGCACCGTACGATTGGCTGAGGCACCCTCCTTTGGACAGCCGATTACAGTATTCGATCCGACATCAAAGGGTGCCAAGGCATACCGCGCACTAGCAGAGGAGATCAACAATGGCTAGGAAACCAGGTTTGGGAAAAGGACTTGGCGCCCTCATTCCCGAGGGAGAGGTCGAAGTAGTGGAGACCGTCGTTGTCTCAAGTGATGGACCCCTTCGAAGAGTGTTGGTTGGTTCGATTCGACCAAATCCTTTTCAACCTCGAAAGTCCTTCAGCGATGAGAGTCTTCAGGCACTCGCGTCATCGGTGAAGGAACTCGGAGTCCTACAACCGATCATTGTTCGACCCGTTGAGGGTTCGGAGGGCGAGTTCGAGCTGATAGCTGGCGAACGTCGTTGGCGAGCGGCCGGCATTGCTGGGCTTGAAATGGTCCCGGTGTTGGTGCAAGACGACGTCAATGACCGGCTCTCGCTTGAACAAGCCGTCGTTGAGAACCTGCATCGAGTCGACCTTCATCCTTTGGAGGAGGCTGCGGCGTATCAACAACTGATTGACGAGTTCGACTTGACCCACGAGCAAGTGGCTCAGCGAGTTGGTAAGAGTAGGGCAAACATCACCAACACCCTGCGCCTGCTCCAACTCGGTGAAGCGGCCCAAACCGCACTGGCCACCTCTCAAATCACCGCCGGACACGCGAGGTCGCTTCTCGTGATTGGCGACGCCAGCGCCCAGGCGACAATGGTTGCACGGATCATCAAGAATGAATTGTCAGTACGTGCGACCGAGGAAGCGGTCAAGGCATTTCTTGAGCCCAAGCCGATCGGCGTTCCCGAGGTTGCGGCGAAGGCATCGAGTGAAAAACCACGACTTAGACCTGTGCCTGATGCAAGTGTTGCAGAACTTGAGCAATTACTTGAAGACTACTTGAACACCAGGGTGCACGTTGATTTGAAGGGCCGTAATGGTCGAATCATCATTGACTTTGCAGACCTAGACGACCTAGAACGGATCTACATCACCATCTCACAGGCCTGATTGGGCCTAACCTTCAACCTAACCTTCATGTTGAAGTTTTCCCCAAGTTGTGGATGAAGTTGTGGGTTACTTGCTTTTTCGTTCAAAAAGCGGCTATTTCCCGGCGCAGTGAGGGAAATCTCCGTTCCCCTTCGGGTGCTATCTGTGGATAACTTCTAGAACCACGGTCGATATCGCTTGAGCGAGGTCGTGAAGACCCTTTTCGTTGTGGGTACCGACTTCAATGTGCAATGTGGTCATCTGTGTTTCTCGCAAGATCGGCAGCGCCATCCCCGTCAATTCGACTCGTAAGGGGTGTTCGTTCTGAGATAAGCGCGCCGCTATGGCGCTGGCGAGACGCTCACCGCGACGCGAATACGACCGATAACTCGCCCAATAGTGGAAGTGGACAGTGTCGTCACCATCGGCGCCGTCAAGTGTGGCCAGGGAGAGAACGACGATTGCTCGATTCTCGTTGGCGATGATCGCAATCTGCTCGGTGCTCGCAGCATCGAGCGACAACGTCAAGTATTCGGTCTCGAGTGCGCGCGTCACGAGTTCACGAAGAGGATTGGGCCCGCAGATGATGATCGGTCCATTGTGCTCGGTATCAAAGCCCGCGAGGTCACGCGCGTCAGTGACCAGATTGCGAGACGGTACTGAGGGTGACACCCGGATGAGCTCGTTCAAGGTCTCTCTGGTCAGAGTGCCATTCACACCAATGGCACAGTTGCGCTGAAACTCGATGATCGCCTCTTCGAGGATCGGACCGAAGATGCCATCAATTCGACCTGGATTGAAACCGAGTTGCGCGAGACGCACCTGCAAATCCGCCACATCATCGCCGCGCAGGCAAGGTTGAGCGAGAAAGAGCAGACGTTGACCCAGTCGCCAGCCCGCTTCCACCAGCCGTGACCAGGTAAGTTCATCCACTTCACCGGTGATGACCAGTCCGCGCGCGCGCTGAAACGCCTCCACGAGCGCAACCGTCTCATCCCCGTAGATCTCGGGGTTGGCACTCAGTGAAACGTGACCCACGTGGGTCAGTCGTTCGTGCAGGTCGCGTACAGACTCGCCGTGTGCGCCGCGTCGAAGGGTGGTGAACTTCAGGGTCTGAACTAGAGGTTCGCAGTGATCTCTTGTAGCAGGGCACCCTTGGGCTTGGCGCCAACGAGTCGAGCAACGACCTCACCATCTTTAAAGAGCAGCAGCGTCGGAATACTCATGACTGAGAACTTGGTCGCCGTTGCCACGTTGACGTCTACGTCGAGTTTGCCAATCGTGAACTTGTCCTGCTCACGCGAGAACTCTTCCAATATTGGCGCGATCATCTTGCAGGGTCCGCACCATTCGGCCCAGAAGTCGACGAGAATCGGCTTCTCCGCCGCGCCGATGACTTCGTCGAAAGTGGCGTCGGTCAGGGTGGTGATCGGGCTAGTCATAATTACCTCCAAAGCGCCAAGTTTGTGGCGTCGCACGCACCACCTTAGCGAGGAAGCGTCAAAAACCCCGCGCTTCGAGCCATCGCTCGGCGTCGATCGCCGCGATGCATCCCGAGCCTGCTGAAGTGATGGCTTGGCGATAGATGTGGTCTTGCACGTCACCGGCGGCGAAGAGACCGTCGATGTTCGTGTAAGAGCCCAACCCCGTTCGAACGTACCCATTCTCCTCGAGCTCGACCTGGTCTGAGACGAGTGTGGTGTTGGGAACGTGGCCAATGGCGACAAAGACGCCCGTGACGTCGAGCACCCGCTGCTCGTCGGACACCGTGTCACGCACTAAGAGTCCTGAGACACGATCCTCACCAAGGACCTCAACGACCTGGGTGTTCCACGCGAATTTGATCTTCTCGTTCGCAAAGGCTCGCTCTTGCATGATCTTGGACGCTCGGAGTGCGTCGCGACGATGCACGATGGTGACACTTGAAGCGAAACGGGTCAAGAAGGTGGCCTCTTCGACAGCGGAGTCCCCACCACCGATCACCGCGATGTCCTGGCCGCGAAAGAAGAACCCATCGCACGTGGCGCAGGTCGAGAGTCCGTGACTGAGCAGCCGCTCTTCGCCAGGGACATTCATCATGAGCGACTGCGCGCCCGTCGCGAGAATGACGGCGTCCGCAGTGATACTCGGCTCCTGGTCATCAGTGAGCCACGCTCGAAAAGGTCGTTCGCGGGTGTCGAGCTTTTGGACCTTGGTCACGCGTAGGTCGGCACCGAAACGCTCAGCCTGGGCGCGCATGTTGGCCATGAGCTCTGGGCCGGTGATGGATTCGGGGAAACCGGGGAAGTTCTCGATCTCTGTGGTGAGCATGAGTTGACCGCCAGGTTGGTCGGTTGTCGAGGAGGGCTCTCCCTCGATGACAATTGGGTTCAACTGCGCACGAGCGCTGTAGATGGCGGCGGTGAGGCCAGCGGGGCCTGAACCAATGATGAGTACTCGGGTGTGTTCGGGCATTATTTCCTCAGATTAACGGGACGGCGGCGACGCCAGATCACCAGACCGGCGATCAAAGACACTGCGCCCACGATGGCGTAAGTGATCCACTCATGCCCCGCGAAGAAGTAGACGTTGCACAGTCGCACGATGCCAATCAGTAGTGCGCTGACCACGATGATCGACATCACGAAGATGATGAATCCAAAAGCGATTGCCCGACCAGCCAGCAGGAGCGGACGAAGAACGCGATCATGCACGAGGTCAAGGACGTGATCAAAGGAACCCAATGCTTTGTCGACGAAGTCGGGCCCTCGGTCGTTCGAGTTCTCGTTCACGCTTAGAACTTAGCGTCGAGTGGGACCTAGGCCTCAATCCAACACAGGGCCACGATTCCTGGTCCGCCGTGGGTGCCTACGACCGGTCCCATGTCCGTGACGACCAACTCGAACTCGCTGGGAATCTGGGCGACCAGATCCTGGGCGGTCTTGATGTCACTGGCGTCGCCGTGCACCAAGGCAAGACGGCGAAGCGGAGCGTGGGATTTGGCCACGTCGACGATCGCCTGCAGTGCTTTAGCGCGCGTGCGTTGTCGTCCGGCCTCGGCGACCACGCCATCTTTCAGCACCAACAAGGGCTTGATGGCGAGTACTTGTCCGAGTAGGGCACGGGCCCCGCCAATTCGGCCACCTTTCACGAGGTGCTCCAGGGTGTCGAGCATGCCAACGACACCGACCTTGTCCCTCAGGGTCTCGGCACGCGTTACGAGCTCGTCGAGTGATGCGCCAGTGCGGGCGAGTTCACCAATCTCCATGACGAGCAGACCCTGGGCCATCGAGACTGCTTTGGTGTCGACGATTCTCACGGGAATCGTGTCGGCCACGTTGCTCGCCGCGAGTTGCGCCGACTGGTTGGTCGCCGAGAGGGCCGCTGAGATCGTGAGCACGATGACCCCGTCGTATCCTTCGGACTTCGCGAGCTCGTAGGCGTGCTGGAACGCGCCGGGTGAAGGTGCGGCGGTCTCTGGCAAGGTCTTTGACTTCTTGCACTTGGCCCAGAACTGGGCGGGCGTCAAGTCGATGCGATCCACGAACTCCTCGTCGCCGAATCGAATCGTGAGTGACACGATGTCGATATCGAGTTCTCGGGCGATCTCGTTTGGTAGGTCACACGCGCTGTCGGTGAGTACGCGAATACGTGCCATGGTTCTCCTTAGAACTAGCCCAGCCTTGCATTTCTTGCGGCTCGTCGAGTGATGGCCTGTTGTGAAACGACTACAAAGCCTACGTAAGTGATCGCCCCAAGCGCCATGGCGAGAGAAAAGCGAATAATGAGACCCAGGCCCTGATTCCATGCGGGGGCGGCGTAAGCAAGAGCCATGACCAAGGTGGCGGCCAAGGAGGCTCGAAGACTGCGGCGAACGTGCAGTGACCAGAGGCCCGAGATGATGTTGACGTGGTAGCGCGCCAATGTGAGCACGGACAGGATCGCAGCCGCGGAGTAGGCAATCGAGACACTGGCGCTCAGCCCCGCGAGTGATGTGCGTCCGAGCAGGATGCACAGACCGATCGTCAGACCGTTCTCAAAGACGTACAGGAAGAAGATCTCGCGGGCTCGCTGGAGTGCTTGGAGTCCGCGAACACTGAGCTGGAAGACCGTGAAGCCAGGAAGGCCAGCGGCGAGCACCGCGATGACGGTGCCGGCGGAGTGGTGGTGCACGACACTGACGTGCTTGAGGAATATCCCCGCAATCGGCTGGGCGAGTATCACCATGACCAAGGTGCAGGGGATGATGACGACGAGCGACTGTCGAAGACCGAAGCGGAGTCTTTCAGCGAGGCCCGCGAAGTCCTCATTGGTCGCGAAGCCGGCGAGTTGGGGTGTGATCGCCCCCAGTACCGACACCACGATCACCGCATAGGGCATCTGCATGAATGACCAACCGTAGGTGTAGGCACTCACCGGTCCGTTGCCACCAATGCCAAAGGCGTAGGCGAGTACGACGTAGAGCGAGATCTGGTTGGTCAACACCACGAGCAGAATCCAGGTGCTGAGTCGTCCTACCGCGCGCACCGCGGGGTCTCGCAGATCGAGACGAAACGAGATTCGCCAGAGGTCGCTTCGAGCGAGTGAGGGCAAGAGACACACGAACTGCACTGCGACACCGAGGGTGGTGCCCGCGCCGAGCCAGAGCAGGTCTCGCGAGCCCTGCAGTGTGGCGAGGGTCGGACTTGGATCAACGAGGTGAAACCAGACCAGCACGCCAATGCAGACGAAGTTGTTCACGACCGGCACCCATGCGGGCGCACCGAAACGGTTTCGGATGTTCAAAAGGGCAGTGGCGATGGCGATGACGCCGTAGAAGAAGATCTGGGGTACGAACCAGCGCAGCAACGTCGTTGCCACCGCGCGCTGATGGGCGAGGAGGGTGGCGGACTGGGTGGTGACGCCGTGGTGCATCAAGGTGAAGCCTTCGACGATCCACGGCGCGGTCCACCACACGATGACCGATGCGACGACCAAGGTGAGGAGTGCTCCAGTGATCACGCTCGAGATGGACTTCCACGCGCGTCGCTCGCCGTCGAGCGTGAGGCGTTCGACGAACACCGGGATGAATGTGGCGCCGGCGATACCGCCCAGTACCAAGTCGAACAACATGTTGGGCATCGTGTTCGCGAGGTTGTAAGCGTCAGCGATGGGGGAGAGTCCAAGCACCCACGCGAGGACCATGATGCGAAGCAGTCCCGTAAGACGTGAGACGAGGGTCCCCGCGGCCATCGAGGTGACGCGTGTGCCGTGGGTGCTTTCAATGCTCATCTGGCGTGACGCCCTTTGGTCTTTCGTCGGTAAGTGCGAATCCACCAGTAGGCGAGCACGAGGAGTGAGGCAAGGGTGAGTAGGTATCCAACAAGGGAATTCCCGGCGATGCGCACCTGGATCGCGCTTCGAGCGAGGACTAATTGTCCATTGGGCGAGGTGACCTCCACCTGAAGCGTGAGATCACTGCCTAGATGGTTCGATGTGGGGACGCGAATCGAGGTGGTGGCCGAGTCAAGGGTCACGGTGACGCTGGAGCCCTTGGGAAAGCTCAGACGGTCGGTGATCAGATGCACGACTGCGGTCACGGGGTAACTCGCGTGACTCAGGACCGTTACGGGCAGCGCCGTTCCGGGGCCGGTCAAGGTAATGGGGCTCTCGTCGATCGAGAAGTTCTTGAGCTGCTGGGAGAGTGCGTCGCTCGCGATGTTGAGGAGACTCTGTCGCTGAGCGACGTTGCCGTTGATCTGGGCGCTGGCGATGTCGACATCGAGGCTGTCGATCACCGGGGCGGTCTTGGCGGCGCCCCTAAAGGAATTGACCTGGTTGATCAGGGTCGTCAGGGTGTTGACGTTTCGCTGCGACCAGTTCCAGACCGCCGTGGCTGCGAGCGCCCTCGTAGCGGGAGCGCCGTTGGTGGCGATGAGAGACGAGTCGAAGGAAGGCGAGAGGTTCGAAGCCGCGACGAACGGGTCGTGTGAGAGTCCACCAGCGAGCGCGTTCAGGTACGCAACCGAAGTCTTGGCTACGGGCACCTGCATCACGACCGTGCGGGTCGCGGCTGCGTTGGGTGCTTCGAAGTGCAAGAACGCCAACGTCCCGAGGGTCAACACCGCCCGTCGACCGGGTCCGATTGAGGTGTTGGTCGCGAGTTGTTCGAGGGGCGAATCAGTCGCGAGTGCAGTGATGCTCGGTGTGCCGGGGATCTTGAAGGGTGCCCCCCAGGTGAGCGTGGAGGTGGGTGAGGGGTTGAGTGCTGTGTCGGGCAGGACGATCTCACTCACGTGCGCAGTGGTGAGAGCTTGGATGCCGCGCAGCGTGGGGCTGCCCGAAAGCACGACCGCTCCATCGGCGTAGTGCCCAGTCACCTTCTGGAGCAGTTGGGTGCTGAGCGAGATTTGCTGGCTGACCTGGGACGGGAAGCCGTGACGTATCAGGCCCGCGAAATCGATGTTCGAAGGCGGCGCAGCCGCCGCACGGTGCAAGGGGCTCGTGAGTGCCTTGTCGAGTGCGCCACGCCACGCCACGCCCGAGGGTGTCGTCAATTGCTCGGCGGCGGCCAAGGTGCGGTAGTCCGCCGTCAGGGTCAGTGGAAATGAGGTGAGGTGGGCAATCGCATCAAGGACGTGCAGCGACGTCTGGTTCGATCCGAGCGACGATGGATCGAGCGCTTCGATGAGGTCGAAGCGAAGTGGATTGACAGGAGTGGACGCTTCAATCGCGAGCAGCGACCATTCCGTGGTCGTGATACCAGACTTGGTAACCGAGTAGCTCAGTGGATAGACGCCGTCACATTGACCAGTCGCACAGAGAAGATGCAAGCGAGCGGGTTGGCTGAGACATGGTGAACTCTCGTTTCGTACTGAAGTTGTGTACACGGTGATCGTGAACTGCGATGTGCCATGGCTCACGCACTTCAATGTGAAGTTGCCCGTTGTAGCGAGACTGGCCCCCGTCACACCAGCACCGTCGTAGATGGCGGTGAGCTCGGAGCGCTCGATGATGCGCGGATAGAGCGAGACCTGCGCCACCGCCGTGCCGGGTTGCTTGCCCACGTCAAGGGTGACGCCAAAGCGGGCGGAACCTTTGCTCGAGAGTTGCGCGACGTTGCTTTGATGGACCAATTTGAATGAGACCGTCGTTCCAGCGTGCGCGGCCGAAGGCCACGTCACCGTTGCGAGGCTGAGGAGTACGACGCTGAGCGCCCGCCACCAGGTCGTAAATCGGTGGAACATGCTGTTACAGGCTACCTTCGGTTTCGTCATTGGCTCGGCGCCCACTACCCTCGTTCGCAATGACTTCATTTGAACAGGTCCACGAACGACTCGATGACATTGCTCGTCTGGCGAGCCCCCTCGCCCACGCATTCGCCGCTCAAGGGTTCTCTCTTTACGCCGTCGGAGGTTCTGTGCGAGACGCCGTACTGGGTCAAGAGCGTGGCGATGACTACGAAATCGACTTCACGACCAATGCCCGTCCGGATGACATCGCTCGCCTGATGAGCCCGCTGTGCCTCTCGCTGTGGGAACAGGGTCGCGCCTTTGGCACGATCGGGGGGATATTACGTGAGAATGGCGTCAAAGTTGAGATCACGACATTTCGATCAGAGGCCTACGTCGACCATTCACGTAAGCCCGCCGTGCAATGGGGTGATTCCCTCGAGGCCGACCTGAGCCGACGAGACTTCACGATTAACGCCCTCGCCCTTGACGTCGTGGCGCTCAATGAACACACCCCCGATGTGCAAACCCTTTTTGACTTCCACAATGGCTTTCGCGATCTCGATGAGGGTGTCCTTCGCACGCCGATCGATCCCGAGGTGCTGTTCAGTGACGATCCACTGCGGATGTTGCGAGCCGCGCGATTCGCTGCACGATTCCACCTGAGGATCGACCCCGCAATCGAATCGGCGACCAAGAAGGTTGCGGGCGCGCTGGTCAAGGTCTCCGCCGAGCGAATACGCGGTGAGCTGGATCTGTTGATGATGACCTCGCAGCCGTCGATCGGGCTCGACTTCATCGTTCGAACCGGGCTGGCCGATCACTTCTTTCCAGAGCTGCCCAAACTCCAACTCGAGCAGGACCCGATCCATCATCACAAGGACGTCCTCAAGCACACCTGGGCGGTGGTGGACAAGACATCTTCGAACCTGGTGTTGCGACTGGCCGCATTGTTTCACGACATTGGTAAGCCCCAGACCCGCGCAATCAGCGACGAAGGTGTGACGTTTCGATTCCACGAGATCGTGGGCGCCAAGTTGACGAGAAAGCGCATGACTGCTCTCAAGTACTCCCAAGACATGATCGACCAGGTGTCAACCCTGGTGGAGCTGCACTTGCGTTTTCACACCTACAAGATGGGATGGAGTGACAAGGCGGTGCGCCGCTACGTTCGTGACGCGGGTCCGCTGCTCGAAGAGTTGAACGAACTCACGCGCTGCGACGCCACCACGCGCAACGTGCGAAAGGCCGCCGTGCTCGCCCAACGCATGGACGAACTCGAAGTGCGCATCGACGAACTGCGTGAACAGGAGGATCTCAGTCGACTGCGACCCGCACTCGATGGCGTGGCGGTGATGGAGATTCTCGGTATCGGTCCCAGTCGGGCGATTGGACAGGCACTCGACTTCTTAATGGAGATTCGACTCGACGAGGGTGAGATCACGCCTACCGAGGCGGCGGTTCGCCTTCGAGAGTGGTGGCAAGAGCGAGAACAATAGAAAAACCCCCGCCCGTAGGCGGGGGTTTTCTCTTGAAGTACCGATTAAGGCCAGACGAGGTTCTCTGCGCCCTGGTTGGCGAATTCCTCGACCATGTTGTGCGCGATGTCGTCATGGAACTGAACCGGGGGAGACTTCATGAAGTAGGCCGAAGGGCCAATGATCGGTCCACCGATGCCCCGGTCGAGCGCGACTTTGGCGCAACGTACCGCATCGATGATGACGCCGGCTGAGTTTGGCGAGTCCCACACTTCGAGCTTGAGCTCGACGTTGAGCGGAACGTCTCCGAAGTTGCGACCCTCCATGCGGATGTAGGCCCACTTGCGGTCGTGCAGCCACGGCACGTGGTCGCTTGGTCCGATGTGTACATCGTCGGCCCCGATGTTGCTGATCTCCAACTGCGAGGTCACCGCCTGGGTCTTTGAGATCTTCTTTGACTCAAGACGCTCTCGATCGAGCATGTTCTTGAAGTCCATGTTGCCACCAACATTGAGTTGGTAGGTGTGGTCAAGGGTGAGACCGCGGTCTTCGAACAAACGAGCCAGTACGCGGTGCACGATGGTCGCGCCGACTTGACTCTTGATGTCGTCGCCAATGATCGGGACCTTCGCGTCGCTGAACTTGCGTGCCCATTCGGGGTCAGACGCGATGAAGACTGGGATCGCGTTCACGAACGCGACGCCCGCGTCAATGGCCGCTTGAGCGTAGAAGCGCTGAGCTTGCTCTGAACCGACGGGTAAGTAGGACACGAGCACCTCGGCTCGTGAGTCACGAAGCGCCTGGACGACATCGACGGGTTCCGCCGGTGATTCTTCAATCGAGGCGCGGTAGTACTTGTTCAATCCGTCCATGGTTGGACCACGAAGCACGGTGACTCCGAGCGAGGGGACGTCGGCGAACTTGATCGTATTGTTCTGGCCGCCGTCGATGGCCTTACCCAGGTCGTTGCCGACTTTGGAGGCGTCGACATCAAAGGCGGCGACGAACTCGAGATCGCTTACGTGAAACCCCCCGAGTACGACATGCATGAGACCGGGGACGTCGTCGCCCGCCTTCGCGTCGCGATAATACGTGACGCCTTGAATGAGTGAGCTGGCGCAGTTTCCGACGCCGGCGATGGCCACACGAATCTTCTCCATGGCTCTCCTTTCTTACTTCGCTTCTCGTGCGAAGGATTGCTGATTACTACGTTCGGTGGTCAACAAACTGTCAATCCACGCGAGGTCCAACTCGACACCTTTGGCGGCGTGATCCATCACGCTGCGTGCGTAGGGGTCGAGTTGTTCGTTATCGGCACCCGCACGTACTTCGGCGAGTCGCCCAACGAGGTCGGTCCTGCGTCGCTCGAGTAGACCGACGCGAAGACTGGGCGTGAGGTACTTGGCGAGCGCCATGCGCAGGGAGAAGTTCTTGCTGTCATCAAGAGTGGCGGGGTCCGCGAGCAAGCGCACGAATTCGAGTCGGCCGCGTTCGGTGATTCGATAGACCTTTCGTCCTCGGCGACCAATACCGGGGGTTGCTCGAAGTGAGCGAAGCGACGCCCGTTCGCCCGAGAGAGAACCAGTCGAGAGCGAACTGGTGCGCGGTTCACTGGTGGTGACCGCTTCAACGAAGCCGAAACGCTCTAGGCGCGCGAGGGCGGGGTAGATGGAACCGAACGAGACATTGGCCCACACGCCCAAACGGTCGCGCAATTGCGAACGGACCTCGTAGCCGTGGTGATCACGGTCCATCAAGAGGCCAAGGATGGCGATATCCAACACGCGAACCATCATATCACTTCGATATATCGAACTTGACGTTGTGACGGTCTGCGCGTATTTGGAGGCGGGCGGTAGTCTCACCCCTAATGGATAAGACGTTTCGCACCAGCACCGCCGACGGAGCCGTTGTCGAATTTGGCCTGGTTCGCCACGCGTTGTTGGCAAAGTTGGCGGCGGGAACCCTACGACACTCAGACATCTGTGATGCGCATCCCGAGCTCATGCGCGCGGCGAAGAACATTGGTCGCTCGACCGGCGAGACCTGTCCGGTCTGTGGCGACGCGGAACTCGTTGAGGTGACGTATGTCTTTGGCGCACGTCTGC
Organism: Acidimicrobiaceae bacterium; assembly: GCA_027355725.1. Lineage (GTDB taxonomy): Bacteria > Actinomycetota > Acidimicrobiia > Acidimicrobiales > RAAP-2 > RAAP-2. Next base: position 60,216 of record DAIEHI010000084.1, read on the forward strand.
CGGCTGGTGGGACGTGTCCGACCTCTCGCCAAGAACTTTCGAAGCTCGAGCGCCGAGAAGAGCCGGTGCAGTGCTACGCGGTAGAGGTGTGTGTGGCGTGTGCCTTTCATCACCTGGTGCGCAAGTGGTCAGCCGGTGGCCGCCAGGCCCGACGTACCCCCGTTCGCCAACAGCGAAAGGTTGGCGAATGACCCTGAGCGCCCCCCAGATCCGGGGTCGTAAGCGACGAAATGGCGCGGATGCACTCGTCATGGTCACGGCATACGACGAGCCCGGTGCGCGCTACGCCGATGCGGCAGGGGTTGACATCTTGCTGGTTGGTGACTCAATGGCGAACGTCGTGATGGGCCAACCCGACACGCTGCACCTGAGCGTCGAGGAAATGTGTCATCACGTTCGCGCGGTCGCCGCCGCGACTCCACGGGCACACATCGTTGCCGATATGCCGTGGTTGAGTTATCACGTTGATGTCGCAGACAGTGTGCGAAACGCCGCATCGCTCGTACGAGCGGGCGCGCGCAGCGTGAAACTCGAGGGCGGACGCGTGCGTCGAGAAGTGGTGCGAGCGATTCTGGACGCGGAGATCCCCGTCATGGGACATCTCGGACTGACTCCTCAGAGCGTGCTGAGTTTTGGTGGTTTCAAAGTCCAGGCGAAGACGCGCGCCGCCGCGGAGTGGTTGGTGAAGGACGCCACGGTCCTCCAAGATGAAGGTGTCTACGCAATCGTGATCGAAGGAGTCCCCAGTGTTGTCGGGACAAAAGTTACCGAGGCGCTGGAGATTCCCACCATCGGCATCGGTGCTGGCCCCGACACTGACGGCCAAGTGCTCGTCTTTCACGATTTGCTCGGGATGACGAAACGAAATCCAGCGAAGTTCGTTCGCCAATACGCAGACTTAGGTTCCCTGATCACGAACGCTATTGGTGAGTACGCCCGCGACGTGCGCGACGGGTCGTTCCCTGGCCCCGACGAGGCGTACGACAACCCAGAAGGTCTCTTCGACTAGCCGAAATTGGCGCTGTGCACTAGAGTTGTCTTTCCCACAAGCGTGGGAAGCAGCAAATGAACCCTGCTCTGTTTTCCGCAGAGCCCGGCCTAGCCGGACCAGAGGGAAAGGAAACGGCCATGAGGCCCTATGAAACCATGATTGTGTTCGACACCGCTGTCGACGCACAGGCCATCCAAATCGCTCTCGACCGAGCATTGGAGACCATTAGAACAAATGAAGGAAACCCTGGTGCTATCGACCGTTGGGGGAAGCGTCCCTTGGCGTACGAGATCAACAAGCGCAAAGAGGGTTACTACGTTCTGGTGGAGTTCAGTGGCGAATCGACGACGGTTGTTGAACTCGATCGAATTCTGACTCTCTCTGACGAAGTCCTTCGCTTCAAGATTCTTCGACGCAACGAACGAGCGAACGCCAGCCGTGTTACGGCTCAGGCGTAAGTTCGGGCGCTTAGCGAATCTAAGGAGAAGAAATGGCAGATAACACCATTACCGTTGTCGGGAACGTCACCCGTGACCCCGAGCTCAAGTTCTTGAACAGCGGACAAGCGGCGCTGCGACTCTCAGTTGCGGTGAACCGTCGCTGGCAGAATCGCCAGACCCAGGAATGGGAAGAGCGCGTCTCATACTTCGAGGTCGTTGGCTACGGTGCAATGGCTGAGAACGTCGCCAACTCCGTCCAAAAGGGCGCGCGCGTCATCGTGAGCGGGCGCCTGGAGCAGCGAAGCTGGGAGACCGAGAACGGTGACAAGCGTTCAATCGTTGAGATCAACGCCGATGAGATCGCCCCTTCGCTTCGCTACGCCACCGCCGTTGTCACCAAGACGCCTCGCGCTGAAGGTGGCAATTTTCAATCCAATGACCGACCAGCCGCTGCACCGCGCTCGAACGAGCCGAGCAGCTACGCCTTTGATGAGGAGCCTTTCTAATGCCACGTATTAATAACCCCAAGCCACCAAAGCGCGCGCCGAAGATTGACACCCGCCGCGGCGCGAAGAAGAAGCCCTGTTCGTTCTGTCAGCACGGTGTTGGCACCGTTGACTATAAGGACCTCGCGCAGCTTCGCAAGTACATCTCGGACCGCGGCAAGATTCGCGGACGCAAAGTGTCTGGCAACTGCCAGCAACACCAGCGCGACGTCACCGACGCAATCAAGACCGCACGTGAACTGGCGCTACTGCCTTACACGCAGCGCACCGTGACCGAGCGTCGCGGTGGACGCGGGAACCGTGATGACCGCGGCCCGCGCGGCCCGCGACCCGAGCGTGAGAACGCCGAGGCCGACGTCGAGACCAACGTGTTGCTCGAAGACGCCGGTGAGGCGGCAGAAGTGTTTGAGACCGAGCTTGCCGAGGAGGTCAGCGAATGAAAGTCCTGCTACGTAGCGACGTCGTTGGTGTAGGTCGCCGCGGCGACATCGTCGATGTGAAGTCGGGGTACGCCCGAAACTTCCTGTTACCGACCGGCGCAGCCCTGAAGGCCAACGAGACCATGGAGATCCAAGCGGCCTCTATGCGCAAGGCCCGTGACATCCGCGACGCTCAGAGTCGAGGCGCCGCCGAGACCCAGCGTTCGATCATCGAGCAGGCGAGCATCACGGTGGCGGCTCGCGCAAGCGCCAATGGACGATTGTTCGGATCGGTCACAGAAGCCGACATCGTCAACGCGATTCGCACCGCGACCAATATCTCGCTGGACCGTCACATGATTCAGATGGCTGAGCACTTGAAGGAAGTCGGTGCAGCCACGGTCAATGTGGTGCTCTTCGACGGTGTTGTTGCCACTGTCAACGTGGACTTCGTAGCCAAGTAACAACAACCTAACGCTGTGTTGTAGCTGCCGGGGCCTCGCGCCCCGGCAGTTCTCATGTCACAGCCCCGTGCAAGATTCGTAGCGAAGTTAGGCACAGGATTATCCCCATGTTGTTGTTCTTGCGACACACAGCAGTTATCGACAACCGTTGAGGTTCTTATGACGCAGATTGAGACCGAGCGCAGTCGACCATCCTCGGGTGGTGGACGAATACCCCCCAGTGCCATTGAGGTGGAGGAATCGCTCATTGGAGCGATGCTGCTCTCCCAAGAGGCGGTGAGTGTTGCCTACGAGACAGTCCAGGCCGAGGACTTCTATCGACCACTGCATGGACAGATATTCAGCGCCATCGTCGCGCTCGCGAACGCGGGCGAGCCCGTTGACTATGTGACGGTGCAGGCCAAGCTGCAAGAACGCGGTGCCGTCGCGGTCGAACTCGGGGTGCTGTCATCGCTGCAGATGAACACACCCTCGGCCTCAAGCGCGCAGCACTACGCAGAGATCGTGCGCGAGAAGGCCCAACAGCGGCGACTCATTTCGGTCGCGGGTGAGATTGTTGACGACGCCTACGTGGCGACTGAGGACGTGGTCGGGCTCATTGACGAGGCGGAGCGCAAGATCAACGAGATCGGTGACAATCGCAGGATCGATTCGGTCTCACCGCTCCAGCGACTGCTGTTGAACGAGGCGGATATCCTCGAACAGCGAGGTGAGACCAGGGGGCAGTTCAATGGTCTAGAAACGGGTTACAAGTCCCTTGACCTGGTCCTGCAGGGACTGCAGCCCAACAGCCTCACCATCGTTGGCGCGCGACCCGCCATGGGTAAGACGGCCTTCGCGCTCGGCATCTTGGTGCACGTCGGTGCGGTGGTCCAGCGCCCGGCGCTCTTCTTCTCTCTCGAGATGAGTCGTCAGGAACTCGCTGAGCGAATCCTCGCGTCGACAGCGCGCATCGACTCCTCACGACTTCGAACGGGTGATCTGAGCGACGCGGACTGGAACAGGGCGCACGAAGCTTTTGGCTACCTTCAGTCCGCCAAGGTCTTCATCGACGACAACCCCAGTCTGACCGTGATGGACGTTCGCGCGCGCGCGCGTCGCATCAAGCAACAAAACGGTGATTTGGGCGTAGTCATCATTGACTACCTGCAACTCATGAGCTCACGCGGACGCGCGGAGAACCGACAGGTCGAGGTCTCTGAGATGAGCCGTTCGCTCAAGATCCTGGCCAGAGAACTGGGCTGTCCCGTGATCGCCCTTTCGCAGCTCTCGAGAAAACTCGAAGAACGCGCCGACAAGCGGCCTATGATGAGCGACTTGCGTGAATCGGGCTCCTTGGAGCAGGACGCGGACGTGGTGCTGTTCCTGTTTCGACCCGAGCAGTACGGCGAGGTGGCCAATGACAAGAAGTCCGAGGCCGAGGTCATCGTAGGAAAGAACCGCAACGGCCCCACTCGGACCGCTCATTTGACGTGGCGCGGGGAGTTCGCGCGCTTTGACAATGTGGCCGAGGCTCGAGAAATCTAATTGTTCAGGCTCGAATAATGATTACGTTGGTCATATTGAGAGTAATTACTGACATCATCTAAGGTTGCCTCGACATACGAACGCTAGGCGGAGCATGGACGAGCAGAGCGAAGTCCGACAAGGCCGGTCCTCTCTGTGGCTATGGGCGCTTGGCATCGGCCTCGCGTCGATAATCCCATATTTCGCTGTTTCGAACGAGACCTTTCGCAGTGGTGTGTACTCCGGGTTCGGTGTCGCATCGGTGCTAGCAGTCCTGCTTGGAGTGCGCGTCAATAAACCAGCGGCGCGAAGTGGTTGGTACTTCATAGCGCTGTCTGGAGGATGCTTCGCGCTTGGTGATGCGTTGAGCGAATTTTCGATATCGGTCGTCCACCAAGGTGCGGGGGCGGTCTCGTACGCCAACGTGTTCTATCTCGCGGGTTACCCCCTCCTCTTCTTGGGCGTGGCGAGAATCACCCGGCGACAGATAAAGGCGCCGTGGCGCGAAGAACGCGCTGATTCAGGCATCGTCGCACTGGGCGCGCTCGCGCTCCTCTGGCAGCTCTTGATGTCGCCGTATTTACATGACACCCTGACCTCGAACGTGGTGAAGTTCGTGGACATGGCCTATCCAGTCATGGACGTCGTGCTCATCTACATCGTGGCGCGCACGTTGTTCCTCGCGCGCCGTCGCAGTGGACACCTGCGACTCATCATGTCGGCGATGGTCATGATGTTTGCGGCGGACTTCGTCTACGACGTGCTCGCCCTGCACGGCCACTACACCCAAGGCAACGCTGTCGACGCCCTCTACTTGGCTCAATACGTACTCATCGCCATGGCTGCGCTGCACCCCTCGACTGGCGAAGAACCGCCAATCGGTGCCAACGCCAACATTCGAAACGGTTACGTTCGAAGTCAAGTACCCCTGGTAGTGCTCGCGGGACTAACACCTCCCGCGACGATGATCGTGGCGACACTCACAGGTGCGCGCGTGAACGTAGTCGTCATGTCGATCATCTTCATTGCGGTGTTCTCGCTGTCGGGATTTCGAATCGGGTGGCTCATCAAACGCATCAGCGCGCAGTCGACGCAGTTGGAGAAGAACCTTCGTGAACTGAAGGTCTCATACCGTCAACGAGACGACCTTGAGGCGAACCTCTGGCATCAGGCATTGCACGATCCCCTCACCGGTCTTGCGAATCGGTCACTGCTCGAAGACCGACTCGCACTCGCTCGTGCGCGGGTTATCCGCCAGGGTGGCATGGCGGCGGTGCTCATGCTCGATCTCGATGACTTCAAGGACGTGAACGACACCCAGGGGCATCTGGTGGGTGACCAGCTGCTCATCGCGATCGCTCGACGACTCGCGGCGGTCACGCGTGCGTCGGACACGTTGTGCCGCTTCGGTGGTGACGAGTTTGTCTACTTGGCTGAGGGGTTGGACACGCGAGAGGAACTCGAGGAATTGGGCGCGAGGATAATCAGCGAGTTCGTCGAGCCGTTCATCATTGGCGATCTGTTACTTGAACAGCACGCGAGCATCGGCATTGTGGTCTGTGACGAGCAGAGCGACCACGACGCGGATTACATTCGCGACGCGGACGCGGCGATGTACATGGCGAAGAAGCAGCGCGCGGGGAGTTATGTCGTCTTCACGCCCGACATGCGCGAGCGTGCGATGAGCGACTTCTCGTTGGTGCAAGAGCTTCGTGTCGCGCTGACGCGCGGCAACTTGTCGATTCACTACCAACCGATCATCGACCTTAGAACCGTTGAGATCGTTGGTTTCGAAGCGTTGATGCGATGGCATCACCCCGAGCGCGGTTGGGTACCTCCGGACACCTTCATACCTTTGGCCGAGAAGAGTGATCTGATCTTCGACTTGGGCAGGTTCGCATTGCGCGAAGCGATGGCCACGGCCAGTTCGTGGGCTCAGTTGGCGTCATCGTCGCGCCAACCCTTCGTCGCTGTCAACCTCTCGCCACGCCAGTTCCACGATGCGAGCACGTTGGACTTGATCCAATCAATCCTGGAAGAGCACGCGTTCGAGCCCGGTCGACTCGTCGTCGAGGTCACCGAGTACACGGCACTGCTCGACACCACTGAGACCGTCAAGGTCATCGCGCGGCTGGCGAGCCTCGGGGTCGACCTGGCGCTCGACGACTTCGGGACCGGGTACTCGTCACTTTCGCATCTGACGATGCTTCGTCCCGCCTACATCAAAGTCGACCGGTCGTTCATCAGCCCAGCGGTGCCCAGTAGTCAAAATGACACGTTGCTCGAGGCCATAGTCTCACTCGGCCATAAGCTCGCCATCTCGCTCCTCGCCGAGGGGGTGGAGACGCGTGACCAGTTCCAGAGGTTGCGCGCACTGGGTTGTGAATTCGCACAGGGCTTTGTTGTCTCGCCGGCGTTGCCCGCGAATGAGTTGGCCGAATTGTTCGACCGAGCCTTCGCCCAGTCGCTCGAGGCGAACGTCTGAGTGACGCCCGGTAGTTCGCCTATTTGGGTTGCATGCGGATGCCTGCGTCGATGCGAATCGACTCGGCGTTCATGTAACTGTTCGAAAGCAGTTCGAGTGCGAGCGACGCGAACTCCTCGGAGTATCCGAGGCGCTTGGGGAAGAGGACGCCCGCGCCGAGGCGAGCCTTGAACTCATCGGATTGGGGACCCGTGCCGTAGATCGGCGTATCGATCAGTCCTGGAAGGATGCAGTTCGCTCGAACGCCGATGGGCGCTATGTCACGAGCGAGCGGCAAGGTGAGACCTACGACACCACCCTTGGATGACGAGTACGCCACTTGACCGATCTGACCGTCTTCGGCCGCGACTGATGCAGTGTTCACAATTGCACCACGCATGCCATCGGCATCGGGCGTGTTGTGGCTCATCGCCGTAGCCGCCAGGCGGCACACGTTGAAGGTACCGATCAGGTTGATCTCGATGACCTTGCGATAGAGCTCGAGGTCGTGGGCCGAGGAGTACTCGCCGTCTTTGCCAATTGTGCGCGTGGCCCATCCAATGCCGGCACAGTTCACCGCACTCCATAGCGGCGCCATGGCCTTGGCTGCCTCAATGGCGGCGATCACTTGGTCGGTGCTGGTCACGTCGCAGTGCGCGTAAGCGCCACCAATCTCTTGGGCAACGTGGTTCCCGCGCTCGTCGTTGAGGTCAGCGACGACCACCTTCACGCCTCGCGCCGCGAGGGCGCGCGCCGTGGCCTCACCGAGGCCTGATGCTCCGCCGGTGACGACGGCTGATGTGTTGTTGAGTTCCATGGATACTCCTGTCTAAGGGCCAGCAAGGCTCTGCTCGACCGTACTTGAGTCGAGCAGACAACACCAGTCTGGCCTAGTGGACGGGGTCGGTCGTGCGAGCAGGATCCTTGCTGAGTGGGGCCTCGGTGACCCGCGGGTTCTTTCGAGCGTTGCGTCGATAGGCGATTTCAAGTTGGAGCGCGAGCACAGGAAGCGCTACTCCCACCGCAATGGCTGAAACAAAGGCGCTGGCGGAGAAGAAGGTTGCGAACACGTGGACCTCTTTCGACATTGGAAGTGGGGCCAGTGTGTCTGTGTCATTGAAGAGTCACTCGAGAGGACTCGAAGGTCTTGCTAAGAATCGTCAGGCGGCATCAGGGACGAAGTCTCGAGTGACGCGGGACCGACCCAGTCCCCTAGCGTGGAGAGATGGCTTCAGCGTATGAACACACGAAGGACGAACTGGCACAACTGCTCGGTGATGAGCCGAGGTACCGCGTCGATCAGGTCTGGCACGGCCTGTGGAGCGAAAACCAGGAGATCAGTGAGATCACCACGATTCCAAAGTCCTTGCGTGCCAAGCTGAGTGAGCGTTTCACTTCGGGCCTCGAAGTCGTCAATGATGTGCAGAGCGATCACGGTTCGACGCGCAAGTGGGTCTTTCGACTCCACGACGGCTCGACCATTGAGACTGTCCTGATGAACTACGAAGACCGCGTCACGGTATGCGTGTCGTCCCAAGCCGGCTGTGCGATGGGTTGCACGTTCTGTGCGACCGGTCAAGCCGGCTTCACGCGTCATCTCAGCACGGGTGAAGTGCTCGAGCAGGTGATGTACGCGGCGCGAGCCGCCGCACCGAGGCGGCTCTCGAACGTCGTGTTCATGGGCATGGGAGAACCCCTCGCGAATTACAAGGTGACCGCGAGCGCGGTGCGACGACTCCACGAATATCGAGGACTCTCCGCTCGCCACTTGACGGTCTCCACGGTCGGCGTTGCGCCGGCGATCGAGCGTTTGGCACTCGAGGGCATGCCGCTCACACTCGCGGTGAGTCTTCACGCCGCCAATGACGAGACCCGCAACGAACTGGTGCCGCTCAATCGCCGCTATCCATTGGCGCGGCTGCGCGAAGCGTGTGAGTACTGGTTGGCCACGACCTCGCGTCGACTGAGTTTCGAGTGGGCCCTGATCGACGGCGTCAATGACACCGATCAGGCCATTGGCGAGCTCGCCCGCTACGCCTACGGACTGCGCGCACACGTGAACTTGATCCCGCTTAATCCAACGCCGGGCTTCCTCGTGAAGGGTTCGTCACCTGAACGGGTACGAGAGTTCCGTGACGGACTTGAGGCTGAAGGGGTCAACGTGACCGTGCGCAACACCCGAGGGCGTTCGATTGATGCGGCGTGCGGTCAACTGGCCGCGGTCACGAACGCCAAGCGACGTTCCGTTGCCCTGAGGTCTTCTTAATCAGTCGAGTCGCGCCAGAAGCCCGGCCGCCATTTGAGAAGTGCGAGCACGCCAACGATGCACGCAACGCCTCCCGAGACGATTGAGAACTCCAGGGACGTGAAGTTGGCTACGACCCCTGACTCCAAGTCGCCCAGACGTGGACCACCGGTCACCACGGCCAGTTGGACTGACGAGATGCGTCCACGGAACTCATCAGTGATCGCGTTTTGCAAGACGGTGTTTCGAAGGATGGTCGAGATCACATCCGTGGCGCCCGCGAAGCTCAGACACGCGAGGCCGAACCACAGGACGTGAATCGCGCCGAAGAGGGCCATGGCCGCGCCCCACGCCATGATCACTATGGCGATCAGGCGGCCCTGACGACGCACACGATCGATCCACCCCGTGAACACCGCCATGAACAGTGCGCCCACACCTGACGCCGCGAAGAGGAGCCCTAGGGTTCGAGGACCACCGTGGTAGACCGTCAACGCCATGGCCGGATAGAGGGCACGGGGAAGTCCAAAGACCATCGCGTTGAGATCGGCGACGTAGACGGCCTGGGCGACGAGATTGGTGCGCACGTAGCGAAATCCGTCGCCGATCGCGCGAAGCATCGCCACGCCGACGTGTTCGCCGCTGGGTTTCATTGGCGACATGAGCGAGGTGAAGAAGGCGAGTACGACAAAGGTCACCGCGTCAATCAAATAACACGACGCGAGTCCCACAGCGCCGAGTAACACGCCACCGAGTGCGGCGCCGAGCACGGTACCGACGTTGACGAGGATCTGATTGAGCGAGTACGCACCGATGAGTTGATCGGGTGCCACCAACTTTGGGATCGCGGCCATTCTGATGGGCGCAGAAAAACCAGCCACGCCGGCCGAGATCGCGGCCAGTGCGAGCAGCGCGATCAGTACGTTGTGGTGTAGTTGGGCGTTCAGCGAGAGTCCCGCACTCGCCAGAGCCGCTACGAGAGATCCGACCACGAGGATGGTGCGCTTGTCGATGCGGTCTCCGCTCGCTCCGCCCCAGAGGGAGCCCGCGATGAGAAAGGGGAGTTGCACGAAACTCGCTATGCCGACCCACAGACTTGAGTGAGTCTCTTGGTACACCTGGTACGGGACGGCGACGAAAGTGAGATTACTGCCCAGTAGTGAAACGAGTTGTCCGAAGTACAACAAACGGAAGTCTCTGCTGTCCCGGAGTGGTTTGGAGTCGACGACGAGCCTGGGCACTCGTTCATCGTACGGGACTATGGTTTTAAACGGTAGTGGTCGAAGGAGAGTCGATGATTGACGAAAAGCTCGTCCAGTTGCTGACGCCCGAAGGCGAACGTATTTCGCATCCCCAGTACGAGAGCAGCCTCAGCGGAGATGAGATTCTCGGTTTCTATCGAGACATGGTGATTGTGCGACGACTCTGCAATGAGTCGACGTCGCTTCAACGTCAAGGACAACTGGCTCTGTGGGCGCCGGTCCAAGGTCAAGAAGGGGCCCAGATCGGTGCGGGGCGCGCACTTGCACCCATGGACTTCACGTTCCCCTCCTATCGTGAGCACGGCGTGGCGTGGTGTCGCGGCGTGCCTCCAGAGGACATGCTTCGAATCTTTCGTGCGGTGACCACCGGCGGATGGGACCCCCAGAAGTACCGTCACTCGGTCCCCACGGTTGTCCTCGGTAATCAGGCACTTCACGCCGTTGGCTACGCCATGGGCGTCCAGCGTGATGGGGCTGAAGAAGCGGTGATGACCTTTTTCGGTGACGGCGCGTCGAGCCAGGGTGACGTGCTCGAATCCTTTGTCTGGGCGGCGTCATTCAATGCACCCGTCGTGTTCTTTTGCCAAAACAACCAGTGGGGTATCTCAACGCCATCGACGCTGCAGTCCAAGGTGCCGTTGTACCGTCGAGCGCCCGGGTTCGGCTTCCCGGGGATCCGTGTCGACGGCAACGATGTGCTTGCGGTCTATGAAGTGACCAAGCGTGCGCTCGACAACGCTCGCACCGGCAACGGTCCCACGCTGATCGAGGCTTACACCTATCGAATGGGCGCACACACCACCTCTGATGACCCGACGCGCTACCGCGTCGACGCCGAGGTCGAGGTCTGGAAGCATCGTGATCCCATCGAGCGGGTGAAGGCGCTGTTGGCACGCGAGTACCGCGTGAAGGGCTCCACCTTTGACGAAGTCACCGCCGAGGCAGACCTCATGGCCCTCAAGTTGCGCGACGACGTCCTCGCGATGGGCCCACCTGATCCGATCAGCATGTTCGAGAACGTCTACGCCGACGTGCACCCCCTGATTGAAGAGGGCCGACGTGAGATGATCGAGCTGGGTATAAGTGGGGGTGCGCACTGATGGCGACGACCTCGATGACGATGGCCAAGGCCCTCAACGAGGGACTGCGACGAGCGCTCGAGAAGGACAAGAAAGTCCTCTTGATGGGTGAGGATATCGGAAAGCTCGGCGGCGTGTTCCGTATCACCGACGGACTTCAAAAGGACTTCGGCGAGGATCGCGTGATTGACGCGCCGCTCGCGGAGTCAGCAATCGTGGGCACCGCGGTAGGTCTCGCCATTCGCGGGTATCGAACAGTGTGTGAGATCCAGTTCGACGGCTTCGTCTATCCGGCGTTCGATCAGATCGTGTCCCAGGTGGCCAAGCTCCATAAGCGCTCCGATGGCGTTTATACGATGGGTCTGGTCATCCGTCTGCCCTTTCAAGGCGGCATCGGCGCAATTGAGCATCACTCTGAGAGTCCTGAGGCGTACTTCGCTCAGACCGCTGGTTTGAGGGTGGTGTCGTGTTCGACGCCGAACGATGCGTACTGGATGATCCAACAGGCCGTTGAGCACGATGACCCGATCATCTTTTGTGAGCCGAAGAGTCGGTACTGGGAGAAGGGTGAGGTCGACCTCGATCAGCCCCCGCACGGTCTCTTTGACTCGGTCGTACGCCGAAGTGGTAGCGACGTGACGGTCATTGGCTATGGATCGAGCGTGAAGACGATCCTGCGTGCGGCCGATACCGCGAAGAGCGAGGGATATTCGCTCGAGGTGATCGACGCTCGAACGCTCGCACCACTCGACTTGGGACCCATGATCGCGTCAGTGCAGAAGACTGGTCGACTCGTCGTCGTCCAAGAGGCGCCGAACACCGCATCACTGGGTTCTGAGCTCATTGCGACGCTGAGCGAGCGGTGCTTCTATTCCATGCGAGCGCCGGGGCTTCGAGTGAGTGGCTATCACGTCCCCTATCCACCATCGAGAATCGAAGACGCGTATCGGCCGTCGGTCGATCGGATTCTTGATGCCGTTGACCGAGTGATGGGATATGAGAGTTGAGCGAAGAAATTTTCCTCGTGCCCGACGTTGGCGAAGGTCTCGTCGAGGCTGAGATCGTCGAATGGAAGGTCAAGGTCGGTGACGTCGTCAGCCTGAATCAGCCGCTCGTCGACATCGAGACGGCCAAGGCGACCGTTGAGTTACCGAGCCCTTTCGCCGGCACCGTGATGAAGCTTCACGGAGAAGTCGGTGACGTGATGGCGGTGGAGACGCCGTTGATCACTTTCGAGCTCGGTGGCGACGATGGCGCACCCGACGTCTCGTCACCAGTCGCAGCAGAGTCTTCCGGCGAGGAACGTCGAGAAGCGGTGCTCGTTGGTTACGGCGTCTCGAATGACGACGCGCCGGTGACGCGAACACGTCGTCGCGGAGCGCCCGCGCCGAGTACTTCTTCGGGCCCGACGCCACATTCACCGGTCGCGGAATTTTCACCGAGAAGTACACCTCCGGTGAGGTTGTACGCGAAACAACACGGTATTGATCTGTCCGCTCTGAGCGGCTCTGGGCGCGACGGACTCATCACGCGTGAGGACGTCGATCGGGCGATGCGCCCGGCACATGACGCACCTTCACAACCCGTGGTTCGAGCGACCGTTGCACCGAGTGGACCGATGACCACGTCACGTTTCGTTGGTCGTGACCTCGAGCCGTGGGCAACGGGTCCAAAAGAGGAACGCATCGCCGTGAAGGGAGTGCTTCGCTCCATGGCTGACGCGATGGTCCAGAGCGCATTCAGCGCCCCACACGCCGCGGCCTGGCTCAAAGTGGACGCGACCAAGACCATGGAACTGCTTGGCGCGTTGAAACGTCATCCGAACATGGCGAACGTCCGCCTCTCACCGCTCACAATCTTGGCCCTTGCGGTGTGCGACGCGGCACGACACTTCCCAGGGATCAATTCGAGCTTTGATGCTGACGCCAATGAAGTCGTCGTTCGACGTAGCGTGAATCTGGGCATCGCTGCCGATACGTCGCGCGGCCTGATCGTGCCCAACATAAAGGGCGCGGATCAGCTCGATCTCGTCGCGATGGCCTCCGCGCTCAGCGCACTGGTTGAAAAAGCGCGCAACGGTACGACACCTCCCACAGACATGCTCGCAACGACGCTCACCATCACCAACGTCGGCCCTTTCGGCGTGGATGGGGCGATGGCGATTCTTCCTCCAGGGACAGGGGCAATCATCGCCGTTGGTCAGATCGTGAAGGCCCCGTGGGTCGTAGACGACGAAGTCGTCGTTCGTCAGGTCGTCGAGACTTCTATGTCCTTCGATCATCGACAAATTGATGGGGCAATGGCCTCAGCGGTTCTGGCACACGTGGGACGGTTCCTCGAAGACCCCGCCACCGCGCTGCTCGCGGGTTAGTCCACTCGAGCGCGCAGCGCGTTCAGTGCCCGTTCGGCGTGGACGTTCATGTTGATCTCGCTCGCGATCACGTCGAGGATTCGTCGGTCGCGGTCAATCACGAACGTTGTGCGTCTGACCTTGAGAAAGTCAACGGGTCGCTTGACGCCGTAGAGCGCCGCGACCCGGCCCCCTTGGTCCGAGAGCAGCGGGTAGTCGAGTCCGTTGTGCTCGCTGAACGTGGCTTGGCGCTCGATGCTGTCCATTGAGATGCCGATCCGTTGGGCGCCGAGTGCCGCGAACTGCGCGCCCATGTCCCTGAAGTGACAGGACTCCTTGGTGCATCCTTTGCTCATGGCGGCTGGATAGAAGAAGAGTACGACAGGGCCCGAGTCGAGCATCGTTGACAGCATGCGCTCGACGCCGTCGTGATCGGGGAGGGTGAAGTCTGGAGCGATGTCATTGACGCGCATGGCGTCAGACTAGGCGTCCAGGCGAAAGCCCACACCACGGATGGTGATCAGGTGTGCAGGATTTGCGGGGTCGACCTCGATCTTCTGGCGAAGGCGCTTGACGTGGGTGTCGAGGGTCCGTGTGTCGGAGAGTTCGAGACCCCACCACAGCGTGTCGAGACAGACCTCACGAGTCACGACTTGACCGAGGCGAGACGCGAAGAGCGCGAGCAGGTCGAACTCCTTTCGGCTGAGCTCAACTTCGACGCCGCGGCGAGCGAGCGTGCGACGCACGATGTCGAGTCGTAGGTCGCCAAACGTGACGATCTCGTCGTCGCTGAGTGTGAGAGGACGACGGAGCACGGCGCGCATCCTCGCCACCAGTTCGCGCAGGCGGTACGGCTTGGTGACGTAATCGGCCGCACCAATCTCGAGGCCGAGGACCACATCGACCTCTGAACTGCGAGCGGAGACCATGATGACCGGTGTGCGCGACGTGTCATAGATCTCACGGCAATAGTCGATACCCGAACCGTCGGGGAGCATGATGTCAAGTAGCACCAGGTCGGGCTTGGAGCTGGTCATGAGAGCTCGGGCCTGAGTGATGGTGCTCGCCGCGACGACGACGAATCCCTCTACGGTGAGTCCGATGTTGAGCGCGTCCTGATAGCTCTCCTCGTCCTCGACCACCATGACGACGCTTCGTCCCTCGGGGTCAACCATGGTCACGATGTCGCTTCGATACGTGTAGCGAGTGCACATGGTCCAGGGGCCAGGTCGCGCAGTGGGGTGCGGGTCACGTCACCACGGTAAGGACGCCGGGTTACCGCAAAGTGAAAGAAGTGCTATCGAACGGTGCGAAACAAATGAAACCTTGTGCGCAGACCCAATCGTCGCCTCTCCTACGAAGCGCTCACCGTGAAACCCTGATACGTCGAGGAGGCGTCGAGGTAGCTGCCAATCCCCGCGCACGTCCCGTTGGTCTGACAGGCAATCGAGTAGATCCCACCGTAGATGCCCACACCCGAGGCGTTGGCGGGCAGCGACAGACGTACGCCCGGTCGCCATACCCGGTTCACTTCGTTGATGGTGAGGGCCTGGTAAAGACCCTGGGAATCGACGTAGGCCGCGCCGGCGCTGCAGTTACCCGTTGATGAACACGAGACGGCCACGACTCCACCGTTCTTACTCGCCTGCAGTGATCCGGCCGGCAGCATCAAGGGCGTCGCAGCCTGCCACCTTGAACTCACCTCGTTGACGAGGAATCCTTGATAGCGACCGCTCGAGTCAATGTACTGTCCGCCGCTGACGCAGTTGCCAGGTGACGGACACGCAACGCCCTGGAATCCGAAGAACATGACGTGGGGGTTCACGGCGGCGTTGGAGGGAAGTTGCAATTGCACCGCACGGCGCCAGACCCCGCGACTCTCGCTCACTGCCATGCCCTGAACGCCGGTGCTGGTGTTATATGTCCCCACCGCGTCACAGAAGCCGTTGGTCGAACACGCCACTTCGCTGAGGGTTGCTCCCGAGTAGGTGCTGGCGTTACCCGCAAGTGCCACGGTGAGCGCCGGTCGCCAGGTCCGATTGAGTTCGTTGACGACGATGGCGTGGGTGATGTTGTTGGCGTCGATGTATGAACCAACGGCGCTGCAGTTACCCGCTGAAGAACATGCGACTTGGTTCAGTGTCACATTGGGGTTACCCCGAACGCCCGCGGGAAGGGTCACCTCGCGAGCGCTGAGCCAGCGGCCGTTCACTTCGTCCACGACGAAACCTTCGATGTTCGCAGTGGGATTGGCGTTCACTTCGTAGGTGCCGACGGCACTGCACATGCCGGCTGCCTTACAGGCAATGGAGTGCACGAGCGAGGATTGGTGAGTCTGGAGGGCGTTCGATGGTAGGACGATCTTGGCGGCGGCGAGCCAGCGGCCAGCGACCTCACTCTTTACGAAACTCTGCACATTGCCCGACTTGTCGTAGTAGGTGCCAACGGCACTACAGTTCCCCACCGCTCCGCACGCCACGCCGTAGATCGACACGCCGCCCGAAAGGTTGGTCGAGGCGTCACTGGGTGGCGTCGCCACCGTTGGCGCACGCCACACCCCGCCGACCTCGTTGAGTAAGAGGCCAGCCTGATTCGTGCCTGCAGCGTATGAACCCCCCGCTACGCAGTTGCCCGACGAAGGGCACGCGAGAAAGGGCAGATACCCTTGATAGACGCCCGAACTCCCGGCCGGAAGGGTCGCGATGCTGGCGGAGTGCCAACTGGGGTCGAGTGAAGCTCCCGCGGGCGTGCTGAGCGCCAACGTGGTCAGTGAGGCTATCCATAGTGCTGTGCGTTGAAACTTCACTTACGACTCACGATCTTGTACGCGGTGGGTAGTTATGCGCACGAAGAACCAACTCAAGACTCACGGAGACTTGAAGTAATTCTTCACTGCACCCAAGTATAAGTTTGTCGGTGCGACCCCTCGTCGGGCCCGAGAAAACCGCAAAGATTCCTGATACCGCGATGCGCGGTGCAAAAGGCGTTCAAGAGGGGTGAAGTGGCTCGGCTTCGTCTGGCGAGACAAGATGACCAATCCCCGACGCCAGCATGATCGAATTGGGAATCTTCAGTACACCGTCATCGGTGCGCACCGTCACGTAGGTGAGTCCGATGCCGATGACTCGTGCCTCGAGCACGCCAATGGTGCCCGATCGAATTCGAATGTGGTCGCCAACGCCAAAGGGTCGTGCGAAGAGCAGGACCAGTGCTGCGAAGATGTTCGCGAGACTCTGCTGGGCCGCAATGCCGAGGACGACGCCGGCGACACCTGCACCGATCAGCAGACGTTGCAGTGATACCCCGAGTACGGCGAAGGTCGCGAAGAGCACGATGACGTAACCAACGCCGGTGGCGACCAGGCGCACGACCGCGCCGGCTGACTGCACGGAGCGACGAGTGATGACCCGACCCATCGCTGCGGCGCTGTGGCGAATCGCCACGACACCAGCGATCACCAGACCCAGGACGCACAGCCATTCGATCAAACGTGCGTGTGACGTCGTCGACTGGAACTTTTGAACATCGGTGCCGACGACGAGTGCGCCCACGGCCACCACCGCGCTCAGTGCGCCCACGAGCGTGTCGCGACGATGGCTCTTCGCTACCACGAACTGCAGCCCGTTCTCATATCCCTCACTGTAACGAGCCCGCGAAGCGAGACAGGTCCGTCGCAGCCAGCTCAACGGTGATGATTGAAATTCACGCGATGTCCGCAGCGACGTACAATGCAGAAATGCGAAGGTCTATCCCCTACTTGTTCCTACTCGTACTCACCGTTCTCGCGGGTTCGTTCGCGGTGCTCTCCTGGAACCAGGCCCACGAGAGCTCGGTGTCGATCTTCGACTGTTCGACGACGAGTCACATCGCTCCGTCGAACATGGTGCTCACCTGTGCAGACGCGAACACGCTCGTGAAGAATTTGACGTGGAGTGGATGGGGTGAGCCCACTGCGACCGCGACGGGCATCGGCTCCTGGAACGACTGCACGCCGACCTGCGCGGGCGGAAAATGGAAGAGCGCGTCCGTGACAATCTCGGCCTACCGGATTCGAGATGGTCACTACACTCGACTGAGCGGCACGAATAAGCACCTGTTCGGTGGCGGACCGATTGAGATGGCGTCGTACCCACCCGCTGGTTAGAGCGACATCGAAAGCCTCAAGGAGCCGTTACCGCGACGTCATCGATGAGTCGTTCGCGTGGGAGCGGGTGGCTCGATGTGGATGAATTTTGACGCACGGCGTCGCACGCGTCGTTCAAGACGCTGGGTGGCACTGAGGGGATGCGCCGTGACCCTAAGACGCATCGAGCGATAGAAGCGTACTTTGGCGATCTCGACGAGAAGAAGATAGACAACGACCATGCCGGTCAGCCAGAGATAGAAGATAGCGGGAAGTGGCGTGAAGCCAAGGACACTGGCGAGTCCGGTGTAGGGCAGCACCGCGCCGACGAGGGCGGCGCAGGCGGGCACGATGGCCATTGGAATACTTGGGCGGCTACGAAAGAAGGGGACTCTGCGTGTCCTGATGATGAAGACAATGAGAGTCTGTGTCGCAATGGATTCGACGAACCAGCCGGTTCGAAATTCGACGTGTTTCGCGTGCAAGACCTCCAACAGCACCCAAAAGGTCAAGAAGTCGAAGAGTGAGCTGATCGGTCCAAAGATCGACATGAAGCGGCGAATGAATGCCATGTCCCACGCGGCCGGGCGTGCCAGTGACTCCGCGTCCACGCGGTCTGAGGGGATGACCAGTTGGCCAGCATCGTAGAGGAGATTGTTGAGCAGAATCTGGGAGGGCAGCATTGGAAGAAAGGAGAGGAACACTGAGGCGCCCGCGGCACTGAACATATTGCCGAAGTTGGACGACGTCGCCATGAGGACGTACTTCATGGTGTTAGAGAAGATGCGACGTCCTTCGGTGACCCCTTCAGCGAGTACGCCGAGGTCCTTGTCGAGCAGTACGACGTCGGCGGCGTCCTTTGCGACGTCGGTGCCTGAATCCACCGAGATGCCGACGTCGGCGTGGTGAAGTGCGACCGCGTCGTTGACGCCGTCACCCAGGTACGCGACGTCCTTGCCCATATGGCGGGCCAACTTGATGATCCGTGATTTCTGGTCTGGATTGATTCGCGCGAACACCGTCGTGTGTTCGATTGCGTGAGCCAGCTCGTCGTCACTCAATTGTTCGAGGTCGACGCCGTTCAAGAGGCCCCTATTCGCCAGGCCGATCTGCCCGCAGACCTTGTTCGCGACAACGCCATTGTCGCCGGTGATGATCTTGACCTCGACGCCCAACTGCTCGAGCTTCGTAACGGAGGCGCCCACGTCACTCTTCACGCGATCGCTGAAAGTGAGAAAGCCCTCGAATACGAGGTCGACCTCGTCATCCATCGTTGGCGTGCGCGTTGTCACCACACGACTCGCCACCGCGATGACGCGTTCGCCGTCGCCAAAGAGCCTGTCCAGTGTCGAGTGCGTTGCCGCTGTCACGTTGGTGCAGCGTTCGAGCACTGATTCGGGAGATCCCTTGCTCACTAGGAGAAGCCCTCCCGCGGGGTCCTCAACGACCACAGAGCCGCGTTGACGCTCGTGGTCGAAGGGCAAGAGCGCGTGGCGCGTGTACGAAGCCGCCGTTCGAGCAAGTGACGAGTCCTCGACAGCATCCCTCGAAGCGAGGAGGGCTTGGTCGAGCGCGTTGCCACCCACTGGCCCGTCTTCGCTACGCGATGACTCGTTGCAGATGAGGCCGAGTAGGAGCGGGCGAGAACTCGGCTCACCGTTTTCGTCGAGGGACCGTTCGAATTCAATGGCACCCTCGGTGAGCGTCCCGGTCTTGTCGGTGAACAGGATCTCGATGTTACCGAGGTCTTCAATGGCGATGAGTCGCTTTATCAGCACCTTCTTCGAAGCGAGTGCCCTCGAGCCCGACGCCAAGCTGATCGTGACGATGGCTGGCATCATCTCGGGAGCGATACCAACGGCAATAGCGAGTGAGAACAATAGAGCTTCGAGCAGAGGGCGTGACAGGGCGACGTTCATGATGAAGACGAAGACAGTGAGCACACTGGCGACGACGAAGAGGAAACGCGAGAAGCGAGAGAGACCCACCTCGAAACTCGTCCGCGCCTGCTGCTCTGAGAGACCAGCGGCGATGCGTCCAAAAGCCGTGCGCTGACCCGTTGCCACCACCACGCCCACACCGGAGCCCTCGTGCACGAGGGTTCCCATAAATGCACACGACGTCAGACCATTGGATGAATCGGCCACCGGTTCGCTTGACTTGATCACGGGCGCCGACTCGCCGGTGAGGATTGCCTCATCACATTCGAGTTCGTTGACCTCAAGCAGACGAACATCGGCGGGTACGATCGCCCCGATACGAAGTAACACGATGTCCCCGGGCACCAGTTGGGCCACCGGCACTTCAACGACTCGAGCATCGCGTCGCACCTGGGCCTTTTGACTTATCTTCGAGCGAAGCGACGTCATGGCGACTTCCGCTGCGTATTCGTTGAAGAAACCCAAGCCGACGCTGAGGGTCACGATGACGCCGATGATGATCGAGTTCGTACCGCCCCCGGTGAGGCCCGACAACAAGGCGGCACCGAGGAGAAGGATGAGTACCGGGTTTCTCAGTTGGCGAACGAGCACAAGCGACGCGCGCACTTTGCGAGTGCTGAGGGCATTGGGTCCGATTCTGTCCAAGCGTTCGCGCGAGACGTCAGCACTGAGGCCAGTGGCGTCGCTCTCGAGAAGGCGAAGAACCTCCGTTGTCGCAAGTGAAGCGGCTTGATCGAGACTTGGCCGTACGTTTGATTCCTCGATCGAAGTCACAGCGAACTCCTCAATCGTTGCCAGAGCGTATGAATCCCGAGGTCCAATCACCGCGAATCACACTCAACATGAAGAATCCTTCATGCGAAACGTCAGTGAAAGAGTCCTAAGAAGATGTTCGCTGACGGCTACTCCTTGGTCTCGTCTCGAAGCAACTTGCGCCGTGTCTTGTATTCGTCGGCGTCTATTTCACCGCGTGCGAATCGCTGGTCGAGGATCTGTGCCGCGTCGTGAACGGGCGGTGTCCTCGCAGGTTGGTCCTGGTACCAAGGATTTGAGCCCCAATGGTGGTGACGATGATCGTGATCGTGGCGGTGGAACATCCCCGAGGCAATCCACGTGATGAGTCCGAGGATGAGCAGGACGAGCAAGAACGCCATCAATCCGCGCGCGAGCCAGTCACCATTGCCGTTGTTATATCCGTATGGCCCCATGACCTCACCGTCCTTTCGACGCCTCCCCTTGGTCTAGGCGGGATCGAGGATTCGCCGTTAAGGGCCAAAGTAACATCTTGACTCGACACCGTCTTCTTTACATTTGAGGGGCATCTGAGTGATAGGGATGAGACGATGAACAAGATGCGAAGATTCTCGCGATGACCAACCCACTCGAGGTCTACGCCGACATCTGGTGTCCTTTCGCGCACGTTGGCCTTCGAGCGGCGAGGGTCGCCCGCGATGAACTCATGGCGCACCCTGAGCCGATATTGATCCACGCCTGGCCGTTGGAACTCGTGAACGGCGTTCGAATGGACGCCGCCAGGACCGCCGAGCACGTTCGTGAACTGCGCGAACAAGTGGCACCTACGCTGTTCGCCGGCTTCGACGAGGCCTCGTTCCCCTCGACAACGCTTCCCGCTTTAGCCTTAGCTGCTTGCGCGTACCGGGTCGGATCGTCAGTCGGCGAGGCGGTGAGTTTTGCGCTGCGCGACGCCCTCTTCGAGCGCGGCGAAGACATTGGTGATCCCGTAGTACTCGGAGCACTGGCCCAGGACTTCGCGGTGGCATTCGAGACACCGGCTGATCTAGACGCTGTCTACGAGGAGTGGCGTTCGGGTCAGGCTCGCGGCGTCAAGGGTTCACCGCACTTCTTTTGTGCGAATGTCGACGCGTTCTGTCCCGCGCTCGACATTGAGCGTGACTCGTCGGGACATCTCTCGCTACGAATGCGTTCGAGCGAACTCGAGACTTTCCTCAAAGACTGCTTGGACTCGTAGTTCGAGCGCTGGTTCAGCTCGCTGAGTTCTGCTCGGCCAAGACCTGACGGTGCACTTCAACCATGTCGATCTTCTTCACCTGCTCGATGAGGTCGACGAGAGCCTTCTCCGGCAATGCGCCCGCTTGGCTGAAGAGCACGACATTCTCACGGATGATCATCAGGGTCGGAATCGACATGATGTTGAACGAGGCAGCGATTCCTTGCTGAGCTTCGGTGTCGATCTTGCCAAAGACTATGTCTGGGTAGGTCTCGGAGGCCTTTTCGAAGACGGGTGCGAACGTACGGCAAGGACCGCACCAGGCAGCCCAGAAGTCGAGCAGCACGATGTCGTTTGACGTCGTCACTTCTTCGAAATTCTGTTCTGTAATCTCAACTGTTGCCACTGGCGGCCTCCTTGATCTCTACATCCATTTGTAATTGCGCGGCACCCTCGTTCGCCACTCGCGAAGTGAATGTCTAGGCAGACTACACAGCGAATGTCGGTGGTGATACCCCCTGGGGTATATTGTACCACGTCAGCGTCGCGGTGTGCCCATCGATGTGGCCGGACTCGGTGCCCGGTGATCAGGTGGTGCGAGCGCGGACGGTACTGATTACTCTGGCAGACAGTGGCAGCTCGAGGTTGCCCGTGAGAGGAGAGGTCGTCATGCCAAGAGATCCATACGCGGACTTGCCCCAGATTGCGTCATTCGAGGTGACGTCCACAGATTTCGTCAACGGCGGTGAATTGGGCGTGGCCCAGCGAAGCGGCATGATGGGGGCTGGCGGCTCAGATACATCCCCCCAACTGTCCTGGAGCGGTTTTCCCGCTGAGACTAAGAGCTTCGCGGTCACCGTATACGACCCGGTGGCACCGACCGCCTCTGGATTCTGGCACTGGGCAGTGGCGAACATACCCGCGACGGTGACGTCACTGGACGCCGGGGCAGGCGACGACACCGGCAGCGGACTCCCTAATGGCGCCGTCCAGTTCGCGAATGACGCGAGCATGAAGCGTTACGTCGGAGCGGCTCCGCCTCCCGGGCACGGAACGCACTACTACTACGTGGTGGTCCACGCGGTCGATGTAGAAGACCTCGACTTGCCGGAGAATGCGACGCCGGCCTATTTGGGTTTCAATCTCTTCATGCACTCGCTGGCGCGCGCTGTCATCGTCGGCACGTACGCCCAGAGCTAGATCACTCCACCAACTCGTTCACTGGACAGCTGGGGAATCCTGAGCGACGAGACCCCAGGCCGACGCCAGGAGCGCGAAGGATTGAACGCGGGCCTCATAGGCGTGGGTCCGAGTTGAGATCATCAGTTCGTCGGCGTTGGTACGGGCAACCAGTTCATTGAGTCCTTCATGAACGGCGGCGACATCGCCGATCACGTGAGAGTGCATAGCGTCTCGAATCATCGCTCTCTCCTCTGGCGTGTAGGGGTACGCGTTGGCCTCTTCTGGTGAGGGGAGCGGGCCCATCCGGCCAGAGTTGCGCTGGAGGATATTGAGCGCGGTCGAGCCGGCGAGCCACTCGGCCTCTTCAGTACTCGAAGCGCAGATCACCGAGACGGCGACCATCGCGTGTGGCTTGTCCAGAAGTGTCGAGGGAGTGAAGTTGGATCGGTAGAGCTCGAGCGCTTCATCGAGCAGTGTTGGCGCGAAATGGTACGCAAAGGAGAATGGCAGGCCCAACATCCCCGCAAGTTGAGCGCTGAAGGTTGACGAACCAAGGAGCCAGACCTCGGGCAGGTAACCGCTGCCGGGTGTCGGTGCTGGATGCGGTGGTCGCTCGCGGGGCAACAGGTAGCCAATGAGTTCAACGACGTCATCGGGAAAGTGGTTGGCGCTGAGGTCAGGACTGCGCCGTAGCGCGCGAGCCGTCACGTGGTCGGTACCGGGCGCTCGGCCCAATCCGAGGTCGATTCTTCCTGGGTGGAGTGCTTCGAGCGTCGCGAACTGCTCAGCGATGACGAGGGGGGCGTGGTTGGGGAGCATGACGCCGCCCGAGCCGATTCGAATCGTGCTGGTGGCGCTCGCGATGTGGGCCATGATCACCGCTGGAGCTGAACTTGCGACCGCAGGCATCGCGTGATGCTCGGCGACCCAGATTCGCTTGAATCCAAGTTGTTCGGCGGCGAGCGCCATCTGAGTCGTCTCCGCGAGCGCTCGCGCTGGCGTTGAGCCGCTCGCCACCGTGGCGAGGTCGAGCACCGAGAGGGGAATCATGTCGTGACCTACCCTAAAGGCGGGTGAGCCTAAGAGCGACGGCTCCTATCGAAAGCCGATGACGTTGTGGGGACGGTAGCCGCTCTCGAGGCGCTCGACCTCTGAGGGTTCGAGTTCGAGGTCCAGCGCCGCAATGGCGTCAGCCAGGTGATGGGGCTTAGTCGCACCGACGATGGGGCTCGTGACGACAGATTTTGACAGCACCCAGGCCAGGGCCACTTGCGCCGGCGTCGTACCGCGTTCACCAGCGATCTCGATCACCGTGTCGACAATGGGCTTGTCACGATCGCTGTAGAGGCTGCGCCCGAATTCGTCGACCTCTGATCGTGCAGTCTGCTCCTGCCAGGTCCGAGTGAGTCGGCCTCTCGCCAGTGGACTCCAGGGAATCACGCCGATCTTTTGATCAGAGCAGAGCGGGAGCATCTCGCGCTCCTCTTCTCGGTAGAGCAAGTTGTAGTAGTTCTGCATGCTGACGAATCTCGTCCAACCGTGAAGGTCGGCGAGGTAGAGGGCCTTCGCGAATTGCCAGGAGTGCATTGACGACGCACCGATGTAGCGCACCTTGCCGGCCTTGACCACGTCGTGCAGGGCTTCGAGCGTCTCTTCAATCGGCGTGTTGTAGTCCCAACGATGGATTTGGTAGAGGTCGAGATAGTCAGTGCCCAGTCTCTTGAGACTGTTGTCGACTTCAGAGAGAATCGCCTTTCTTGAGAGACCCTCGCCGTTGGGACCCGGTCGCATGCGGCCGTTCACCTTGGACGCAATGACCACTTCATCGCGAGGAACCATGGACAACAGCGTCTCGCCGGTGATCTCCTCGCTACTACCGGCCGAATAGACATTGGCGGTGTCAAAGAAGTTGATCCCCGCGTCGAGTGCTTGTCGAAAGAAGGGCTTGGCGCTGTCCTTGTCGAGTGACCAAGGCTGGTTGCCACGAGTTGGTTCCCCATAGCTCATACAGCCCAAGCAGATTCGAGATACCTGGAGTCCGGTGTTGCCAAGTGCGATGTAGTCCATGACGTCAATCTAATTAGCTCAGTCTGCACTGGTGACGCGAACTCGCTGGTTCGTGACAATTTCATGCTCCGTCGCGATGAGTGGTAGGGCAATGACCAAGACGCCTTTACGCTTGTGTTCGAACACTGGAACAAGTCCTGGGGATACGTGATGCGCATTCGACGTCTTGTCGTTGTCGGCGTGGCACTCGCCACAACGGCGTTCATATCGCCCGCGGGTGCTACGGGGACAGTGCCGACGTACGTCGCGTTGGGTGATTCGTACACGTCAGGCGCGGGATTGACCCCATATCTTGCTGGATCGAACGGATGCAGTCGATCACCCGAGGCGTTCCCCGAGGATGTGGCCCGGACGATGCCCGGTGCCCAACTGGACTTCGTGGCGTGCTCTGGCGCCACGATCTCTCAGATCACTCGTCAAGTGCGTGACGCGAGTGCGTCGCTCGCCAACGCCACTCTGGTGACGCTGAGTGCGGGAGGCAATGACGTGGGCTTCTCGAAGCTCTCCATCTCGTGCATCGGCGCAGTCACGAGTCCCTCGTCGAATGACGTGCGATACCTCCCCTTCACTGGAGGTCCTGTCGCGTGCGCGAGTTCGATCAACAGCGCCGCGAGGTTGCTGGGTGCCCGGGTGCACCCAAAGATTGGCGCGCTGAGCACCCCCGCAACGGTGACTGCGAGCACCCTCATCTCCCCATCGCCATTCGAAGTTCGTCTCCTCTCCCTGATCCAAGGTGTGCTGCAGTCGAGCGTTGCGGGAAACGGAGGCAACGGCGCGCAGGTGCTGGTTGTCTCGTATCCGGTGCTTCTTGCGCACCGCACCAATCGAGCGTGCCTCGTGGGCGGTGCGCCAATTGATATACCCGGTGAGATTGCTTTGCACCCAGCGTTTGCTTCGGTGGTGGCGCGTGAGTTGATTAGCATCAACTCACTTGTTCGCCGCGAGACCGCGTCGGTGGTTTCAACGCTCGCACGCACTCAGTCTCGATTGACATTGGTGAACGCCCCGTCATTTGCGCCACTCAATTGCACGACGGGTTCCTCGAGCGATCTCAACGGCTTCAGTGTCGCAACGCTGCGATCGGGAGCGGTATTACACCCAACGATCCTGGGCCAACGAGTCTTGGCGAGCGCAGTAGTAGGTCAAATCAACTAGTCGTTTCGACCCGGTGATTCGCAGACAGCCTCTTTGACGTGGCGCAGAGTGCCAGATTTGCTTTCACCCACCAAGTGCGACAGATTTTGAGTGTGACCCGGGCGTTGCCAACCCGGTAGCGGTGGCGTATCAGTTCAACGAGGAGATTCGATGACCAATGATTCAACACCGTCGAGCGGCATTGCCGATACCGCTGTTGTCAGCGGCCCGACCGGCTCCAGTCGGATTGAGAGAAGTCTCGAGTGGGGACTGCTCGTATCTCGAAGGATCGTCCTGCTGCCCGTTCTGGTGTTGGTACTCGCGGCGGTCGGTTCGTTCATTTATGGTGCGGCCGTCTTCGTCGACACGTTGATTGGCGTGGTGCGACACCCGTTTCCGATCGGCAATCGGGTCGGACTCTTGATGTTGGTGATTGATTTGTTCTTGGTCGGCGCGACGATGCTCATCGCCGGCATTGGCTTCTATGAGTTATTCATCAGCAAGATAGAACCCGGGAATGACGGCCATGGCATGCCCGCGTGGCTCGAAATGCGAGATTTGAACGACCTGAAGGCCCGGGTGATCTCCATGATCATCCTCGTGGTGGCCGTGGCATTCGTTGACGTCGTCGTCGATTTCACCAACGGCCAACGGGTCTTCTATCTGGGCGCGGGCGTCGCGCTTGTGATCGGGTCATTGACTGCCTACCTACGCTTGGGATCTAAAGAACACGTGGGTGGCGACGATTCGTGAACACTCAGCCGCGCCGTCCGCGCTCGTCAGTGACGAGCGGTGATAGCGAGCGAGGCGAAGGCTCATCCCCAGACGAATTTGGTGATTTGGAGAGACCGTGGTCACTCGAAGTCTCTGAGGTCGCAACGTCACTCCACGTGGATCTCGAACGAGGGCTGGACGCACTCGAAGCCGAGCGCCGTCGCACTCAACTGAAATCGAACGAACTCGCCGTCACCCATCACGGCTCGGCGTTGGTCCTCTTCGCTCGTCAGTTCGCCAACGCAATGGTGATCGTCCTTGTGGTGGCCGCCGTGGTGACGGCCTTGACGGGTGAGGTGGCCGACACCGTTGTGATCACTGCAATCGTGGTGCTCAATGGCGTCGTCGGGTTCGTTCAGGAGTATCGCGCTCAGCGTGCGCTCGAATCACTACGACTGCTCGAAGGCGACCACATCACAGTACGTCGTGATGGCGTCGCGACGCTCATTGCGGTCAGTGACGTCGTACTCGGTGACGTGGTGCAGCTGGGTGCGGGTGATCTCGTTCCAGCGGACCTGCGCTTGAGCGAGACGCACAACCTACGAATCGCCCAGGCCGCCCTCACGGGCGAGTCCGAGTCAGCCCTCAAGTCGAGCGAGCGATTAGAGACCCGTGGCGTGCTGGCGATAGACGAGCAAAGCAACATGGCCTTCAAGGGAACAGCGGTGACGTTCGGACGCGGGACTGGTTTGGTGGTGGCGGTCGGAGGTGACACCGAACTGGGGCTGATCGCGGATCTGCTCGCGGTGCGAAGCGAGGTTGCCACGCCGCTGCAAGCGCGCCTGGGTACCCTAGCTCGCCAGATGGCTCTTGGCGCCATTGGCGTGTGCGCCATTGTCTTCGCGATAGGTCTGTTACGAGGCGAACGTCTGCGAGAGATGTTCATCACTTCGGTGAGCCTCGCGGTGGCGGCAATACCCGAAGGGCTACCGGCGGTGATCACGGTCGCCTTGGCGTTGGGTGCACGAAGGATGGCCGAGCGCCGAGTCCTTATTCGAAAGCTCGTTGCGGTTGAGACGCTCGGATCGGTTGACGTGATCTGCACCGACAAGACGGGAACGCTGACCCAGAACCGGATGCAGGTGGTGCGAGCCTGGACGCCCTGTGGTAAATACGAGGTCACGGGAGTCGGCTATTCCCCTGAGGGTGAGATCACTGGACTGGTTCAAATTGACGACGATCCCTTCATGGAGCGATTGGCGAGCGTTGCCGCGCTGTGTAATGACGCGACGCTACGAGCGCCCCAACATTTCAATGATCCATGGGAAGTAGTCGGTGACCCGACCGAGGGTGCGCTGGTCGCCTTCGCGGCTAAGTGTGGGATCGACGCGAGCTCATTACGTGGCTCGCGACCACGTATCGAAGAACTACCCTTTGACGCCAACCGTCGACGAATGACCACAGTGCACCGCAGTGGCGCGCAGTTGAACGTCTTGACCAAGGGTGCCTTTGAGTCGGTCATTTCGGCGCTCGCGGCCGGCGAGTGCGCCGCGGCCGCCCACGAGATCGTCGAGCGATGGACTATTGATGGCCTTCGGGTTCTGGCGTTAGCGGACCGCAGTGTCACGGCCAACACCGCTGCCCTCGAGGCAGAACTGCATCTCGTTGGTCTGGTCGGCATGGCGGATCCACCTCGCTTCGAGGTGCCAGCGGCGCTCGTCGAGTGTCGTGATGCCGGCATCGACACTGTCATCATCACTGGAGACAACTCGGCGACGGCTGCGGCGGTCGCGGGGTGGATCGGACTTGCGGTTGGCGAAGACGAGATCCTCTCGGGTGAGGAACTCTCGAGACTTGACGACGCCGAACTCGACGCAAGGGTACGCGGCGTCTTCATTTACGCTCGGGTCTCACCGATGGACAAGCTTCGCATCGTTGGCGCGTGGCAACGCCAGGGCGCGGTCGTGGCGATGACGGGTGACGGGGTCAATGATGCACCGGCGCTTCGACAAGCCGACATCGGCATCGCCATGGGCCTCAGTGGTACCGACGTGAGCAAAGAGGCCGCCGACATGGTGCTCGCCGATGACAACTTCGCCACGATAGTGAACGCAGTTGAGGAAGGCCGACGTATCTATGACAACATCCGGCGAGTGATCCGATACCTACTCAGCACGAATATTGGAGAGCTGTGGGTGATGTTCCTCGCACCACTCTTGGGACTGCCAATCCCGTTACTGGCCGTGCAGATTCTCTGGATGAACTTGGTGACCGACGGGTTGCCCGCGATTGCCCTCGGATTGGAGCCCCTTGAATCGACTGCGATGCGTCGCCGACCTCGACCGCGCTCGGAGTCGCTGTTTGCCCGGGGGTTGTGGCAGCACGTTGTCTGGGTGGGACTGTTCATGGCGGGTGTCGTGCTCACGTTGGAGGCGGCTGCGCGCGCGGCCGGATGGCCGTGGCAGACAATGGTGTTCACGACGTTGGCATTGCTGCAACTCGCCCATTCCCTCGCGGTACGTTCAGAGCGCGAAAGCTTCTTTCGTATGAGCGTCACCACCAATCCGTGGTTGTACGTGAGCGTTGCCTTGACCCTGATGGTCCAATTGCTCGTGGTGTATTTTGCGCCACTTCAGAGGGTCTTTCACACGAGTTCACTCAGTGTGGCACAGATGGTCGTCGTTATTCTCGCCTCAGTCTCAATCCTGTTCGCCGTCGAACTGGAGAAGAAGTTCATTCGTCGATGAAGCACCAGCGCTGGGTTTCGTCGAGTTGTGGCGTCTGGGAAGGACGTACTCACCACGTGCACCGCGCAGCGCCCGCTGACTGGTGCGATCGCTGGGTCAGGGCAGAGTGAGTGGCGGACGGGCGAAGAGTACGAAACTCGTGAATTGTGATGCTCGTCGATATGCTCGCCATGTGCCACTCGCGCCCGTCATCGAGAGCGAACGACTGCTCCTTGTCCCGCTCATGGAAGAAACCGTTGAAGCACTCATCGACGGAGAACTCGAGGTCGCGGGGGATGTGCAGAGTCTTTCATTTTCAAGCGAATTCGTTGAAGTGCTCGGCCAAGGATTCCTCGAGGTCCATCTCAGGCGCATGCGCGAGCGCGGATCATTGAGCGGGTGGTTCTTGAGGGCAGTCGTACGCAAAGACGACGCGATGATCATTGGCGACTGTGGTTTCCACGGACACCCTTTCGATGTGGGGCGCGCTGAGATTGGCTATCGGATCTTGCCCTCCTATCGAGATACTGGGTACGCGAGTGAGGTCGCGAGTGCTTTGGTCGGATGGGCTCGCGAGCAAGGTGAACCCAGCGTGTTCGCGACCGTCCAGGCCACGAATCGTGCGTCACTTCGCGTTGTCGAGAAGGTTGGCTTTGCGCCGGTTGGCGATTTGCGCGTGGACGACACTCGAGAAGAGCTGGTGTTCAAGATCGACTGCTGACTCGGCGCGCGATGGTTTCGTGGGCCGGGTACGTCGCTGTCAACAATGCGTTCCCGTCAGGGAGAAGTTGCGTCCCTCCTTGAATTTATATAATGTTGATTGAATTAGTCATGTATTGACGTTCTGAGGAGAAGTCATGCACCACCGGATAGTCATCGTCGGCGCCGGAACGGCCGGCGTGAGCGTCGCTGCGCGCTTGCGCCGCGCGGGAGAGGACGACGTTGCCCTCATCGATCCCGCGCGCGACCACTTCTACCAACCCTTGTGGACCCTCGTCGGTGCGGGCATCACGAACATGCAACGCACAAAGCGTCCCCAGTCGAGCGTCGTGCCCAAGGGTGTGCGTTGGATCCAAGATGCGGTGAGCGAATTCGACCCTGAGGAACGAACACTTCGAACCGCATCGGGGGCGCTCGTCACCTACGACGCACTCATCGTGTGCCCCGGCATTGAACTGGCCTGGGACGTGGTCCCGGGATTGAGTGAAGCCATGCTGACCAACCACGCCGCTTCCAACTACGCAGCGCACCTTGCACCGAAGAACGCGGAACTCGTTCGTCGATTCCGCGGGGGTGACGCGCTCTTCGCGGCTCCCGCAACTCCGATCAAGTGCCCCGGCGCACCCCAGAAGGCAACGTACATGGCGAGCGACTTCTGGCAGCGCACCGGAGTGCTGAAGGGCATCAACGTCACCTTCGCGACCGGCGCCGGTGGGATCTTCGGCGTGCCAGAGTTCGCGCGGGTCCTCGAGGGAGTGGTCGAGCGTTACGGCATCAACACCCGATTCTCCAATGAACTGGTGCGGGTCGATCCCGACGCGCGCACGGCGACCTTTGAGGTGACGAATTCCTCCGGCAAAGTCACAGAGACCCTCGGCTACGACTTCTTGCACGTTGCGCCACCGCAGCGGGCACCCCAGTTCGTGCGCGAGAGCCCCCTTACGGGCGAGAATCCACTGGGTTGGATCCCGGTCGACCGACACCAACTGAACCACGTGCGATACCCCGAGATCTACTCGCTCGGTGACGTCTGTGACGCGCCGAACTCAAAGACCGGCGCGGCGATCCGTCGACAGGCGCCGGTAGTCGTCTCGAACGTACTCGCCATGCTTGGCGGACGAGAGCCCACGGCGCGCTACGACGGGTACGCGGCGTGCCCGTTCACGACCGCACGCGGCAAGATGCTGTTGGCGGAGTTCGATTACAGCCTGACACCTCATCCAACGATCCCGTTCATCAACACCCAGCGCGAGCGGTCGGACATGTGGTTACTCAAGCGATACGGGTTACCGGCGTACTACTGGAATGTGATGTTGCGTGGACTCGGTTGAAGAAGACGGCGTCGGGGTCGAACTCAGTCGCGAGCTCGGACCTCACGAAGACTTCGCGGTGAGACGCCGAGGAACTCCTTGATGCGTCGGCTCATTGCCGCTTGATCAGTGAATCCACACTCCATGGCGATGTCGGCGAGCGAGCGCTCGCTGCGCACTACGCGATAGATGGCCTCCTCGACGCGCACGCGAACGATCAAGCGACTTGGCGCGAGTCCGACGAGGCGCTGCATGCGACGCTCCAGCATTGACGTCGACATTCCCGCGGCGTCGGCGAGGTCCGATGCGGTGATCTGCTCACGAAAGCGTTCGTGAGCGGTCGCGAGGGCGACCTCGAGTCCCCTCATCCCGGCGCGATCGGCCGGCGTCTGCTCATCGACCGAGACTGCAGCGATGGCCACGGGTTCTCCCCTGGAATCGTGCAAGAGAGATTTGTTGGTGATGAACCAGCCGAGTGATCCGTCGGGGCGCGTGATCAGTTCGAGCTGGCGACGAACGGGATGACCGCTGGCCAGCACCGCAGCGTCCTGGGCAGCGTAGGAGATGGCGAGCTCGGGCGCGAAGAGGTCGCTCGCGGTCTTGCCAATGACCTCAGCAATGCTGGCAACCGAGGCCCGCTCGGCGAACGCTTCGTTGA
This sequence comes from Acidimicrobiaceae bacterium, assembly GCA_027355725.1. Lineage (GTDB taxonomy): Bacteria > Actinomycetota > Acidimicrobiia > Acidimicrobiales > RAAP-2 > RAAP-2. The sequence continues at coordinate 92,485 of DAIEHI010000084.1, forward strand.
CAATGAGGTACCGACCCTGGAGGTCTTTCAACGAGAACATGACCCGGGGTATCCCCTCAAAGACCGCGGCGAGTTCCATGGCTCCACGAGGCAGTTCCTCTGGCATCGCTCTTCGCCCCCCTTTCGCGTCCTAGCACGCGTTACTTGAACCAATTCGACACGAAACTGTATCGATACGCACAAGACAGGTCTAGCGCGAGTCAATCAGACTGCCTTCGTGAAAGCCAGTTACGAACCATCTCCGCTCACGCCATCGCAGCCAACGCTCGACGATGGCGTCCTAGCCGCGAAGGCGGTGACGCTCGCGGGCACGTTCATCCGCGACGCGCACGACGCTCGAAGCAAGCGTGAGCTTCGCCAAGCGAAGAGGATCAGTCGGCTCCTCCAACAGCCCGAGGGTCTCTCGTTCATGCTCTCGCTCACCGATGAGGTGCTCAGGATTCGTGACCATCGCCGCGCGGCACGTCGACTCGCTGCGGTGGTCAGTCACACCACGAACTTTCACTTCCTCGGTCCCGTTGATCGATTCTTGCTCAAGTTCGGAACGATGCTCGGTGGTTTCGCGCCGGGCCTCGTGATGTCCATGGTGTCGGCGCGAGTGCGCAGGGAACTCTCAGGCTTCGTCATTTCAGCTGATGGCAAGGCTCTCTCTCGACACATTGCTCGACGACGACGTGAAGGTGTCACGGTCAACGTCAATCTGCTCGGTGAGGCGGTGCTCGGCGATGACGAGGCCCAGGCTCGTCTCGAAGCGGTGATTGCGCTGCTTCGTCGTCATGACATTGAGTACGTGTCGGTCAAAATCAGTTCGATCTGCGCCCAGATAAATCAGGTCGCCTTCGACGAGGAAGCGAATCGCATCGCAGAGAAACTGAGAACCCTCTATGACGCAGCGCTTGAATTCGACACGGCCAAGTTCGTCAATCTCGACATGGAGGAGTTCCGCGACCTCGAGCTCACGGTGGCCGTCTTTCAGCGCGTGTTGAGTGAGCAACGCTACCGGACACTGGAGGCTGGCATCGTCGTGCAGGCCTATCTTCC